>CALEXE010000069.1:0-3618 GCA_937925265.1 uncultured Collinsella sp. | reverse complement strand
TTTTCCGGTTCGACGAACAGCCGATCGTGTCAAATTTGGTCTAACAGAGCCTTTCGCAAAGCCTGCCGGACGCGCCGAGGGTGCGCTAAGCACGTATCGGCGACTCTACGAAAAGGGCGGGTAGAAATGCAAGTTAAAAATCTATGTGGTCAATATAATACCGTTAAACCCGCATATCGATACCGCTCAGCCATTCGCCTCGCCCCCGTCGCACGTATCTTCATCCGGTCTGTTACTTTTAATCTAACGATTCTTTGAGGAACGTAGGTGCTTCTGAATGTACTGTCGACTTCTTCTCAAACTGATCCTAAGAGACAGGGCCGCATGGATTTGTACGCTCGTTCTCGCTGCAGCCTTTTCCGTCCCCATTGCGTTCAATTCACCCATCTACGGGCCCTTCTTTATGAAGCAGGGCATGCAGGGCTTTGTCGACGCATTCAATACGCGCGCGCCCCAGGCCAGCGGCACAGACCTATCTCCAGAGCAGCAAGCTGACGCGGAGCTTGCAAGATACGCGAACGCCGCCCTTGCCGCTCAAACCGACGCCGCCTTTCTCGATTCTGCCGAGAGCTACTACGCGCTCATGGGCGAAGGCTTCCAATCCGGGTCCATCGTGGGAGACCGAGAGACCAATGACGCAGCGCTCGCATATTGCCGTGCCCTGAGCAGCTCCGGCATCACGGATATCCCGGCCTCCGCAAGCGACCTGCCATTCCTTTCCTTCCTGCCTTACGCCATTGCCACGGCGCCGTCTTTCCTTCCCTTCATCCCCTTCCTTCTCTCGTCGATACTCCTGCTCGGCGCCACAAGGCCCGGTACCCTGGCGGCAAAGGCGCCCGCACCCAAATTCCGGCGCCTTATCCAGATCGTGTTCTCGATAATCGTCGCGGGGACCGCGATACTCCTCGCCGGCCTCGCACCCGGGAGCATTTGCGCCTTGGCCCTAAACGGCTTCGGGCAGATTGGGTACCCGATCGCCTTCTTCCATGACGGCGCGCTTGCCACCACGACCGCGGGAAACGTCTTCACGACCCTGCTTCTCGCGCTGCTTGCGGGCGGAACCTTGATATCCGTTTGCTCCGCCGTCCTATCGACCGCAACGAGGCGCGTCTTCGCAGGCCCCCTTGCCTCAGCGCTGCTTGTCGCGGCCCCGGCATTCCCGTTGCTGTCCGATTCGGCGCTGGAGCATAACGCCGCGCTCAATCTCCTGCCGCTGGCCGTGTTCTCGCCTATCGAGGCAACGGGCTACGTAGGATGCTTCCCGACAGAATTCATTGGCTCCGGTTCAGGCAGCGCATCGATGCTTGCCGTGGCCCTGATATACGTCGCGGTCCTTTTTGCGGTCGGCGCCGTTGCGGCACGTTCGCCCAAACAGGCTGGACCCGCTAAAAAGCACCATGGGCTCGAGCTTCTGGACGCGAGCGTGGGATACGGAAGCACGACGATACTTTCAATCGGGTCGCTTTTCCTGAGCCCGGGAACGGCGGCGGGCCTCGTTGCTCCCAACGGCTCGGGGAAAACCACCCTTCTTGAAGCGCTGTCGGGCCAATTTCCCACCCGCATCCGCTCGGGAAGCCTGGCGGCAGACGGAATCCGCCAACGTCGATCAGCCGAATTTGCAGAACTCGTCTACCTGAGCTCTTCGGGCGGCGCGGATCTCTACCCCACGCTATCGGCCATCGAGCACCTTGCTTTCGTTAGGGAGGCGTGGAAATCGGCCGCCGACATCGACTCGCTCTGCGACTCCCTCGGAATCTCCCCATATCTCGACAAGCCGACCCGTAAACTCTCGACAGGAATGAAGCAGCAGGTAAAGCTTGCCATGGCGATAGCGACCGATTGCCCGTACCTCATCCTCGATGAACCGCTGAACGGCCTCGATCCGGGAAAACGGAAAACCTCCTGCGACGCGATGCGCAGCGAGGTGGCGCGGGGACGAAGCGTGCTCATTTCAAGCCATCTGCTCGACGACCTGGCAGACCTCACCGACTCGTTCTACTTCATCGAGGCCGGCACGCTCGTGGAAAAGATCAAGTCGTCCTCGCAGACGCTCAAGCAGGAATATCTCGATACATACGAGAGATGAATGTGGGGGAGTGTTCGGATGAAGTTGATATTTAAGGTCCAGCTCGTGTTGTGCCGAAAAGACCGTGAACCTTTTGTGGGACACGCGGCGCCGTGGTACCATAGCCGAGTTTGTTGTCTTGGTCGGAAACCAAGACGCCTTATGCGCTGATCGGCAACCAGCGCCTGACCAATAAGGAGTCCTACCATGAAGCAGGGTATCCATCCCCAGTATGTCGAGTGCACGGTGACGTGCTCCTGCGGCAACACCTTCAAGACGCACGCAACCGTGTCCGAGATGAAGGTCGAGCTTTGCAACGAGTGCCACCCGTTCTACACCGGCCAGCAGAAGTTCGTCGACACCGGTGGACGCGTCCAGCGCTTCGCCGACAAGTTCGGTGGCGCCGCTGCCGCCCAGCTCAAGAAGGCTGAGGAGGCCAAGGCCGCCAAGGCCGCCAAGGCCGCTGAGGCCGAGGCCGCTCGCAAGGCCGCCGCTGAGGCTAAGGCTGCCGAGAAGGCTAAGCGTGCCGCTAAGTTTGCCGAGGAGGCTGCCAAGCAGGCCGCCGAGGCTCCTGCAGAGGCTCCCGTCGAGGAGGCCGCTGCCGAGGCCGAGACCACCGAGGCTGCTGAGTAAATAGCTCGCCGCGGAATCGCTCGAATTCATGGCATAAGGGCCGCGCATCCGTTTGGGTGCGCGGCCCTTTTCTTTTTATTGGTGCAAGCTAACCTGTCCCCGTGGCACCAAATGGCAGAGAGACGGCGTTTGCTCAGATAAAACTTGCCAAAATAAACCTGTCCCATTGTGGCAGGTTGGTCATAGTTATTACGTGGCGGTCGAGGTCGACCGTATAGGCCGCGCCTTGTTTGGCTAAAGTACAATCATCTGTGTTTAACTCGCCCGCAGCTGCACGGCGTGGGCGATGGCCAAAAAGGAAAACCACATGGGATTCATGTCAAAGCTGCTGTCCTTTGGATCCGATAAGGACCTTAAGCGCTACTACAAGATCGTCGACCAGATCAACGGTCTTGAGCCCCAGTTTGAGAAGATGACCGAGGAGGAACTCCGCGGCCAGACCGATAAGTTCCGCGAGCGTTACGCCAACGGCGAGTCGCTTGACGACATGCTCCCCGAGGCCTTTGCCACCGTGCGTGAGGCTTCCAAGCGCACCATGGGTATGCGCCACTTTGACGTGCAGCTCATTGGCGCCATGGCACTGCACGAGGGCCACATCGCCGAGATGAAGACCGGCGAAGGTAAGACCCTCGTCTCCACGTTGGCTGGCTATCTCAACGCTATTGCCGGCAAGGGCGTGCACGTCGTTACTGTCAATGATTACCTTGCCAAGCGCGACTCCGAGTGGATGGGCCGCATCTATAAGTACCTGGGCATGACCGTCGGTCTGCTCCAGAACAACATGCCGCTCGAGCTCAAGCGTCCGGCCTACCAGGCAGACGTCACCTACGGCACCAACTCCGAGTTCGGTTTCGACTACCTGCGCGACAACATGGCTATCAGCCCGAAAGACCTTGTACAACGTCAGCACAACTATGCCA
>CALEXE010000068.1:0-15286 GCA_937925265.1 uncultured Collinsella sp. | reverse complement strand
GATCCGGTCGCACGGAGAGCATTTCCCAGTTGACAAAACTATAGGAACACCCCCCGAAAGGCCCACCCCCTACCGACCTGGCCTACAATCGAGGACACGATTATTCGTCCACCCAAAGGACCGTCCTTGAACCTAAGCAAGCCTAAAATCAACGCGCTTCTGGCACTCGCGCTTTTTACCTTCGCCTTTCTTTCCGCCGAGTTTCGCTTCGATATCAATGTCGGGCTGCTCTCCGGTGCCGAACGCGTTGTGCCCGCACAGGGTTTCATCCTAGGCGCCAGCGTGATCGGCCTTATCGGATACGCGCCGCTGTTCGGGCTCGCACAGCGCAAAGGCCACTCACTAGCAGCCGTCAACGCCGCCGTCCCTATCGTCATCATGGGCCTGACGCAAATTCAGTTCCCTACGGCCCCGCTTGTGCTCGAGATTCTGGGCTGCGTGGCATTCTTTGGGCTCGGCCTGCTGGGTGCCGCTGCTCACCACGCCTTTTCGTTGGCATTCCAGGATGGCCCCAAACTCGCCACCGGCGCGGGAGCGGCCTATGCCGCGGGCATCCTGATGCAGTTCGCCGTCAACCTGCTCAATTGCGGCGGTATCGCAGAGCTTATCGTTCTCGGCACAGCGACGATCGCCATCTCTACCCTCAGCGCTGCTCCTCAAAACACAGACACAGCCGCGAACCCCGTCATCAATCCCCTTGTTGAGCCATCGCACGCCCTCGCCAAACAGGCATGTTGGAGCATCGCGCTCGTCATGATTCTTGCCTGCTTGTTCTCGACCCTCGACAACGTGGTCACGCTCTCCAACGCCCACGGCACCATTGCCGTGCAAACATGGCCGCGCCTCTTTTTGGCGGCGAGCGGCCTTGCCGCCGGCATTATCTTTGATCTTGCCGAGCGCCAATACATGGGACTTGTCATGCTCGGCATCGCCGTGCTCTCGACCATTTCCATCCTGGCCGTGGAGGCCGGCGCCGATCCCAACCTGGGCCTTGTCGTCTTTTACCTGAGCTCGGGCTTTTTCGTCACGTTCTTTACCGCCACGTTTACTCAGCTGGCACCGCGCATGCGCGTGCCCGCCTTCTGGGCCGGCATGGGCCGTGCGGCCAATAACGTGTGCGCGTTCACCACGTCGGGCGTCTCGCTTGCGCTTGTGACCTCTGGCAACGTCGCCCTCATCATGATTGGCGCGGTCGTGCTTCTCGTCGCCGCCTGCGCAGCATTCGTGGCAGCCGGCTTGTTCCGCCTGCCCCAAACCGAGCAGGAGCGCGAACATCAACAGCTTGCCGAGGAGGCACTGGCAGCACCGAGTATCGAGGAGCAGCGTCAGGTCTTCATCACCGATCATGCCCTCACCCCGCGCGAAGTCGACGTTCTCATGGCCGTAACCCAGGACGAACGCCCGCTCAAACAGGTCGCCGAGGAGCTTGGCATCTCGATGCGCATGGTGCAGCGCCACCTGAGTTCCATTTATCAAAAGACCGACACGCAGACGCGCGCCGGTCTCACCAAGGCCTTTCCCTCGGCCTAAAACAAAAACCACCACAAAGGTACCTGTCCCCTTTGTGGTGGTTTTGACTGGCTAGTCCTCGAGCTGCGCCAGCTTGTAGCGGTAGGCCGCCGCGATGACGTCCTTGCAGCCTTCGCGGCCCAGCTTGGCGCGGTTGACGACGATATCCTTACCGCTCGTCATCTTCCACTTGCCGGCGCTGTAGCGCTTGTAAAAAGCCTCACGCGCCTTCTGCTGCTGCTTGACCAGCTTGGCGCCCTTCTTTTTATTAAGGCCACGCTTCTTGCGCACAATCTCGACGCGATCCTCAAAGGGAGCGGTCACCAGCACGGCAATGTGGTTGGGGTTGTTGCGAAGCAGGTAATCGGACAGGCGGCCTTCGATAATGCAGCTCTCGGTCTCGCCCAGGTCCAAAATCACCTGGCTCATCTTCTGGAACAACTTGTCCGAGTACGAACGCGCATCGTAGCGGTCGGGCAGAAACGCCATGTTCTCCACGGCCAGACGCTCGTCATAGGCGGCCATCTTATCGAGCGACTCGCCCGCGCGCAGCGACGCACGCACCAGCAGCTCGTTGTCATACAGCGGAATCCCCAACTCGTCGGCAAGCATGCGACCAATCTCGTGGCCCTCGGCGCCAAAGTCGCGCGCGATGGTAATGACCACAGGATTCTTCTTATTCTCCAGATCGCTCATCGCGATTCCTTTCTCTGTGTGGCAAAGGGGCTGTCCCTTTGCCACATTCTACGCTGCCACAATACGGCGCTGATAGGCTCGGACCAGCAGCGAGATACCAAAGTTGAGCACAAAGTACATCGCAAACACCAGGCCGTAGAGCATAAGCACCTGCGATAGGTCGATCGCGTGGGCCATCACGACGTTTGCCGTGTACATGAGCTCGGCCACGTTAATGCCCGAAAGATACGAGCTGTCCTTGATGACGGTCGTGCATTGGCTAAACAGTGCCGGAATGATCGTCTTAAACGTCTGCGGCAGAATGATGTAGCGCATGGTGGCAAAGAAGCCAAAGCCCTGGCTCTGCGCCGCCTCAAACTGGCCGCGCGGAATCGAGTTAAGACCGCCGCGCACGATCTCAGCCATAACGGCGCTGGTAAACAGCGTAAAGGCGATGGTCGAGATCACGATGTCCAAGCCCTGCACCGTAAAGTAGATAAACAGGATCCACAGTAGGTTGGGCGTGCAGCGGAACAGCTCGATATAGGCGCTCACCAAAATACGGAACGGGCGGGGCGCATAGCTCTTGATGAGCGCCAGCACCGTACCAAAGATGAGCGAGAAATAGATCGACAGCGCCGAGATCTCGATCGTCTTAACAAAGCCGCCCCAAATGTAGAGCAGGTTGGTCGCGTTGAAGATTTCCATGCGCTAGGCCTCCTCTACGTTGTCGAGCCCCAGCTCGGCCAGGCTCACTCCGCGCGGACGCTCCTTGGAGCGGCGCTCGAGCCACTGCACCAGCATGGCGAGCGGAAAGCAGATGATGAAGTACATAAGGCAGCAGACGATGTATCCCTGCAGGTAACCGTACAGACTCACAAAGTTGTCGGAACGGTACATAAGGTCGCCACCGGCCACAAGCGCCAGCACCGACGTGTTCTTGACCAGGTTGAGCGCCTGGTTACACAGCGGCGGCAGAATGATCTTGAACGTCTGGGGCAGCACGATGTACCAGTATGCCTGTGCACGGGTGAAGCCCTGGCTCTGGGCCGCCTCCATCTGACCGCGCGGAACCGCCTCGATACCGGTGCGGATGACCTCCGAGATGTAGGCCGCGTGATACAGGCCCACACCCAAGAAGCCCAGCACGAACGGCGCGATGCGCACCGGCTGGTCGGCGCCGGTTATAGCCTGCAAAAACTGCGGGCCGGCCATGTACATAAAGAGCACCTGCACGGGTAGCGGGGTATTCTGGTAAAACTCAACGTACACGCGGCTGATGGCGCGCAGTACACGCGAACGGGTGGTCGAGAACACGCCCAGCAGCGTGCCCAGCACCAGCGACAGCAGCAGACCAGCAACGACCACCTGCAGCGTCACGCCAAAGCCCTCCCAGAAGGGCCCCATGTTTTGAAATGTCGTCGACCAGCGGTCGGCGTCAAACAATCCTTCGAGCATTTGATTCCTTCCTTGGACGATGCGCCTACACAAGACCCCAGGTCTTGACCTCTTGATCGAGCCAGCCGTCGGTCAAGCGATCGCAGACCACCTGATCGACCACGGCCGAGAGGTCGCAGCCCTTCTTGGTCGCCACGCCGTAGCCCTGCTCGCCAAACTTGACCTCGGGCTGCAGTAGCTCGACAGTCTCGTTCATGTAGCCGGCCAGCGTGGAGCGGTCCATGGCAAAGACGTCGATATTGCCGGCGTCGAGCGAACTCTTGATGATGGGGTAGCCGCTAAAGGCCCTAAATTCGGGCTCGCAGGTAAAGCCGTTATCCTTGATCATCTGCTCGATCAGGCCCTGCGTGGTGGCACCCTGACTCACGCCGATGACCTTGCCGTCCAGGTCCTCAATCGAGGTAAAGCCCGAACGTTTCTTGACCATGAGGCCCACGTAGTCGGTGCGATACGGCGTCGAGAAATCCCAGCTCTTCTTGCGCTCGTCGGTGATGGTGTAGGTCGCCGCGACCACATCGAGTTGGCCGTTGTCGATCAGCGGGCCGCGCGTCTTGGGCGTTACGTCGGTAAACTCGACCAGCTCCTGGGCGCGGGCCTCCTTGTAGCTCACGCCAAAGACGGCAGCGGCGATCTGGTAGCACAGATCGACCTCCATGCCCTCAAAGCGACCCTTGGCGGTGTCGTAATAGCCGTAGCCGGGAACATCCTTCTTAACGCCGGCATTCAGGTGCCCACGCGACTTGATGGTCGCAAGCTTGGAGCCCTTGTCGGAGCCGTCGCCGCCGGCGGAGTTGCCGCAACCGGTGAGCGCGGTCCCCGTCAGCGCGAGCATGCCAGCGCCCGCCAGCTGCAAAAAGTGACGGCGCGACACGGCCGCCCTCGTCATATCCGTCATGTCCATCACCACGCCTAGTGCAGGATCTTGGACAGGAACTCGCGGCAGCGCGGGTTCTCGGGGTTATCGAAGAAGTGCTCGGGCGTGCCCTCCTCAAGGATGCGGCCGTCCTCCATAAAGATGACGCGGTCGGCCACCTGGCGCGCAAAGCCCATCTCGTGCGTCACGCAGATCATGGTGATGTCCTCCTGCGCGAGCTCAATCATTACGTCCAAGACCTCCTGGACCATCTCGGGGTCGAGCGCCGAAGTCGGCTCGTCAAACAGGATGATGGGCTGCTTGGTGCACAGGGCACGGGCGATGGCGATGCGCTGCTGCTGACCGCCCGAGAGGTTCTGAGGATACTCGCCGGCCTTATGCGCCATGCCGACGCGCTTGAGCGCGGCGATGGCGATCTCGGTCGCCTCCTCCTTGCTCTTCTTTTGCAGCTTGATGGGCGCGAGCGTCAGATTGCCGAGCACCGTCATGTTGGGATACAGGTTGAACTGCTGAAACACCATGGAGCTGTACTTGCGAGCCATCTCCAGGTGATTCTTTTTGGTGAGCGGCGTACCGTCGATGAGGACCTCGCCCGACGTGGGCTCCTCCAGATAATCGACGCAACGGATGAGCGTCGACTTACCCGAGCCGGAAGGCCCGATCATTACGAGCTTCTCGCCGCGCTTGACGGTGAGATTGATATCTTTGAGCACATGCAGGTCGCCAAAGTACTTGTTGAGATGCTTGATCTCGATCATGTCTGCCATGGATGTCCCTTCCCTGCGTTTACACGAGTTGAACTATTGTACGGAAAGAACCACGTTTCCGCAGCCCACACTACATCCCCGTAAAGAACCCGCAATCTTCCACCCACTCATTGGGCACTCGGGCACTCATTGGGGGCAGACTTAAATGAGTACCCGGGAAGTGGGCACTCATTTAAGTCTGCCCCCAATGAGTGCCTTTCAGCTGCCATCAAAAAAAGGGGGCGCGACCGCAATGGTCACGCCCCCTCAACATCAACTATATGCCGCTCGGTCCCTACGCGAGCTTTGCTCCGACGATCTTGGCCGCGGCAGGCTTGTCGAAGTTGCCGCCGGTGGCTTTGCCGAGCGCCCCCATGACCTGGCCCATCTGCTTCTTGGACGTGGCGCCCAGCTCGGCGATGACCTGCTCGATCAGAGCCTCGAGCTCCTTGCCCGAAACCTGCGCGGGCAGCAGGCTCTCCAGAATCTTGACCTGCTCGGTCAGGTTGTCGGTACGCTCCTGGTCGGTGCCGGCCTTGATGGACATCTCCAGCGTCTCGCTCGTCTGCTTGATCAGACGCTTGATCATGCTGTTGACGTCTTCCTCAGTCACATCGCGGCGCTCGTTGACCTCGATATTCTTCACCTCGGCCTTAACCTGGCGAATGATGGACAGGCGAACCTTGTCCTTGGCCTTCATGGCCGCGATCATTTCTTTCTGCAGCTCTTCGTTGGTCATCTGCAAATCCTCTCTAATAGCGCGGGCGGCACTCGCGCGAGCACCGCCCCATGATTACTCAGTCGTCGACGAATCGTCGGTCGAACTCTTGGTGACGCCCTTCAGACTGACGTTGTATGGCACGTCTTTGGGCATGGGGTTGACGGTGATGTCGGCATCCTTCTTGTACTGCTCCAGCCACTCGCTGTACGCGGTGCTGACCGCTTGCGTCTTCACCACGTTGGAGACGTACTTTTTGATGGCCTTGGGCACCTGGTTGATGTCGTCAACCTGATTATCGACATGGAAGTAGTCGGTGCACTTGATGATGTGGTAGCCATAGGTCGACTCGATGACTTCGCTCACGTCGCCCTTGTTGAGCCCCTCGAGCGCCGTCTGGTAGCTGTCGACAAAGGTGGTGAGCTTATCCCAGCCCACATCGCCCTTCTTCTCCTTGGAACCGGTGTCCTCGGAGTACTGTTCAACGGCATCCTCAAAGCTCAGCTCACCGGAGTTGATCTTGTCCAGGCACTCCTGCGCCTTGGCCTTGGCGGCAGCCTTGTCCTCGTCGGAAGCGTCGGAATCAACCTTGATCAGGATGTTCGACGAGCGACGGGCGTCATTGTAGTTGGACAGGTTCTCGTTGATGTAATCGACAATCTCGCTGTCCTTGGGCTTGCTTGTGGGCGCTACCGCATCCTTAAGCTTTTGCTGCGCCAGGCTCTCCTTGAGCGAGTCCTTGTAGGTGTCCTCGGTGTAGCCGTAGGTCTTAAGGGTCTTCTTAAAGGCCTTGGCACCGCCCGCGCTCTTGCACGCGTCCTTCCAGGCCTTCTCGACCTCCTCGTCCGACACCGTCACGCCGTTCTCTTTCTGTGCCTGTTGAAGCAGAATCTGCTGCGTGTAGGAGTCGATGAGTTGCTTGCGATACTTCTTGGGCGTGAGGTCGTTGTCGACCAGATACTGCGCCCAGTCCTTGTCCTTGGTGTAGCCGTAGGACGTGCGCATGCTCATGATCTGCTTGGTCACGGTGTCCTCGGTGAGGTTGGTGCCGTTGATAGTAGCAGCAACACCGCCGGTCAGCTTGTAGCCCGAGGTGTCCTCGGCCTGCGACATAAGGCCGGAGCACGCCATCGCCGAGACGGAAAGCAGCATCGCCAGCACGCCGATGACCACCAGAACGATCTTGACAGTCTTGGACACGCGGGTCTTGCGCTGCTTCTTGCGAGAGCTGGAGGCGGCGCGAGCCTGCTGCTCGGGCGTCGGCTCGGGTGCGGAGTTCTTTTTCTTATTTGCCATAGTTGGCCTTTCGCATAACGAATCGAACAAACGCCATTGTGTCACAACGCAGCCCCCGCGGCACGCTTGGTGCATTGGGGACAGGTTAATCTGCACCATTTTGGTGCAAAGGGGACAGCTCTGGCAGCCGGCACCTTAGAAGTGACGGCGGATAGCGTCGACCATGCCCTGCGGCGTGGTCTGGCCGAGCACGTCGGATGCGGCATCGGCGTCCATAAAGATGTTCATGAGCGCCTGCAGGGCCTCGACCTGGCCGCCCGGCTCGGCGATGCCCAGATTGATGACGATCTGCGCCGGCACCGGAGCGCCCATGCCAGCCATAGCGTTAAATGTCACGGGCGCGGCGGGCTTCACCACCGCGATATAGGGCTTGGCCACAAACCCCGGATCGGTATGCGGAATGGCAATGTTTGCCGCCGGCATGGCAAGACCCGTGGGATAGGCATCCTCGCGCGTGCGAACGGCGTCGAGCCAACCGTCGGCAATGTAGCCGCGCGGAGCAAGCTCACTCTCGAGCTGCGCAAACACCTCATCCGGCGTCGCACACTCCCAATCAAAAAACACCAGCTCAGGCGTAAACAGCGCTTCGTTATCCGCCATGCGCTCACCTCTCTCACCTAGTCACCTGCGACGTTCTTAAACGACTAGTCATTCAAGAACGTCGCGGGTGACTACCCAAAACAAAAGGTGGCCACGCGCGCCTTGGCGCCAATGACCACCCTGACCACTCAACTAAATTGTACTGTGCGCCGCTAGCCGCGGGGCGCATCAATTGCGACCTTGCCGCTCTCCAGCACGTGGACGCGGCCGTCGGCGAGCATCTGCACGACCTCGGGATACAGCACATGCTCGATCGCATGGATGTGCTCCTCGAGCATGTCGACATCCCAGCCTTCCTCGACAGCCAGCGCACGCTGGGCGATGATAGGGCCGTTGTCGTAAATCTCGTTGGCAAAGTGCACGGTCACGCCGGTCACCTTGACGCCGCGCGCAAAGGCATCGTCAATCGCATGGGCACCGGTAAAGCTCGGCAGCAGCGCCGGGTGTAGGTTGACCACGCGATTGGGGAACGCCGCCAGCAGCGGCGTGTGCACCATGCGCATGTAACCGGCCATGACCACATACTCGCAGCCGCGCTCGAGCAGCTCGTGCGCGATGATCTCGTCGGCGGCGATGGGATCGGCATAGACATCCTTGGACAGCGTGAGTGTCTGGATACCCGCACGCTCGGCACGCTGCAAGCCCTTGGCCGAGGGACGGCTCGACACCACAAGCTCAATCGAGGCGTTGAGCTTGCCGGCGGCGATCAGGTCGATCAGCGCCTGCAGGTTGGTACCCGAACCGCTGATGAGCACGCCGATCTTAAGCGGCTCGGCCGTATCGGTGCCGGTCGGACGGGTGTAGGGCACAAAACCCAGGCCCTCGGCGGCAGCCGCCTGCTCGTTAGCGCTCATCGGAGTACACGACCTTACCGGAACCCTCGACGCACTCGCCCACGCGGAACGGCTTCTCGCCCAGCGCGACCAGGGCCTCGGTCACGGCAGCCTCGTCCTCGGGGGCGACGATCAGGCACAGGCCGACGCCCATGTTGAAGGTCTTGCACGCCTCGTTAGGCGCAAGCTCGGCCTGGCGCGACACGTAAGTAATGACGGGCGGAACGTCCCAGCCCATCTCGGCACCGTTGCGGGTGACCACAGCGTCGACGTCGTCGGCGAGCGCGCGGTTGAGGTTCTCGGTAATACCGCCACCGGTGATGTGGGCAATGGCATGAACGTTGGCGCCACCGCGGAGCAGCTCCAGAATCGGCTTGACGTAGATGCGCGTGGGAGCCAGCAGAGCGTCTGCCAGCGATGCACCGCCGAGCTCCTCGAGCGGACGGCTCAGCTCCTCGGCCTTAGCGGCGGCCTCGGGCGTGCCCGGTTTGATGCCGTCGACGCCGATGACCTTGCGCACGAGCGAGTAGCCGTTGGAGTGCACGCCGGTGGAAGGCAGGCCCAGGATCACATCGCCCGGGCGGACGTTTGCGGGGTCAAGCATCTTGGGACGGTCAACGACGCCCACGGTAAAGCCGGCGAGGTCGTAATCGGCGGGGGCCATGACGCCCGGGTGCTCGGCCATCTCACCGCCCACGAGCGCGCAGCCCGCGAGCTTGCAGCCGTCGGCCACACCCTTGATGATCTTTGCCATGTGCTCGGCCTCGATGTGACCGATGGCAACGTAGTCCAGGAAGAACAGCGGCTCGGCGCCCGAAGCCAGAATGTCGTTGACGCACATGGCGACCAGGTCCTGGCCCACCGTCTCGTGACGGTCCATGATCTGGGCAAGCACGAGCTTGGTGCCCACGCCGTCGGTACCGCTAATCAGAATCGGGTCTTCCATATCCTTAAGCGCGGCAGCCGAGAACAAACCACCAAAGCCGCCGATGCCGCCGATAACCTCGGGGCGATTGGTATCCTTGACCATCTGCTTAATAGCGTCGACGGCGCGGCCGCCCTCAGCGGTATCGACGCCGGCATCCTCATACGTCACATGCTTGCTGTCGCTCATCTGAGCCTTCCTCTCCCACTACCGTGGCGCCGCGCGGGCGCCAAACGGTGCTCATAGTTGCGTTCATTTCGGCGCGCGCCATAACAGCACGCGCCGTCATATCAACAAAACAGCAGGTAAAACCTACCAAAATATACCTGTCCCCATATGGCAGGTTTTAGGCCTCGCCGTGCTCCTCTTCCCAGCTGCGGTCGTCGTATTTCTCGACCACGGCGTCGTCGTCAAAGTGCAGCGGCTTGTCCAGGTTGCGGGGCTTAAAGCCCTCCATAAACTTGTCGCGGCCAAAGCTCTCGGGAATCGCCACGGGGTAGCGGCCGGTAAAGCACGCATCGCAGTAACCGCCCTTGGGCATGACCTTCAGCAGGCCCTCGACCGAAAGGAAGGCCAGCGAATCGGCACCGATATACTCGCAAATCTCGTCGACCGTCTTGTTGGCGCTGATAAGCTGCGACTGCACGTCGGTATCGATACCGTAGAAGCACGGCCAGATGACCTCGGGCGAGTTGATGCGGATATGAATCTCCTTGGCGCCGGCGTTTCGCAGCATCTTGACGAGCTGCACCATGGTGGTGCCGCGCACGATGGAGTCGTCGATGACGACCAGGCGCTTGCCCTCGATGTTGTCGCGCAGCGGGTTGAGTTTCATACGCACGCCCATGGCGCGCAACTCCTGCGTAGGCTCGATAAACGTACGGCCCACGTAGCGGTTCTTGATAAGGCCCTCGCCAAAGGGAATACCGCTCTCGTGCGAATACCCCTCCGCAGGCGGCAGGCCGGAGTCGGGCACGCCGATGACCAGGTCGGCCTCGACAGGCTCCTCATGTGCCAGCTGACGACCCATGTCGTAACGGCAGGCATAGACGCTCTTGCCGTTCATGATGGAGTCGGGGCGGGCAAAGTAGACCTGCTCAAAGATGCAGTTGGCGGGCTCTTCGGCTGCAGGCACGCCCTGCTCGGATACCAGGCCCTCGGCGCTGATGCGCAAGATCTCGCCGGGACGGACGTCACGGACGTACTCGGCACCCACGATGTCGAGTGCGCAGGTCTCGGAAGCAACGACCCAGCCGCCGGCGCGCGTGACACGGACGGCGGAGTCGACCGTCGCGGCACCGTCCTGCGACGGCAGCTGCGAAACGGCTGCGGCATCGGCCTGGTCCAGACCCTCGTCCACCAGCTTGCCCAGCACGAGCGGGCGAATGCCGTGTGGATCGCGAAATGCGTAGAGCGCCTGCTCGTTGATGAGCGTCATGGCGTAGCCGCCGCGCACGAGCTCCATGGTCTTGCGAATACCCTCGCGCAGGTGGCCCGTACGCTGGGTAAAGTAGCCGATAAGCTTGGTCGCGACCTCGGAATCCGAATTGGAGAGGAACGGCACGCCCAGCTCGATCAGCTGACGGCGCAGCTCGTCGGTGTTGACGAGGGTGCCGTTGTGCGCGAGCGCGATAATGACGCTATTGATGGTAGAGAGGTGCGGCTGAGAGGCTTCCCAGCTCTTGGCGCCGGCAGTGCCGTAGCGCACATGACCCACGGCCAGCTGGCCGGAGAGCGTCGACAGGTCGGCGTTGGAGAACACGCGGTCGAGCAGGCCCAGATCTTTGCGGACCATAACCGTGCCGCCGTCACCCACGGCGATTCCAGCCGATTCCTGGCCACGGTGCTGCAGCGCACGCAGGCCAAAGTACGTCAGTCGAGCCACGTCGCGATCGGGCGCCCATACGCCGAAAATGCCACATTCCTCATGCAGCTGGTCGGAGTCCGGATCATACGTCGACATGGTGTTCACCTGTCCCGCGGCACGCTCGGCCGCGCGGATGGTTTCTTGAGACATGGTATCCCCTCAGAGCCTCGTATTTTTGGCGTTACCCGCCTTATTATACGCACGGCGCGACGTGCTCCCCAGCGCATGAGCAGCGCTTTTTAAAAGCCCACCGAGCTAATAATCAGTTTTGTTGCCAAACATTTTATCGGTCTGTCCAGTGCAAGCGCCCGCGCCCCCCAGATGGCCGCCGCGTCCACCGTTGGGGATTACAAAGTTGCAATTGGGACGTTCGTCCTGTCTTTTGGCAGGTCGGCGGCGTATCCTTATAACCTACAACAAAGCGAGAAAGGTTCTGTATGGATCGAAACGAACTCGACCCCAGCGTCCCCAGCGCCACAGAGGTCAAGAAGATTCCCCTCATCATTAAGGTGTACGCCGTCCCGTGCATCCTTTCCGGCGTGGGCACGCCCCCGTCGGTCGCTGCCTTTATGTGGCAGGTCATCACGGCACTTGTTAACGGCAACGCCACCGAAAAGCTCGGCGACAACACGCTCGTCGCAGTCGGCCTTATCGTCGCCGGCATCATGCTCTCTGCGGCAAGTGCCGTCATCCTAATCATCTTTGGCCTGGACCTTATCAAAAACCAGCGCCGCAACGCCGCCCGCCTGTCCTACATCCTTATTGCATTCACCGTCGTCGAGCTTTTGGTCGACGTGATGCTCCAGGGCATCGGGCCCTTCCTGCTGCGTCCCGCGATCCAGCTCGGCATCCTTGTTGCACTTTCGGCAACCGTCGACCCCACGCTGCGTCAGGAGCGCGAACTGCAGCGCCGCCTGCAGGAGATGCTCGACCGCGACGCCGCCGCCGAGGGCATGCTCGGCCGCGATGAAACCGGCGAGGGCTACATCAAGCTCAACTACTTCAACCTGTTCTGGGTGTTCTTTGTCTGCTGCATACTCGGCCTGATCGCCGAGGACATCTGGCACATGACGGTCGACGACCCGGGCGTCTATCAGAACCGCGCCGGCATGCTGTTTGGCCCCTTCAGCCCCATCTACGGATTTGGCGCCGTGCTCATGACCATGGTGCTTAACCGCTTCTACAAAAAGAACCCCATCATCATTTTCCTGGTGAGCGCCCTGCTCGGCGCCAGCTTTGAGGTGTTCGTGGGCTGGTTTATGCAGACCGCGTTTGGCGTGGTCTCGTGGAGCTACTCGCACATAACGCTGTTCGGTTTGCCCGATCCGCTCGTGGTCCTCACGGGCGGACGCACCTGCACGGGCTTCGCCTGCCTGTGGGGCCTGGGCGGCCTCATCTGGATCAAGCTGCTGCTGCCGAGGCTGCTTAAGCTTATCAACAAGATCCCCTGGAAGAGCCGCTACTCGGCCACCGTCATCTTTACCGTTATCATGCTGGTCGACGGCGTCATGACGCTGCAGTCGCTCGACTACTGGTACCAGCGCGTTAACGGCACGGAGCCGGACATTCCCGTCGCACAGTTCTACGGAGAGCACTTCGATAACGAGTACATGGAAAACCGCTTCCAGAGCATGACCATGAGCCCCAAGGATGCGACACGCGTATAGCGCTCACCGCGCCCAAAACGCAAAATGCCCGCCGGTATCACACGTACCGGTGGGCATTTTTATAAGCGATCCTTCTATCGACGCAATCCTCTATGCCTCGCGCTCGACCTCACTCACGCATTCGTTCTTGATGGTGCCAACGAGCGCCTGCAGTGCATCGACCACGTGTGGGCGAATGTCCCCGCCGATAAGCACGAGCATGATGTCGTCACCTACGGAAAGCTCGCCGCTTGCCAGCCACACGCGCACATAGCCGATACCCGGCATCGCGCGCGTAGCCTCGATAGCAGCCTGCACCTTCTGAGCATCGAAGCCAAACACCATGCCGCCCACCTTATGCCCAGGCGCCACGCCATCGGTCTCGACTCCGCGCACCTCAGCCTTGGGCGTCGCGCGCACCACACCGTTATGCGTCAGATACATCCCACAGCCTGCCGCCGAAGCATTGGCCTTGGCCTCGCGCAGCCAAGCATCAATCGAAGGCATCAATTTGCCACTCTCGAGCATCATTTCTCCCTTACCGTCGTCGAGTAGCCAATTTGGGACGGGGCCTTTTTAGCTACTCTCGAACAACTTATTCCTCGACCGGCGTGAGCACCATGACGGCACGTGTGTTGCTCAGCGACAGCGAACGACAGGTCACAAGCGTTACAACCTTAGTTGCCGAAGCGGCACGATCGGTGGCATCACTCGCCACGGCAGAAGCGCCGTCGAGCATCTCGGACAGGTAGTTCTTGAGTCCGTCGTCGCCCTCAAAATTGGTCGTGCGCGCCTTGGCATACGTGTCCTCGACCACCTTGGTCGCCAGCGGACGCAACTTATACGTCGCATCGCGCGTGATGTAGTACACATATTCAATGCTATCGAACGTTGCCTGGTCAGTCGTATCCGAAATCACGTTGAACATCGAACCGTCGTTCATGTGATGACCGTAAATCGTGGTCTGCTGATCCACCATGCCCGGCGCGGTGTCGTCGCTATCCAAGAAGATGGCTCCCGAGGCATTGGCGGTGCCGTCGAACAGCGTGTTGAGGTACTTGGAGTTGTTGTTGGTCTGCACCACGGGGTAGTTGATGTTGGTCCCGGGCGCGTAAATCCAACCCACAACCTCGGGATTTGTCTGGGCAAGCGCATTGAAGTCGATAATTGGCACGCCACTGGCGTCCTTGTCGCTCACATATTGTTTTTCGATCTTTTGATACGACTCGCTCGCCTGCTTGTAGCCAATCTGCGCGTTGATAAAGATGGCGGCCGCAGCAACGATTAGGCCGATGCCGATAATGATAAGCAAGATGGGGATAACGGAGCGACGCTTTTTGCGCGGCGTCTCGGTATAGCTCGATGGCGCGGTATGCGCCGAAGAGCGAGGTGACTTCTTGGCCGTACTGTATGACGAAGGGCGATATGCAGCAGGTGTATCCTGGCGGCGATGCTTCGCCGGCGTCACGGGGCGTGGCGCGCGCGGCTGCTGAGGAGAGGATGTCCGACCCTGCTGCGGCGCGCGGGCTGCTCCCGACGTGGCTGGATCGGGAATCCGAGAAGACGAAAAACGCTTTCCCTGATAGTCGGACATGGCTCTCCTTATGCTGTAAATGGACTGGCAGAGCGCTTAGGCGTCAGCCATCTCCTGCTTCATCTTCTCGATAACCCTGCGGTACTCGGGGTCGCAGGCGCCCAGAATCTGCGTGGCGTAAATGGCAGCGTTCTTGGCACCGTTGATGGCCACACAGGCAACGGGCACGCCCGAAGGCATCTGCACCATCGACAGCAGCGAGTCCATACCACCCAGATCGCTCGTCTTCATAGGCACGCCGATGACCGGCAGCGGCGTAAAGGCCGCCACGACACCGCCCAGGTGAGCAGCCTTGCCGGCAGCAGCGATAATCACCTTGATGCCGCGGTCAGCAGCAGTCGAGGCCCACTCATGGACCTTCGCCGGCGTACGGTGGGCGCTTGCAATCACGAGCTCATAGGGCACGCCCAGCGCCTCAAGCTCGGCGGTGCAACCTTCCATAACGCCCAGATCGGACTTGGAGCCCATGATGATCCCGACAACCGGCTTCTGATCTGCCATAAACAAAGACCTCCTGTTGAGAGCGGTGACGCGGCGAATCCGCG
>CALEXE010000067.1:0-1136 GCA_937925265.1 uncultured Collinsella sp. | reverse complement strand
CGACCTGCTCACGGGCTACATGAGCGCGCCCGGCGATGCCGAGCTTGCCCGCGCCCAGCGCTCCGTTACGGTATATCCCAACAACAAGCAGTGCAGCTTCACCTTTAGCATCTATAACTATTTGCTGAGCAACAGCAACTTCTGCAACGATAAAAACGTGACGTATACCTTAACGGTCGAGGGGTGTGGGCTCGATGGCACCACGTGGAGTTATGCGCCCCAACCCGCCGGCAACGTCAAGCTTCCGGAGAATCAGCCCACCAAGCACGACTACACCGTGACGTTCCCTGAGGACAAGTTGGGACATGCCTACTTTGTGATTAAGGCCATGGTTGTTTCGAAGGAGAGCCCCGGCACCGAGCTCACCTGTCTGGCGGCGAAAGTCGTGCCGTCAAAGAAGGCCGAGGTCAAGACCGCGGCGGTCGAGGGCGCGCTGGTCGATGAGGCTGGCAAGTTTGCTGATTACGCTGCGTACAACTACCGCGTGACGGTTACGGGCGCACCGGCAAACGTCGAACTTAGGTGGGGGGAGAACGTGGAGATCGACCCGTTCTTTGAGATCAACCATGGCGCGACGGTGGATGCTGCAGCTCGCAAGGCTACGTTCACCATGGAGCCGGGTTCGATGGTCGTCAACTTTTACCGAGCGGACGGCAAAACGCCCGGTGGCTGGGGTGACCTGGGCATTAACGTGAGTGGAACTACCCTGACGGGCACGACGGAGACTCAATAACTCTGGAAGCAGAGTTTTTAGGATAAGAGGTACGGAATCGATGAGAACGGCAAAGCGCATACTCGCAGAGTTCATGACGGTGGTCATGGTGCTCCAAGCATGCTCGCCCACGGTGGTTGCTGTGGCGGCAGGCTGGCAGAACATCTCGAACGAGATTGCTGCCGCATCTGCGAAGGCGTTGGATACTGCCGAGAGCGGCGAGACCAACGGCGATGTCACGATCGGGTCTGGGTCGAGTGATGCCGGCGCCGACAGCGACAGTGCTGGGGATGACGCGGTGAAGGATGACGCTGCAGCAGGCGATACCACCGATAGCGCCACTGGTTCCGATTCCACGGGCGACCAGACGGAAGGCGACGATGCCGCTGACGATGCCGCCGCTGACGACGCCGAGACCATCTGC
>CALEXE010000066.1:0-2425 GCA_937925265.1 uncultured Collinsella sp. | reverse complement strand
TTCAACTTATATTTTTCTTATACGCGCAATAGCGGAGAGAACATCTGGGTGCCAACGAAGTTGATTGATGTCGACCAAGTGGTCTCAGTAACGCTTGAGGGCACACGCTGCACTTCAACAGGGGGCGCCGAAACGTCGGAACCCTTTACCATCGTCTATTCGTAAGGTCTAGGCCGCTTCCTGCTAGAGGAAGCGGCCATTTTCGTGTTACATGGACGGCTGGAATGGGCACTTGCGCACAGGAGGGGATTCATTTTGTGTAGGCTTTGCGGAAATGTACCAATTTTGGGATACGCCCGGCGGCGTGGTCTGTTGACGGCACAGCTAACGCCACGTATCCTATCGAACTGCGTGTTTCGTAGGGGGATGCTGACCCCTCGATTCAAGCCGTTGCACTTTACAGAAAGCTGGAATCATTCGAGAAGGAGTACGCTTTGCCTACTATTAACCAGCTGGTTCGCCAGGGCCGTCGTTCCGTGCCCAAGAAGTCCAAGAACGCTGCTCTGCAGCACAACTCCCAGAAGCGCGGCGTGTGCACCCGCGTCTTCACCACGAGCCCCAAGAAGCCGAACTCGGCTCTTCGTAAGGTTGCCCGTGTTCGCCTTGTCAACGGCATCGAAGTTACCGCTTACATCCCGGGTGAGGGCCACAACCTGCAGGAGCACTCCATCGTGCTCGTCCGCGGCGGTCGTGTCCGTGACCTCCCTGGTGTCCGTTATCACGTCATCCGTGGCGCCTACGACGCTGCTCCGGTCCAGAACCGTATGCAGGCCCGTTCCAAGTACGGTGCTAAGCGCCCCAAGGCTAAATAAGCCAGATAACGTTTTGATACTTTCGCCGTGTGCCGTCTTGAGCGCCGCACGGTAGACACTTAAGGAGATTTCACATGCCGCGTCGTGCAGCAGCTAATCGTCGTGAGGTTCAGCCTGACGCCGTTTACAACAACCGCCTGGTGACTCAGCTCATCAACAAGGTCCTTCTTGACGGCAAGAAGGCCACCGCTGAGCGCATCGTTTACACCGCTTTCGAGATCGTTGCCGAGAAGTCCGAGGGCGGCGACGCTCTCGCTACCTTCAAGAAGGCTATGGACAACGTCAAGCCCACGCTCGAGGTTAAGCCCAAGCGTGTCGGTGGCGCTACCTATCAGGTCCCGATGGAGGTCAACTCCCGTCGTTCCACCGCTCTGGGCATCCGCTGGATCGTCAACTTCTCCCGCGCTCGCAAGGAGAAGACCATGGCCGAGCGTCTCGCCAACGAGATCCTCGACGCTTCCAACGGCCTGGGCGCTTCCGTCAAGAAGCGTGAGGACGTCTTCAAGATGGCCGAGGCCAACCGCGCGTTCTCTCACTATCGTTGGTAAGTTAAGGTAAGGAACTAACATGGCTAAGCCTAAGTACAAGCTTTCCGATACCCGTAACATCGGCATCATGGCCCACATCGATGCCGGTAAGACCACCACGACCGAGCGTATTCTTTACTACACCGGTAAGACCCACAAGATCGGTGAGGTCCATGAGGGCGCTGCCACCATGGACTGGATGGTTCAGGAGCAGGAGCGCGGCGTAACCATTACCTCCGCTGCTACCACCTGCTTCTGGAACAAGGACGGTAAGGACTACCGCATCCAGATCATCGACACCCCGGGCCACGTTGACTTCACCGCCGAGGTCGAGCGCTGCCTGCGCGTCCTCGATGGCGCTGTCGCCGTCTTCGACGCCGTTGCCGGCGTCCAGCCCCAGTCTGAGACCGTTTGGCGTCAGGCTTCTACCTTCAACGTCCCCCGCATCGCCTTCATCAACAAGTATGACCGCGTGGGCGCTGACTTCTTCAACGCTATCGAGACCATGAAGGATCGTCTCGACGCCAACGCCGTGGCCGCTCAGGTCCCGATGGGCGCCGAGGACAACTTCTGGGGCGTCATCGACCTCGTTACCATGACTGCATGGGACTTCAAGGCCGACGAGAAGGGCATGACCTACCCCGAGCCGATGGACGAGATCCCGGCTGAGTTTGCCGACATCGCTGCCACCAAGCGCGAGGAGCTCCTCGACGCTGCTGCCAGCTTTGACGACGAGCTCATGGAGAAGATCCTCATGGAGGAGGACTTCACCGTCGAGGAGCTCAAGGCTGCTCTGCGCAAGGGCGTTCTGGCCAACGAGCTCAACCTCGTCTTCGTGGGCTCCGCCTACAAGAACAAGGGCGTTCAGGAGCTGCTCGACGCTGTCGTCGACTACCTGCCCAGCCCGCTCGACGTTGAGGCCGTCACCGGTACCGATCCGGACACCGGCGAGGAGATTCAGCGTCATCCTTCCTTCGACGAGCCCTTCTCCGGCCTGGTCTTCAAGATCATGACCGACCCGTTCGTCGGTAAGCTCACCTACGTCCGCGTTTACTCCGGCCGCGCCGAGTCCGGCTCCTACGTTGT
>CALEXE010000065.1:0-7141 GCA_937925265.1 uncultured Collinsella sp. | reverse complement strand
AACAGGAGGCCACTTAATGTGGCCTCCGTCGTGAGCAGGACTGTAGAGCAGGAAAGTTCATATGCGGCCGTTGGCGCCCGGGCAGCGCCGGGGATCGCACCTTTGCGGCTACAGCGTCATGTTCGGATCGGCATCGACGTCGAACGGCGAGATTTCTCCTCGGTCGAATTTACGGCGAGCAACCTCTGCGATCATGGCGGCGTTGTCGGTGCACGCCGAAAGCGGTGGCACCGTTACGCGGATCCCCTGACGCCCGAGCTTCTTGATCATCATCTCGCGCAGATGCGGATTAGCCGAGACGCCGCCACCGATGCAGTATTCCTTGCATCCGGTAGCGTGCAGTGCGTTTTTGGCCTTCTTGTACTGCACGTCAAAGACCGCCGCCTCAAACGAGGCCGCTAGATCGGGCAGGTGAATCGTGCGCCCGGCCTTGGTCTCCTGCTCGATGTAGAGCGTCACCGCCGTCTTCAGGCCCGAAAGCGAGAAGCGGTAGTCTCCCCTGCTGTTAAGCGCGCGGGGAAAATCGATCACCTTGGGGTTGCCCGTCTCGGCAAGCTTGGAGATGATGGGGCCACCGGGATAGCCCAGGCCCAGCGCCTTTGCCACCTTGTCGAAGGCTTCGCCCACGGCGTCGTCGAGCGTCTCGCCGAGCACCTCGTAGTCGCCCCACGCCTTGACGTGAACAAGCATGGTATGACCGCCCGAGACGAGCGTGAAGATAAACGGCGGCTTGAGGTCGGGCTGCGCCAGCAAGTTGGCAAACAGGTGCCCCTCCAGATGGTTGACGCATACGAGCGGCTTACCGGCAGCGTAGGCAAAGCCTTTAGCAAAGGCAACGCCCACCACGAGGGCGCCCACCAGGCCCGGACCCTGTGTCACGCCCACGGCGGCAAGCTCGCTAGGGGCAATGGCTCCACCCTCAAGACCAAGCGATGCTGCGGCATCCTCGAGCGCCGCATCCACGACGCTCACAATCACCTCAACGTGTTTGCGCGAGGCGATCTCGGGCACCACGCCGCCAAAGCGGGCGTGAAAATCAATCTGTGTCGACACCTGGTTGGCCAGCATATTGCCATCTGCATCGATAATCGCCACCGCCGTCTCGTCGCAGGAGCTCTCGATAGCGAGCACTAGGCGGCGATGCTCAATCTCGACACGTTCCTCGGCAGAGCGCTTGGGCGCAGACAGGGGCCATGCGCGTTGCTCGGCTGCCGTCGGCTCGGGCGAGGCGTTATCGACCGGAAGCACGAGGGGAAGTGGGGCCGTCATGACGATGGCGTCCTTGCCGGCACCGTAATAGCCACGACGACGGCCAGCCTCGGTAAAGCCCAGAGCGTTATAAAGCGCGATCGCTCCCTCGTTACCGTCCTCGACCTCGAGCGAAGCCGTAGTGCAGCCGAGCATCTGGGCATCATAGCTCACGTGCGACAGCAGCTTGCGGGCAATGCCCTCACGGCGATGTGCCGGGTCGACGGCGACATCCAGAATCTGCACATCACCGTCCACGACCATACCGCCGGCAAGGCCCAGCAGCTTGCCGTCGTCGTGTGCCACCCACCAACTACGCGGCGCAGCGACGTCCTCGCCCAGTTCGGACAGGAACATGCCCGGCGTCCACGCCTCGTGTCCGGCACCTTCAAAGCAGGCGGCCTCCAGCGCGCTCGCGCCCTCGGCATCCGCCGCGCCCATGGGACGGAACTGCAGATGACGACCGGCGAGCTCATCGGCAACGCCCGTAATTTCGCTGTGCGCACTCTCGGCAAGACCAAGACGCTTGCGCTCGTTTTCCTCGGCATCCGAAAGGCGCGTGTAAATCGGCAGGACGCGGGCCGGATCGCCGTCGCCCGCAGCGTGCGCGAGCAGCAAGCCCTCGCCCGAAGGCCACCACAGGTCGCGCTCCACGCAGCGGGCGGTCTCGTCCTCACCCAGCAGCTTGCCATAGCGCACAAGACCGTCACCGGTCAGCTGAACCTGGTCCCAGTCCGCTGCTTGGCGCCACTCATCGAGCGCCACGGCGGCCTTGACCACGTGTTCGCGCTCAAATTGACGCTCGGGACCCTCATCGACCAGCATATACAGCGCCGGATATACCTCACCGCGCATAGCATCGGCCAAGATACCAAGCTTGCCACGCACGCCAGCCTTCCACGCCGTCCAAGCGCAAGCGTCAAGCGTCGACACGCCCAGCAGCGGAACATTGGCACCACGCGCGAGGCCCTTGGCAGTGGAGATGCCGATGCGCACGCCCGTAAACGACCCCGGGCCGCGGCCGACCACGTAGCAACCAACATCGCTGCGATTCAGACCGGCTTGAGCCAGCACGCCATCAACGGTATTCACGAGCTCAACGTTGGCGTGACGGCGACACATGTGGTCGCCACTCGCGAGCTTCGTCTCGCCCGTCTGCCCATCAATCCAGCTTGCCGCGCAGGCAAGCATGTCGGTCGAGGTATCGAGCGCCACCACCAGCGCGTTGTCGTTATGCAAGCTCATCTTGTACAGCCTTATCAATCAAATGGGAAAGCTCCATTGCGCGGTCACCGTGCGCCTCGAGCGTTATCGTTCGCACATCGCTGTCGCCCTCATCACGCTTGAGCGTCACCGAAAGATACTCATCCGTCAGCTCGTCCTGGAATTGTTCGCCCCATTCCAGCAGGCAAGCACCCTCATAGCCCAGCACATCGAAAATGCCCGTATCCTCGAGCTCGTAGGCATGCTCCAGGCGGTATAGATCAAAGTGAAACAGCGGAATACGACCTTGATCGTGAACGGCCATGAGCGCAAACGTAGGGCTCGTAACCATATGCCCATCGCCCAGCCCGCGCGAGACGCCCTTGGTAAAGTGAGTTTTGCCCACTCCCAGGCCACCGGTCAGGATGAGCACATCGCCGTCCTCAAGGCACGGTGCAATTAGCTCGCCAAAGTACTCCGTATCGGCAGCGCAAGTCGTTTTGTAAGTACCTACCCCCAGGCGCTCCAGGGACATATATGCTCCTTATTATTCCGAGGCGTCCTCTGGCGCGGGATGTCGCTCCAGATAGTCGCCCAGCATCTTAAAGTCTTCCTCCAGCAGCTCCTGCCACGCCGGATTGCGCAGCGCTGCTGCCGGATGGAACGTGGGCATTACCACAAAATGCCCCATCTGGTGGAACCTGCCGCGCAGCTTAGTAATGCCAATCTCGGTCTTTAGCACAAAGTGCGTCGCGGGGTTGCCGAGCGTCACAATAATATCGGGCCAGATGCTTCGAATCTGCTCACGCAAAAATGGCGAGCAAGCCAGCACTTCCTCGGGACGCGGATTGCGGTTTCCCGGCGGGCGGCACTTAAGCACGTTGGCAATGTAGACGTCTTCGCGTTTGAGCCCCGCCAGCGACAAAATGCCGTTGAGGTCCTCGCCTGCCGCCCCCACAAAGGGCTCGCCCTGCAAATCCTCATTGCGGCCCGGCGCCTCGCCAATAAACATCACGCGAGCGTGGGGGTTTCCCACGCCAAACACGATGTTATGGCGCGACTGGTAAAGCTGGCAAAGGTGACAATCGCCCAGAACGGCCTCGATCTCCTCGAGTGCGACCTCACGCGGCGCCTGATGGCTATGGCCGGGGATGTGCATGACGCCCATAGCGACTCCTACACGTAGACCTTGTCGAGACGCATACCAAAGCCGCAAGCGACCTCGTAGTTAATCGTGCCGCGTAGGCGCGCCATCTCGTCCATGGTAATCTCGGCATCTCCATCGCGGCCGACAATGATCATCTCGTCACCATACTCGGCCTCGGGAATCTCATGCGCCGGGTTGGACTGAATGGCGACCATAAACTGGTCCATGCAGATATTGCCCACCTGACGCACACGCTCGCCGCGATACAGCACGTCCATACGATTGGAAAGCGTACGCGAAAGGCCATCGGCATAACCGATCGGAAGGGTGCAGATCTGAACGCGCGTGCGCGGTACGCGGTAGGTAAAGCCGTAGCCCACGCCCTCGCCCATCGCAGGATGCGCCACGCGCGTCACACGCGCGTGGACGCTCATGACGGGATCAAGCTGCATCACGCGACCGCTCAGCTCACATGGCTGCAGACCATACAAACCGATGCCGGCACGAATCATGTCAAAGTGCATTGAAGAATCGAGCATCGAGGACGGCGTATTGGCACAATGCACGATACCGCATTCAAAACCTGCGTCCTTAATGGCCTGAACGGCCTCGGTAAAACGCTGGCACTGCAGCTTGTAGTCCCAACCCGAAGGTTCATCGGCCGTGGCAAAGTGCGTAAATACGCCGTCGCACTGGATGCCGCGATGGAAACTGATGCCGCGTACAAAGTCGAGCACCTGTGTGTAGTGAACACCGATACGATTCATGCCCGTCTCGATGGCAAGATGGTACTTGCCCACCTTGCCCGCCGCGACGGCGCATTCGCCATACGCAAGAGCAAAATCGGACGTATAGACCGAGGGCATGATATCGAATTCGAGCAATGCAGGAATAGCCTCGATAGGCGGCTCACTTAGAATCAGGACGGGCTTAGTAATCCCGCCCTGACGGAGCCCAACGCCCTCGTTAACCGTCGCCACGGCAAACATGTCGGCACCGGCCGAATACATGATCTTGGCACACTCAACAGCTCCATGACCATAAGCATCGGCCTTGACCACGCAGCACAGGCGCTGACGCGGATTCAACAAGTTCTTATAGGCCCTCGTGTTGCGACGGAGCGCCCCGCGGTCGATCTCGACCCAGGACCAGCGCGTCAAATCGGCTTTATTCATGATTAGTCATCCGACCCTTCGTCCATGATTCCCAGATCTTCGAGCGCATCCTTTGCCGCCAGCTCCATGGCAGGACCGATCAAGTCGATAAGATCGGTCGCGATGACGCTCTTCTCACCATACTCCGTCGCCGCGGCAAAACCGGCGTAGCTGTGAAGTGCGACGGCGTACGAATACAGCAACTCCCAACGATCCATCTCGTCGCGCATGGTGGCAAGCGTGCCGGCCAAAATACCCGCGAGAACATCACCCGAACCGGCAGTTGCCAGAGAAGCCGGACCCGAGAGCGGCAGCAGCACACGCTCAACGCCACAGATAGCCGTCGTCGGCCCCTTGGCAATGACCACCAGATTGTCGGAGCCTGCAGCCCAGACAACCTTCTGCGCGGCCGCAATCGCGGTACCAAGGTCGTTCACCTCGTCACCGGCAACCAGGCGCGAAAGCTCACGATAGTGCGGCGTCATAACCAACGGCTGCTCGCGGCGATACATCTCGGGGTTACTATCAATACCGTCAATGGCAATCTTAGCAAGGCAGTTGAGTGCATCGGCGTCCAAAATTAGCGGTACATCAAGCTCGAGCAAGCCCGAAACCACCTGCATAGCGCCGGCAGACGTCGTCATACCGGGACCGCACAGCACGCAGCTGTACTTCTTTGCGATCTCGCACACCGTCATGCGCGCAGCGGCGCCAAAGGAGCCGCGGGAATCAGACGGAATAGCAAAGACCGGAATCGAAGGAAGTGCCATGCGAATGAGATTGGCGCAGGCGTCAGGAGCCGCGACTGCCACGTAACCAGCACCCGCGCGAGCTGCAGACTTGGCCGCCATAATGGCAGCACCAGGATATTGCGCAGATCCGGCGACAATAAGCACGGAGCCACGGGAATACTTATCGATATTCGATGGTAGCGGAGCAAAGTAATCAACTAAGTCACCGGGCTCGACAATCTCGGCGGCGTGGTCGACATCATCGATGACCTCGTCAAGACGGTCGTAAAGATTGCCGCAGATCAAATCGCCAGCATACTCAGGACCATCAGCGCTATACAGACCAATCTTGGGCGCAATCATCGTCACCGTGCGCTCGGCACGAATGCAGTCGTCATCAACAACGCCCGTCTCTGCATTCAGGCCCGAGGGGACATCAATGGATACGACACAATCGGCGCATTCATTGACCGTAGGAATCCAAATGGAGAACGGCGCACGCAGATTCCCGTGGAAACCGGTACCAAAAATGGCATCGACAACAACATCGGCCTTATCGATCAAAACCTCGAGTTCATCACGCGAGGGGCCGACGCAAACGTGCACATCGCGGCCGGCAGTACGACGAGCAACATGACGTGCCAGAGCAGCAGGAATCTCATCCGGTTCAACCGGAGAAACGATATCCACGTCCACACCCTTATGGCTCAGGATATCGGCGGCAACCCAACCGTCGCCGCCATTATTACCAAAACCGACCAAAACGAGAACCCGATCGGGATTGAGCTTCAAGACCTCGTTAGCGGCAAACTCACCCGCTAGCTCCATAAGCTCGGCCTTCGAAGTCCCTTCGCGTTCGATGATATCCTCGAGACGAACGACTTCTTCGGTACTCAAAACCGGTTTCATCTATGCTCCTAGCGTATCTTGCGAAGCATCGCCCAGGTGCTCCGTCAATGCTGAATTCTGCAGCTGCTCGAGCTCATCTAATACAGAGCGAGCCTCTTTAAATGTCTGCGCAACGCGTTTCTTGGTGCTCACCTTTTCATCTTTTGGCTTAGGCCGAGCATCTTCGGTAATCGCGATGGCATTCGCAACGGCCAAGTCTCCCGTAAGCGTAATGGAAAGAGCGACCTCAACAACGCCCAGTTCTTGAGCGATCTCGAGAGCACGGCCCGAAAGCAGCGCCTTCGGTTTGCCGAGTTTATCACGCGTTACCGAAACATCCTTGCGACCCACGCCTTGACTAAAACCCGTGCCGAGAGCTTTAAGCACCGCCTCGCGCGAAGCAAAGCGGCTCGCATAGTGAGCAGCGGGACGCGATGATGCATCGCAATACGCACGCTCTTCTTCGGTAAACACACGCCGAGCAAACGACGGCGTCTTTTCAAGAATTGATTTCATGCGGGAAATCTCGACGATATCAACGCCGATACCAGCTTCAGCCATGTTCACCTCCATATCGCACAGACTAAGTTATTGTAGCCCGTTCACAGAAGATGCGACAAACGAGGGTTATAAAACACAGCTACTATGTGAGACAAAAGCCCGTAAACGCAAAAAAGGGGGAGGCCGCGAGGCCTCCCCCTTCTTCAAGTCATCAGACGGCTCGGTGCCGTCCACCGGTCAGCGGCGCCCTGGCCTCCCACGGGCTGACC
>CALEXE010000064.1:0-1649 GCA_937925265.1 uncultured Collinsella sp. | reverse complement strand
TCATCACGACGATGCGGTCGCAGCAATTGGCCAGGTCATCCATACTATGCGAAACCATGACAACGGTCAGGCCATCGCGGTGAAGTCGATCGATAAGCTCAAGGAAATCCCTGTGCGCAGCCGGATCGAGCCCCGCCATGGGTTCATCGAGCACCAGGACTTCGGGCTCCATGGCGAGCACACCGGCGAATGCCACACGCCGTTGCTGACCGCCCGAAAGCTCAAAGGGACTCTTGTCGCCGACCGTAGAAAGGTCGAGGCCCACGCGCGAGAGCGACGACTCGACGCGACGGTCGACTTCATCTTGCGGCAAGCCAAGGTTGTGCGGGCCAAACGCCACGTCCTGCGTCACGGTTTCGGCAAACAGCTGACGCTCGGGATATTGAAACACCACGCCGACCTTGGCCTTAACCGCGGCGGCATCTTTCTTGTTTGCCAGGTCGAGCCCCAGCGCGCGAACGAATCCCTCCTGGGGGCGAATCAAACCGTTGAGATGCTGGACTAGCGTCGACTTACCCGAACCGGTATGACCTGCCAAGCCCAGGAACTCGCCGCGACGCACCGTCAGCGATACATCGCGCAGCGCCCACGGGCTGCTGGGGTCGTTTCCCCAGAGAGCCTGTTTATTCGATTTGCCCGCAGTGGCCGAGCGCTTGCGCCATCGACGGCGCTCGCGGGCACTCAGCGAGTAACTATGCGAGAGGTGCGAAATCTCGATGACGGGCTCCGACACGGCTGTCCCGTCGGTTGCAGAGGAGACGTTGTCGAGCACACGAGAATCGGATGCAGAAGGCCGCCCTGCGGTGTCTTCCCCACTCCGGTCGGCATATACCTGCGCAATCTCGGCGACCATATCCGCCTCGCGCACCCGCGCATGAACGGGCACGCCCTTCGCACGAAGCGCCATGCCCAAGCAGCACGACGCCGGCATATCCAGGTTGAGCTCCACGAGCCCATCTGCCCGCGTCAGAATCTCCTCGGGCGTACCGAGCATGGCAACGCGCCCCGCCCGAAACACCGCGACACGATCGGCCTCGGCGGCCTCTTCCATAAAGTGCGTAATCATCACGATGGTCATGCCGCGTTCGTGCAGCACGTGACAGGCCTTCATAAGGCCCTTGCGCCCGCGCGGATCGAGCATCGAGGACGCCTCGTCCAAAATGAGCACGCGCGGTTCCATGGCGAGCACACCGGCAAGCGCCACACGCTGCTTTTGACCGCCCGAAAGCGCATGGGTCTCGTGGCGCTCAAAGCCCACCAGGCCCACGCCCTTCAGCGCCTCGCGTACGCGCTGCGCAATTTGCGCCGATGGCACGCCAAGGTTTTCGGGACCGAACGCAACGTCATCTTCGACAAGCGTTGCCACCAGCTGGTCGTCGGGATTCTGGAACACCATGCCTGCGGTCGAACGAATGTCGTAGACCAGCTCGGGATCGGACGCATCCATACCGTTGATACGTACCGTGCCCGCATCGGGCTGCAGCAGCGCATTCAGATGCTTGGCAAACGTCGACTTGCCCGACCCATTGCCACCGAGGATGCAGAAAAACTCCCCGTCCTCGATGTTCAGATCGACGCCGTCGAGTGCCGGTACGGCACCGTCATAGCTAAAGGAAACGCCCCGACACTCAATCATGCGCGGCCTTTGA
>CALEXE010000063.1:0-51033 GCA_937925265.1 uncultured Collinsella sp. | reverse complement strand
AAGATGGACCGTATCGGCGCCAACTTCTTCCGCAGCGTGGACATGATCCGCGACCGCCTGAAGGCGAAGCCCGTCTGCCTCCAGATCCCGATCGGTTCTGAAGACAAGTTCGACGGCGTTGTCGACCTCATCAATGGCCGCTCCGTCCGCTTCGAAAAAGAATCCAAGGGCCTTCAGATCACCTATGGTGAAGTCCCTGAGGATCTCAAGGATCTCTACGAAGAAAAGCGCCTTGAGCTGCTGGACACCGTGGCGGAAGAAGATGAAGAATTGATGGAAAAGTACCTCGAAGGCCATGAACTGACCGTCGAGGAAATCAATTCCTGCATCCGCAAGGGGACCATCCGTCAGAGCATCGTGCCCGTCCTGTGCGGCACCGCGTTCCGTAACATCGGCGTGCAGCCGCTGCTCGACGCCGTTGTGAACTACCTGCCTTCTCCTCTCGATATCGATCAGATGGTGGGCCACAACCCCGACAAGCCGGAAGAAGAAATCGTCTGCCCCAGCTCGGACAAGGAACCGCTCGCCGGTCTCGTGTTCAAGCTGGCTTCCGACCCCTTCGTGGGCCACTTGGCCTTCTTCCGTATCTACTCGGGCGTGATCGAAGCCGGTTCCACGTTGTACAACGCCAACACCGGCAAGAAGGAACGCCTTGGCCGCCTGCTCCGTATGCACGCCAACAAGCGTGAGGACATCAAGTCCGCCGGCGCCGGCGACATCGTGGCCCTCGTGGGCATGAAGCTTGCCTCCACCGGCGACACGATCTGCGACGAAAAGCGCCCCGTGGTGCTCGAATCCCTCGATATTCCGGAACCGGTCATCGAAGTCGCCATCGAACCCAAGACGAAGACCGACCGTGACGCTCTCTCCGCCGCGCTCAACAAGCTGGCGAAGGAAGACCCGTCCTTCCGCGTGAAGGGCAACGAAGAGACCGGCCAGACCATCATCGCGGGCATGGGCGAGCTGCACCTCGAGATCATCGTCGACCGTCTGCTCCGCGAGTTCAAGGTTGACGCTAACGTCGGTAAGCCCCAGGTTGCCTACCGCGAGACCGCCGGTCACGACGTCGAGAAGGCTGAGGGCAAGTTCGTCCGTCAGTCCGGCGGTCGCGGTCAGTACGGCCACGCCGTCATCAAGCTCGAGAAGATGGAGGAGGGCTTCGGCTACGAGTTCGTCAACGCTATCGTCGGCGGCGTCGTGCCCAAGGAGTACATCCCGTCCATCGACAAGGGCATCCAGGAGGCCCTGAACACCGGTGTTATCGCCGGCTTCCCGGTCCTCGACGTTAAGGTCACCCTGTTCGACGGTTCTTACCACGAGGTCGACTCCTCCGAGGCCGCCTTCAAGATCGCCGGTTCCATGGCTATCAAGGACGCTCTCAAGAAGTCCGATCCGCAGCTGCTCGAGCCGATCATGGCTGTCGAGGTCGAGACCCCCGAGCAGTACATGGGCGACGTTATGGGCAACCTCTCCGGTCGCCGCGGCAAGATCGAGGGCATGGAGGATCGCAAGAACAGCAAGCTCATCCGTGCCAAGGTGCCGCTGGGCGAGATGTTCGGTTACGCTACCGACCTTCGCTCCCAGACCCAGGGCCGTGCATCCTACACGATGCAGTTCGACTCTTATGAGCCCGCGCCCAAGTCCATCGTGGACGAGGTCATGAGCAAGAACGCCTAAGTTCGAGCTCCCTGTTACGTAATCCGCGAGAACATCTCTCGCACTCTTTGGAGGTTTAAGTTGGCTACCCAGAAGATCCGCATTCGCCTCAAGGGCTATGATCACGAGGTCGTCGATCAGTCCGCGAAGCTCATCGTCGAGACCGCTCAGAAGACCGGTGCTCGCGTTTCCGGTCCTGTCCCCCTGCCCACCGAGCGCAACCTGTACACGGTTATCCGCTCGCCGCACGTGAACAAGGACTCCCGTGAGCAGTTCGAGATGCGCACCCACAAGCGCCTCATCGACATCCTCGACCCCACCTCGGGCACCGTTGATTCGCTTATGCGTCTCGACCTCCCCGCTGGCGTCGACATCGACATCAAGCTCTAAGCGATATTCCTTATAGCTTAAAGGGCCCCGCTGCCATTACGGTAGCGGGGCCCTTTTGTTTTGCATGATGGGTTTGGATCGCCGGGTAAGGCTGCCGAGCGGCTGGCTGTGACGACCTACTCACTCAAGGGGCGCAATGACGCTTCCTCAAAATGGAAGAATCGCAAGCCGTCTTCTGTTTCGATGCACGCACGACCAAAGCCATCGACCGTTTTAAAGATGCCTCGCGCCAGCTCGTCACCGGCAGGGGAGCGGGCGATAACATGCTTTCCAATCCAATTGAGGTGAGCGACATATTCGCCGTGGACGGGCGCGAGCGGTCCGGTGTTTTCTTCCATGGCGTTGAGGCGTTCTGCCCAGGCATCTACAGCGTCTATAACTGCGTGATAGACCTCATCGAGGAGCATGTCGACAGCAGGAACGTTCTCGTTAAGGTCCGAGAGACCGATTGCCGGCAGGCCGCCATCGGGCACCTCTTGGGGCGCATAGTTCACATTGACGCCAATGCCACATACGGCGAAAGGTTTGCCTTCGTTATCGCGTGCGGCCTCGACCAGAATGCCGCCGAGTTTGCGTCCACGCGCGACCAGGTCGTTGGGCCATTTGAGGCCAATCTCGTTTGCAAGACCCTGTTTTTCGAGCGCCTCGAGCACCGCTAGGCCGCTGACGGCAGCTAGACCAGAGTACTTCGCAGGATTAACGCATGGACGCAGGACAATCGAAAGCAATAGGTTGCCGGCGGTTGAATCCCACTTGTGGCCGCGCCGGCCGCGTCCTGCTGTCTGAGCCCGGGCGGCAAGTCCTGCGCCGTGCGTCGCTCCCTGTTTTCCTGCTTCGAGCAGGTCATCGTTGGTCGATCCAGTTACGTCGACTATCGTTAATTTGGCATCCATAACGGCTGCTACCTCCTAAGTTAATAAAGCAATCGTGCAATGGTGTCGAGAGATAGACACAATGTGAAGCCTTTGTCGCATTTGGACAATTTAATGTTAACACGTCAACAACGACTAAATTGCGCTATCCTCTCTTGGTCGATGTAAACACGTCAACAACTCAAAGGAGGTTAGTGATGGGTTTCACGATTCTTGGAACAGGCTCGGCGCTTCCTAAGCGCAGTGTTTCCAATGACGAGCTGTCCGAGTTCCTCGATACCTCGGATGAGTGGATTTTTACCCGCACAGGTATCAAGAGCCGCCATGTATGCACCACCGAGTCACTTGATGACCTTGCCGTAGCGGCGAGCGAGCGGGCACTCCAGGTGTCCGGAATCGACGCGAGCCAGCTGGATCTGATCGTCTGCTCGACGACGACGGGTGACCACCTTGTTCCCGCTGAGGCGTGTGCCGTTGCTGAGCGACTGGGCGCGACGTGCCCTGCTTTCGATGTCTCGGCTGCCTGCGCCGGCTTCGTATTTGCGCTCGATGTCGCCGAGGGCTATATCGCCCGAGGACGAGCCAAGCATGTGCTTGTCGTTGCCGCCGAGCAGATGACGCGCGCGCTCGACTGGACCGACCGCGCCACCTGTGTGCTCTTTGGCGATGGGGCAGGCGCCGCGGTGATTGAGGCTGGGGGAGACAGCCCCCTTGCCGTTGAGCTTTCGACGGCGCCCGACGTCGAGACGTTGTGCGTTCCCGGTCTGGTCGGCACCTCGCCGTTTAAGGCCTCCGCAGATAGCGAGAGCGTGCTGTCCATGAATGGCCGCCGCGTGTTCAAGTTCGGCGTCAACGCGATTTACGACACGGTCCATAAGCTTGCGAGCGATGCGGGCATTTCGGTCGAGGACATCGACCATTTTGTATTCCATCAGGCTAACGAACGAATCCTGAGTCAGGCGGTCAAGCGCCTCGGTGTGCCAGACAAGCGCGTGGTTCGAACGCTGCGCGAGACCGGCAACATTTCGAGCGCATGCATTCCGCTTGCCCTCGACCGGCTGGCAAACGCCGGTGCACTTCACACGGGCGACACCATCGCCCTCGTTGGATTTGGCGCCGGTCTGGATATAGGTGGCTATCTACTTCGTTGGAAGTAGTCGCACATAGGAAATAAAAACGCCCCTAGGGCACAAACAAAGGAGAACTACCATGGCAGATCAGAAGACCTTCGAGCGCGTTTGCGATGTTATCCGCGAGACCGCCGGTCTTGACGACGTCGAGATGAAGCCCGAGTCCACGCTCGAGGAGATTGGTCTCGACAGTCTGGGCACCGTCGAGATCCTCGTCGCCGTTGAGGACGAGTTTGGCATCCAGCTCGATACCGAGGAGAACCCCAAGACGGTCGGCGAGTTCGCCGATACGGTCGAGGCGGCATTGGAGAAGTAGAGATGCTCAAGACTCCTCTCTGCGATCTGCTCGGCATCGAAAAGCCCGTGTTCCAGGGCGGTATGGCCTGGATCGCCGACGCCTCGCTGGCGTCCGCAGTGTCCGAGGCGGGCGGCTTAGGGATTATCGCGGCCATGAACGCAGACGCCAACTGGCTGCGCGACCAGATTCACGAGCTGCGCGCCAGGACGGATAAGCCCTTTGGCGTCAACGTCATGCTCATGAGCCCGTTTGCCGACGAGGTCGCGCGGGTCGTGATTGACGAGCGGGTGCCGGTCGTCGTGACGGGTGCCGGCAATCCCACCAAGTACATGAAGGCGTGGAACGAGGCGGGCATCAAGGTCATCCCGGTCGTTGCCTCGGTGGCGCTGGCGCGTCTCGTGGCGCGTCGTGGAGCCACTGCCGTGGTTGCCGAGGGTACCGAATCAGGCGGCCATATTGGCGAGACCTCGACGATGGCACTGGTGCCACAGGTTGTCGATGCGGTCGATATTCCCGTGGTTGCGGCTGGCGGTATCGCCGATGGCCGCGGCGTGGCGGCCGCCTTTATGCTGGGCGCCGCCGGCGTGCAGGTGGGTACGCGCTTTCTGATCGCAGATGAGTGCACCGTATCGGAGCAGTACAAGGAGATGGTCCTGAAGGCCAACGACACCTCGACGCGTGCGACCGGCCGCTCGACGGGACACCCGGTGCGTGCCCTCAAGAGCCCCTTCACTAACGCCTACGCCAAGAGCGAGGCGGCGGGCGTAAGCGTCGAGGAGCTCGGGGCCATGGGCACGGGCGCCCTTCGCAAGGCCGCCAAGGACGGCAATTACGAAGAGGGCTCGTTTTTGTGTGGACAGATTGCCGGCATGGTCAACGAGCGCCAAAGTGCACGTGAAATCGTTGACGACCTAGTCGATGGCGCCGAGCACGTCCTGAAGGGTGCGTGCGCATGGGTGGCGTAGCGTTTCTGTTTGCCGGCCAGGGCGCCCAGCACCCCGCGATGGGCGTCGACCTGATCGAGGCATCGCCGGCGGCCGCCGAGGTGTTCGCCATTGTCGACGAGGTGCGCCCGGGGACCAGTGAGCAGTGCCGAAGCGCCTCCAAGGAGGAACTCTCGCAGACCGAGAACACGCAGCCGTGCGTGTTCGTTCACGATCTGGCAGCGGCTGCCGCCCTGCGTGAGCGCGGCGTGGTACCTGCCGCCTGTGCGGGTTTTTCGCTTGGCGAGGTCGCCGCGCTCACCTTTGCGGGGGCGTTCGATACGCGAGCGGGCTTTGAGCTCGTGTGCGAGCGCGCGGCGCTGATGGCCGCGGCTGCCGAGCGCCATCCGGGCGGCATGCGCGCCGTCATCAAGCTCGATGCGGCGCAAGTCGAGAACCTGGCAAAACAGGCCGGCGAGGACTGCTGGCCGGTCAACTACAACAGTCCGCAGCAGACGGTTGTTGCCGGAGCGCCCGAGGCGCTGCAGGAGCTCGACGTCCTAGTAAAAGAGGCTGGCGGCCGCGCTATGAAAGTCGCGGTGTCGGGCGCATTTCATAGCCCCTATATGGCCGAGGCGACTGAGGGGCTGGCGACGTATATCCAAGCCGGCCACGCGCCGTCACCGCTGCTGATTCCGGTCATGGCAAACATGACGGCGGCGCCCTATCCGGCGGACCCGCGAGCGGCATCGGATGTCTTGGCCAATCAGGTGAGTCATGCCGTTCGTTGGGTCGACACGCTGCATACTCTGCAGAATCAGGGCATCGACACGTTTATTGAGGTCGGCCCTGGCAAAACGCTGTCGGGCCTGGTCAAGCGTACGCTGAGCGACGTTCGCGTGTATTCGTGCGAAACGGCCGAGCAGGTCGCAGCTATTGCCGACGAGCTCGCATAGTCCACAGGGCTGTAACCCGAAAGGAATGACATGGGCAACTTGAACAACGGCGCGCTCGAGCGCAACGACTCACGTCGCGTGGCACTGGTCACGGGCGGCTCGCGGGGTATCGGCCGCGCCTGCGCTGTCGGTCTGGCGGAGGACGGCTTTGATATCGCCGTCGTCTATGCCGGCAGCGTCGATGCGGCGCGCAAGACGTGCGAAGCCTGTGAGGCGGTTGGCGCCACGGCACGCGCATATCAATGCGACGTGGCCGATCCCGCTGCCGTCAACGCGTGCGTGGAAGCGGTCCTCAACGACTTTGGTTCCATTTGGGCGCTCGTCAACAACGCCGGCATCACCCGCGATGGCCTGCTCATGCGCATGGGCGATGACGCATTCGATCGCGTGCTCGATGTCAATCTCAAGGGAACATTCAATATGACGCGCGCGCTCACCAAGACCTTTATGCGCCAGCGCGGCGGTTGCGTCGTCAACATGAGCTCGGTCGTGGGCCTGATGGGCAATGCCGGGCAAGCCAACTACGCTGCTTCCAAGGCGGGCGTGATAGGGCTTACCAAGGCGGTGGCGCGCGAGCTTGCGCCTCGTGGCGTACGAGCGAACGCGGTCGCTCCCGGGTTTGTCGAGACAGATATGACGGCAAAGCTCTCGGAGAAGGTGCGTACGGCAACCGAGGAACAGATTCCCCTTAAGCGCATGGCACGTCCCGAGGAAGTGGCCGGCGTGGTGCGCTTTTTAGCGAGCGATGCGGCTGCTTACATTACGGGCGAGGTCGTGCGCGTCGACGGCGGAATGGCGATGTAGAAACCAGGGCCGAAGAACGGCTTGGATGAGGAGACCATGATGGAACAGAGAGTTGCAATCACCGGCATCGGTGCCGTATCGCCGCTCGGCAACACCGCGCTTGCCACCTGGGCGGCCATGTGCGCCGGGACCTGTGGCATCGGCCCGATCACGCACTTTGATACCGATGCGTTTACCGTCAAGGTGGCGGCCGAAGTCAAGGGCTTTGACGGCAACGAGTACTTTGGCAAGCGCGACGCCAAGCATCTGGACCCCTGCGTTCAGTTTGCGCTGGTGGCTTCGGACGAGGCAATGCACGATGCGGGCTTTGATGCCGAAGGCGCCATCGATCGCGAGCGCCTGGGCGTTTACGTGGGGTCGGGCGTGGGCGGCATGCAGACGCTCGTCGACAACGTCCATACGATTGCCGACCGTGGGCCCCGCCGCGCATCGCCTTACATGATCGCGATGATGATCCCCAACATGGCATCGGGCAATATCGCAATCCGTCACAAGGCAAAGGGACCGACCCTGCCAGTCGTGACTGCGTGCGCGACCTCGGCCCATGCGGTGGGCGAGGCGTTCCGTGCTATTAAGCACGGCTATGCCGACGCGATCCTCGCGGGCGGTGCCGAGGCGGCCATTATCCCCGATGCTGTTGCAGGCTTTACGTCCTGCCGCGCATTGACCACCAACCCCGATCCCGCGACGGCCTGCCGCCCGTTCGACGCAGACCGCGATGGCTTTGTGATGGGTGAGGGCGCCTGCGTGCTGGTACTCGAGAGCATGGAGCATGCGCAGGCGCGCGGTGCGCACATTTATGCCGAGGTCGTGGGCTACGGCAACACCGATGATGCCTATCACATTACGAGTCCCGACCCCGATGCCGCCGGCATTGCCCGTGCGATATCGCTGGCGGTAGCCGAGGGCGACGTCAAGCCTTCCGAGGGTCTCTACATCAACGCCCACGGCACCTCGACCAAGCTCAACGATTCGTCCGAGACGACAGGCATTAAGCGGGCGCTCGGCGAGGACGCGGCACGCGCCGCACACGTCTCGTCGACCAAGTCGATGACCGGGCACATGATCGGTGCCACGGGTGCCATCGAGGTCATGGCCTGTGCCATGGCGCTCGAGCAGGGCGTGGTGCCCCCGACCATTAACTACCACACGCCCGATCCCGCCTGCGATCTTGATTACACGCCTAATCGAGCGGTTCGCGCCGACCTTACCTGGGCGCTTTCGACCAACCTGGGCTTTGGCGGGCACAACGCCGCCATCGCGCTGCGTAGATATACGAGGAGCTAGAGCATGGATTCCAAAAGACTTGCCGAGATAGCCGATGTGATGGAGGACCGCGGCCTCACGCGCGTACGTGTTGAGGAGCCCGATGGCACCGCGGTCGAACTCGAGCGCGCGAGTGTGGCGCAGCCGGTTGCCGTGCCCATGCCTATGCCGAGCGCCATGGCCGCTCAAGTTGCAGCTCCCACAGTCGCGCCTGCCGCACCGGAACCCGCCACGCAGACACCTGCCGCCGCGCCGGAGCCCAAGGGCACCGAGGTGACTGCTCCCATGGTGGGCGTCTTCTATGCTGCCCCTGCGCCGGGCGACGAGCCATTTGTGCGCGTGGGCTCCAAGGTCAAGGCCGGCGAGACCCTCTGCATCATCGAGGCCATGAAGGTTCTCAACGAGGTGACGGCCGAGGCAGACGGTGAGGTGCTCGAGATCTGCGTGGCCGACGGCGACCTCGTGGAGTTTGGCAGCTGCCTCATGAGGATCGGATAGGTGATATCCATGAACAAAGAAGAGCTCAAGAAGCTGTTACCGCATCGCGAGCCGATGCTTTTGCTCGACGAAGCCGAGCTGGTGGGCGACGAGGCCCACGGCAAGATCACGATTACAGGCGACGAGTACTTTTTGCAGGGACATTTTCCGGGAAACCCGGTCGTTCCCGGCGTGATTCAGTGCGAGATGCTCGCCCAGAACTGCTGCGTACTGCTGATGGGCGATGAGGAGGCGCGCGGCGCGACGCCGTTCTACACGAGTCTGGACAAGGTGCGCTTTAAGCGTCCGGTGCGCCCGGGCGACACGGTGGATCTAGTGTGCTCCATCACGCGTGCGCGCGGGCCGTTCCGCTTTGCGACGGGTACTGCGAGCGTCAACGGTGAGGTTTGCTGCCGCGCCGATATGTCTTTTGCACTCATGCACGAAAGTTAAGGAAGGCTCCATGTTCGACAAAGTGCTCATCGCCAACCGCGGCGAAGTCGCGGTCCGTGTTATCCGCGCGTGCCGCGATATGGGCATCAAGACCGTCGCCGTTTATTCCACGGCCGATGCGGACGCGCTACACGTGCAGCTTGCCGACGAGGCGTATTGCATCGGCGGCCCGCGTCTTGCCGAGAGCTACCTCAACGACGATGCCGTGCTCACCTGTGCCGTAAAGTCGGGAGCTAAGGCAATTCATCCCGGCTATGGCTTCTTTTCCGAGAAGGCGAGCTTCGTGCGCGACTGCGACAAGTTCGGTCTGGCGTTTGTCGGTCCTTCGGCCGAGGTGATCGACAGCATGGGCGACAAGGACGCCGCACGCCGAACGGCCGCTGCTGCGGGCGTGCCCATCGTGCCGGGCTGCGATTTGCTCAAAAGCCCCGAGGAAGCAACGGCCGAGGCCGAGCGCATCGGCTGCCCCGTGCTTATTAAGGCGCGCGCGGGCGGCGGCGGTCGCGGTATTCGCAAGGTCGAGCGCGTGGAAGATGCGGCAAAGGCGTTCAGCGAGGCGCGTGCCGAGGGTGAGGCCGTTTTTGGCGACGGCGAGTGCTACATGGAGAAGTTCGTTGCGCCGGCGCATCACGTTGAGGTACAGATTATGGCCGATAAGCAGGGCCATGTGTTTTCGCTCGGCGAGCGCGAGTGCTCGGTGCAGCGCCGCAACCAAAAGCTGATCGAGGAGAGCCCCGCGCCGTGCCTCGACGGACGCGATGATATTCGCGCGCGCATGCACAAGGCCGCGCGCGACCTGGCTCGTGCCGTTGGCTATGAGGGCGCTGGCACCATCGAGTTTTTGTACTCAGATGACGGCAATTTCTACTTTATGGAAATGAACACGCGCTTGCAGGTGGAGCATCCGGTTACGGAGTTTGTGACCGATACCGACCTGGTTAAGTGGCAGCTGCGCGTGGCTGCCGGCCAGCCTCTGCCCTTTGAGCAGGAGGACGTACCGGTCCGCAACCACGCCATGGAGTGCCGCATCAATGCCGAAACGCCGGACTTTCTACCGTCATGTGGAACGGTCACCGCGTTGCGTGTGCCGGGTGGTCCGCGCGTGCGCTGGGATTCCGCCATGTTTACCGGAGCGAAAGTTCCGCCGTACTACGACTCCATGCTCGGCAAGCTCATCGTGTGCGCGCCCACGCGTGACGGTGCCATTCGCAAGATGCGCTCGGCCCTGGGCGAGCTCGTGATTGAGGGCGTGAGCGAAAATAGCGAGCTTCAGCTCGACGTGCTGGCAAACGACGAGTTTTTGTCGGGCATGTATCACACCGATCTGATGGGGCATCTCTATGCTGATGAATAGAAAAGCGAAGACGGTCAATGTCCTTGAGGGGCCGATAACCGAGTCGTGCGCCGAGTTCCCCGCGCGCCACGTGTTTGTCAAATGCCCGGAGTGCCGCCGTGTGATCGATGAGGCGCGCCTGCACGACAACCTCGAGGTCTGCCCTCGTTGCGGCAAACACTTTCGCGTGAGCGGTCGCGCGCGCATGCGCATGACGGTCGACGCGGGTACCTTTGAGGAATGGGATGCCAATCTGGCGTCGAAGGACTTCCTCTCGTTTCCCGGTTATGCCGACAAGCTTAAGAGCGTGAGCGAGCGTTCGGGCGAGCGCGATGCCGTTGTGTGCGGCAGGGGCAAAATCTGCGGCTGCGATACCGCGCTCTTCTTTATGGATGCCAACTTTATGATGGGCTCAATGGGCTCCGTGGTGGGCGAGAAGATCTATCGTGTCTTTGAGCGCGCGGCCGAGTTGGGGCTGCCGGTCGTTGGCTTTACCGTATCGGGCGGCGCCCGCATGCAGGAGGGCGTGACCTCGCTCATGCAGATGGCCAAGATTTCTGCGGCGGTTAGGCGCCACAGCGAGGCGGGCGGCCTGTACATCACGGTGCTCACCGACCCCACGACCGGAGGCGTAACCGCGAGCTTTGCCATGGAGGGCGACATTATCCTGGCCGAGCCCGATGCCCTGACAGCATTTGCCGGCCCGCGCGTGATCGAGCAGAACATGCACAAGCGTCTGCCCAAGGGATTCCAGCGTTCCGAGTTTTTGCTGGAGCACGGCTTTTGCGATGCCGTTGTTCCGCGTGGTGAGATTGCGCTCACGGTAGGCGAGCTGCTGGCGCTGCACGAAGGGCACGCGCCCGGCCTGGGGGCACCGCATGAGATCGTGCATACGGGTCGTCGCGACAAAAAGCTGGGACACTTGTTTAAGCGCTCGGCCGCACCAAAAAGCGCGCTCGAAATCGTCAAACAGACTCGCTCGGCGAACCGCGCCACGGCAGGCGAGATGATCTCGTTGGGTCTCGACGGATTCGTAGAGCTGCACGGCGACCGCTACTTTGGCGACGATGCTGCCGTGGTGGGCGGCATCGGCTGGAAAGACGGGCGACCCGTGACGGTTATCGCCATCGAGCGCGGTACCACGACCAAAGAGCGCATGCGTCGCAACTTTGGTATGGCACATCCCGAGGGCTACCGCAAGGCACGTCGCCTGATGCACCAAGCCGAGAAATTTGGTCGGCCGGTTCTGTGCCTGGTTGATACTTCGGGCGCGTTTTGCGGCATCGGTGCCGAGGAGCGCGGCCAGGGTGAGGCGATTGCCCAGAATCTCATGGAGATGAGCGGCCTTAAGACGCCGATTGTCTCGGTGGTGACAGGCGAGGGCGGCTCTGGTGGCGCGCTGGCGCTGTCCGTGGCCGACCGCATCCTGATGCTCTCGAGCTCGGCCTATTCGGTCGTGAGCCCCGAGGCCTGTGCGTCGATCCTGTGGAAGGATACCGAGCGCGCGAATGAGGCCGCTGAGGCGCTTAAGCTCACGGCCCCCGATCTGTTGGCGCTCGGCATCATCGACGGCATTGTTGACGATAGGGGCCTGTCGCATGAGGAGATCGCCGGTGTCGTCATGTCCTCGGCATTTGATGCCTTCGATACGCTTGGGCAGCTCGACGACGCGACCCTCACAAACCTCCGCTATGAAAAGTACCGCACAATCGGTCGGTACCGCACGATGTGACAAAGGGACAGTCCGCATGTCACATTGGGAAAGGCGTTCCATGTCACAAGTTTCTAACACCTCGTTTACAACGACGGTTTCATCAAACGCCATGGCCGTGGTGGACTATCTGTCCAAAAGCATGATGTCGGCGTTGCCGTTTATTGTCTGCGCGGCGCTGTTCCGCACCGTTGCCGTCATTATGGGCGAAGGCATGCTTGGTCTATGGCCTGCCGATTCCGAAATCTATCGCCTGTTTTACAGCTGGCTGTATAACGCCGGCTATTACTTTTTGCCCATCTATCTTGGTTGGGCCGCTGCCCGCCAGCTCGGTTGCTCGGAGCAGCTGGGCATGATGCTGGGCGGCGTATTGATTGTGCCCGATCTGCTTAAGCTCGTTGATGCCGCATCGACGACGGGGGCATCGATGACTTTCGTGTATGGTCTACTTCCCGCGCCGGTCAACGATTACACGACGACTGTTATTCCGGTTCTCATCTCGGTGCCCGTGCTATGGCAGGTGGAGCGTTTCTTTAAGCGCACTATCCCTCAGGCTGTGGCGTTTTCTTTTGTACCGTTTGCAACCATGCTTGTCATGGTTCCGGTGTCGCTGTGTGTTACGGCGCCGGCAGGCAGCTATCTGGGCATGCTGTTGGGACAGCTTATGTTTATGCTTGGCAATTCCGGTGGCATCGTGTCGCTGCTCACGCTCATGGGGCTTGCCGCGGTCTGGGAGTTTCTTAAGATCGCGGGTGTCAGCAACGTTGTCCTATCGCTCGCCTATGCGCAGTTTATGAGTGTGGGAACGGATTCGTGCATCCTGATCGCCGCGACGATGGCAACGTTCGCCGTTTGGGGTATGCCCTTTGGCGCGTCGCTCCGCGTTGCGGATAAGGACGAGAAGGCGCTCATGCTGGGCTATTCGATCTCGGGCGTGCTTGGCGGCGTAAGCGAGCCGGCGCTGTACGGCTGCGGCTTTAAATATGGCAGGTGTCTGACATGCATGGCCATTGGCGGCGCCGTCGGAGGCCTTGTTGCGGCCGTGGGCCACGTTACGGCCTATACCATCGGCATGACGAATGTCCTTATGGTCATTGGCTTTGCCACGGGCGGCATTTCGAACCTGCTGTGGTGCTGCGCTGCCGGTGGCACGGCATTTGCGGTGTCTGCGGCGCTGAGCTACTGCTTTGGCGTGGTGCCGGCGAAGGAGCAGGTGACGGGGGACGGAGCCGATTTGCCCGAAACCTCGAAGAGCGTGGCCGAGGCAAACGCATAAACCTGTGCGACAAAGGGACGGTCCCGCATGTCGCATTCCAAGGCCGTGGCCCGTGTGGGTTGCGGCCTTTTTGTATCTGGGGGACAAAGTAGCTACACTACAATCCGTTTGAGCAATAGATATATAGGTAGTACCGTGGGGGCGGATGCAGATGGTCGAGTGGATTGTTCGTCGTGCGCAGGGCGACCGTGCACGCGTGGGAACGTTGACGGGCATGGTGTGTATTCTCGCCAATGTGGCACTATGCGCTGCGAAGGGTGCAATTGGCGTGCTGTCGGGATCGGTTTCAATCGTGGCGGACGCTATGAACAACCTGTCTGATGCCAGCTCGAACATCGTGAGCGTGCTTGGCTTTAAGCTGGCGGGCAAGCCGGCCGACCCCGAGCATCCTTACGGACATGGCCGCTACGAGTATCTCTCGGGTCTGGTCGTGGCGGCGCTCGTGCTGCTGATTGGCGTTGAGCTGGTGAAGTCCTCGGTTGAGCGCATCATCCACCCCGAACCTGTCGAGTTCTCGCTTGCCCTGGTGGCGGTCCTGGCGCTTTCGATGGTCGTTAAGCTGTGGATGGCGGCCCTCAACCAAAAGCTCGGCGATCGCATTGAGTCCGAGACGCTGCATGCGACCGCTCAGGACTCAAAGAACGATGTCCTAGCTACGGGTGCCGTGCTGGCGTGCGCAATTGTTTCGCAGGTGACGCACATCAATCTTGACGCATGGGTCGGCCTTGCCGTTGGCGCCTATATCGGCTGGAGCGGCTTTGAGCTCATCCAGGATACGGTGAGCCCGCTTTTGGGTCAGGCACCCGATCCAAAGCTGGTCAAGCACATTCGAGACAAGATCATGAGCTACCCCGGCGTTTTGGGCGTTCACGATTTGATGGTTCACGACTACGGCCCGGGCAGGAAGTTCGCAAGCGCTCACGCCGAGATGGCAGCCGAGGCCAGCCCGCTGGAAAGTCACGACACGCTCGATAACATCGAGCAGTCGTTTAGGGTCGAAGACGGCATGATCGTCACGCTCCATTACGATCCCATCGTGACCGATGACCCCAAGGTGGCGAGCATGCGTCTGCGCATCAACGCTATGGCTCAAGAGATTGATAGCCGCCTCTCGATCCACGACCTACGCTGTGTTCCGGGCCCCACGCATACCAACGTGATCTTTGACTGCGTACGTCCCTCGGATTTGGCGATGAGCGCCGAGGACCTAAAGCGCGCGTTGGCGAAACATGTCGAATCCGAATATCCCAAGTCGATTGCCAAGATCACGATCGACGAAGACTATGTCGGCCATACCCACGAGTAGGGCCGAGCTGATAAAGCAACTGATGCAGAAGGGGAGAGCATGAAGCGCCTATACCTACTCCGCCACGGTCAGACGGAGTTCAACGTCAAAAAGCTGGTCCAGGGCCGCTGCGATTCACCGTTGACCGACCTGGGCCGCAAACAAGCGGGAATGGCAGCCGCATGGCTCAAGGCCCACAACGTCGTTCCCGACAAAGTGGTCTCTTCGCCCTTAGGCCGAGCCATGGACACGGCAAGTCTCGTCGCAACCGAACTCCTCGGCCCGGATGCAGCAGTCGAGCCCTGCGAAGGCATCATCGAGCGCAGCTACGGCACCTTCGAAGAAGGCCCCCACGATGCCCTTCCCACCGACGTCTGGGACCCCGGCGAGGATCTGGTCCCCTTCGGAGGAGAAGGAAGCCACGCGTTGCAAGAACGCATGGTAGGCACCCTCACCAATCTCATGGGCGCCGATGGTATCGAAACCCTCCTAGCAGTAAGCCACGGCAGCGCCAGCCGCCAATTTATCAAGGCCGCAGCCCCAGAGGGCTTCGAGCTCCCAGCAAAACTCCCCAACTGCGCCATCATGATCTTCGTTTTTGACGAGGAAAAGCCACAAGCAGAAGGCGAGCCAATGCAATGCAAGTTCACCCTCCAGCAAATAGTGGACCCCCAACAAAGTAATTAGCTGAGCGAGCAGAGTTAAGCAGACATCAACGTGTCGTCTCCCGAGCACGGCGGAGGGCCGGAGAAATATATTAAGGTCATCGCGAGTTCCGCACGCAAAGGAGAGCACTTAATGTGCTCTCCGTCTTGCGCAGGACTGTAGAGCAGGGACCTTAATATATTTCTCCGGCCCTCCGCCGTGCTCGGGAGCCATCCACGCACTTTACCTGCGTAAACAATGTGAGTGAAATATGAATCTCGATGGATACGCCCGCAGCCGTGTATACTAAACAGCTGTGTGAAACCAGGGGAGTATTCTGGCTGGACAAAATGCCTGCTTAATAGGGTTGTCAGGTAGTTCAGGCGCAATACAAGGCTGGGGAGCACGTCGTGTAAGTAGTGGTCCTCTAGGGGCGTACGCTCGGTGGTGTACGCATTGTCCCAAGACCACGCGAGAGTTGGGATCATATCTTGATCAGCATGATTCTCGGCCGCAAGATTGGCATGACCCAGGTTTGGGACGAGGACGACAACGTCGTTCCCGTCACGGTCATCCAGGCTGGCCCCTGCGCTGTCTCGCAGGTTAAAACTCAGGCAACCGACGGCTATGACGCCGTCCAGATCGGTTTCGGCGACATCAAGGCCAAGAACGTGAACAAGCCCATGGCTGGTCACTTCGCCAAGGCTGGCGTCGAGCCTGTCCGCTTCCTTCGTGAGGTTCGCGTCGAGAACGGCGAGGAGCACAAGGTCGGCGAGGTCGTCACCGTCGCTGATTTCGCTGATGTCGAGAAGGTCGACGTCATCGGTACCTCCAAGGGTAAGGGCTTCCAGGGTCGCATCAAGCGCTGGGGTCAGCGCCGCGGTCCTATGACGCATGGTTCTCACTTCCAGCGTCACCCCGGTTCTATCGGTCAGTGCGCCTATCCTGCGCGCGTCCTCAAGGGCGTCAAGATGGCCGGTCACATGGGTAACGAGCGCGTTACCGTCAAGAACCTTTCCGTTGTCCGCATCGATGCCGAGCAGAACCTCATCTTGGTCAAGGGCGCTGTCCCGGGTGCCAAGAATGGTCTCGTCGCCATCCGTATGGCCTAAGGGCCCAGCCCATTTAGCCCAGCGTCATACCAAGGAGAACACTTAAATGGCAAAGTTTGAAGTAAAGAACAGCGAGGGCAAGAAGGTCGCCGAGGCCGAGCTCGCCGCTGAGGTGTACGGCATCGAGCCGAACATCCACGTTATGCACCACATCGTCAAGTGCCAGATGGCCTCTTGGCGTCAGGGCACCCAGTCCGCTAAGGGCCGCTCTGAGGTTTCCGGTGGCGGCAAGAAGCCTTGGCGTCAGAAGGGCACCGGCCGTGCCCGCCAGGGTTCCATCCGTGCTGCCCAGTGGCGTCACGGTGGCGTTGTCTTCGCCCCCAAGCCCCGTTCCTACGCTAAGCGTATGAACAACAAGGAGGTCAAGCTGGCTATGCGCTCCGCGCTGTCCGCCAAGCTGGCCGATGGCGAGCTCGTGCTCGTCGACGACTACGGCTTCGAGAAGCCTTCCACCAAGGCTGCCGTCGCCATGCTCAAGGCTCTCGGCCTTGAGGGCAAGCGTCTGACCATCATCGTTCGCGATGAGGACGTCAACGCCTACCTGTCGTTCCGCAATATTCCCAAGACGTTCATCATCACCGCTGACGAGGCCAACACCTACGATCTCGTCAACAACAACGCTGTGCTGATGCCCGCCGACATCGCCGCTCACTTCGGGGAGGTGCTTGCATAAATGACCGCCCACGAGATCATCATCCGTCCGATCGTGTCCGAGCGTTCCTTCTCCGGCATGGAGCAGAACAAGTACACGTTCGAGGTCGCCAAGGATGCTAACAAGTATCAGATCAAGGACGCTGTCGAGGAGATCTTCGGCGTCAAGGTCGTTCGCGTGAACACCCTGACGGTCCAGCCCAAGACCAAGCGCGTGCGCTATGTCGCCGGCAAGACCCGTTCTTGGAAGAAGGCCATCGTCACGCTGGCCGAGGGCGACACCATCGAGGTCTTTGGCAACCAGGCCTAAGACTCGCTGCTGTTGAGTGAGCTCATGCCTCCCAAATAGGGGAGGCGAGAGCTCAAGGTTTCGGGCGTATAAAATGGACACGCCCGGAACCGTGTATACGTCCGGTGTCATCGCACCCGAGGCAGAACCTCGAATCCCTGTCTGCGATGGCTAACGGATTCCTATTGAAAGGGATTGTAATGGCTGTAAAGCACCTTAAGCCGACCTCCGCTGGTAGGCGTTGGCAGACGATCTCCGATTTCTCCGAGATCACCTGCACCAAGCCCGAGAAGTCTCTTCTCGAGCCCCTGCCCAAGAAGGCCGGTCGTAACAACAACGGCCGCATCACCACCCGCCACCAGGGCGGCGGCGTGAAGCGTCGTTACCGCGTGATCGACTTCAAGCGCAACAAGGACGGCGTGCCCGCCAAGGTTGCCACGATCGAGTACGATCCGAACCGTTCCGCTCGCATCGCTCTGCTGCACTACGCTGACGGTGAGAAGCGCTACATCCTGGCCCCCAAGGGCCTCGAGGTCGGCCAGACCATCATGTCCGGTTCTGACGCCGACATCAAGCCGGGCAACGCTCTGCCCCTCGCCGACATCCCCGTCGGTACGCTCATCCACGCCGTCGAGTTCCAGCCGGGCAAGGGCGCTGCTATCGCCCGTTCCGCCGGTAACTCCTGCCAGCTGATGGGTAAGGAGGGCAAGTACGCTATCGTCCGTATGCCTTCCTCCGAGATGCGCCGCATCCTCGTTACCTGCCGCGCCACCGTCGGTGAGGTCGGCAACGCCGATCACGCCAACATCGTCATCGGCAAGGCCGGCCGTAAGCGTCACATGAACGTGCGCCCGACCGTCCGCGGTACCGTCATGAACCCTGTCGACCACCCGCACGGCGGTGGCGAGGGCAAGAACCACACCTCTGGTCGTCCCTCTGTTACCCCCTGGGGTAAGCCGACGAAGGGCCTTCGTACGCGCAAGAAGAAGAAGGTCTCGAACCAGCACATCATTCGTCGCCGTAAGAAGTAATTTCGGATACCGAGTTTTAGGAGAAAGCACTTATGAGCAGAAGTCTCAAAAAGGGCCCGTTCGTGGAGACTCGCCTTCTCTCGCGTATCACCGCGATGAACGAGGCTGGCAAGAAGGACGTCGTGAAGACCTGGTCCCGCGCGTCCACCATCTTCCCCGAGATGGTTGGTCACACCATCGCCGTCCACGACGGCCGCAAGCATGTGCCCGTGTATGTTACCGAGTCCATGGTTGGTCACAAGCTCGGCGAGTTCGCGCCGACTCGTACGTTCCGTGGCCACAAGGCCAAATAGGGGGTTAACCGTAAATGGCAACTAAGTCTATTGAAACTGAGGCCACCGAGGTTCGCGCCGTCGCTAAGTACGTGCGTGTTTCCCCCAGCAAGGCCCGCCTGGTGGTCGATCTGATCCGCCGCAAGCCTGTCGCTCAGGCCTTCGACATCCTCCACTTCTGCGACCGAGCCGTCGCCGTGGATGTCGAGAAGGTTCTCCGTTCCGCCGTTGCGAACGCCGAGAACAACAACGGTCTGCGTGCCGACAACCTGGTTGTCGCCGCTGCCTATGTTGACGAGGGTCCGACGCTTAAGCGCATCCGTCCCCGCGCCAAGGGTTCCGCTTCTCGCATTCTGAAGCGTACTTCCCACATCACCGTCGTCGTTGCTCCTCGAAAGGAGGCGTAAAGCTGTATGGGTCAGAAAGTCTACCCCACCGGCTTCCGTCTTGGCATTACCGAGAACTGGCGCTCCCGCTGGTTCGCAGAGAAGGATTACGCTAAGACCCTCGGTAACGATCTCGAGATTCGCAAGTACCTCGAGAAGCGTCTTTCCCGCGCAGCTGTCTCCCGCGTCGAGATCGAGCGCGCTGGCGACAAGGTGAAGGTCATCATCCTCACCGCTCGCCCCGGCGTTGTCATCGGTAAGAAGGGTGCCGAGATCGATACCCTCCGCACCGAGCTCGAGAAGGTCGCTGGCGTCTCCAAGGGTCAGCTCTCCGTCGACGTTGTCGAGATCAAGCGCCCCGAGCTCGACGCCAACCTCGTTGCTCAGTCCATCGCTGAGCAGCTCGAGGGCCGCGTTGCCTTCCGTCGCGCTATGCGCAAGGCTGTCCAGTCCGCCCGCAAGGCCGGCGCTAAGGGCATCCGTATCCAGTGCTCCGGTCGTCTCGGCGGTGCCGAGATGGGCCGTCGTGAGTGGTACCGCGAGGGTCGCGTGCCTCTGCACACCCTCCGTGCCAAGATCGACTACGGCACGGCTGTCGCCAGCACCACCATGGGCGCTTGCGGCGTGAAGGTCTGGATCTACCTGGGCGAGAAGCTCCCGGGCCAGCCTGTTCCCAACCCTGCACTCGAGGGCTCTTCCCGTCCTCGTCGTCGTAACTCCGAGAGGAGGGGTCAGTAGTGCTTGCCCCTAAGCGTATTCTTCACCGCAAGGTGCAGCGTGGCTCCATGAAGGGCCAGGCCAAGGGTAATACCGAGCTGCATTTCGGCGAGTTTGGTATCCAGGCTCTCGAGGCCCATTGGATCACCAACCGTCAGATCGAGGCCGCTCGTATTGCCATGACCCGCTACATGAAGCGTGGCGGTCGAGTCTACATCACGATCTTCCCCGACAAGCCCATCACCAAGAAGCCTGCCGAGACTCGCATGGGTTCTGGTAAGGGTAACCCCGAGGAGTGGGTGGCCGTCGTCAAGCCCGGCCGCATCATGTTCGAGGTCAAGGGCGTGCCCGAGGAGGTCGCTCGCGAGGCTCTGCGTCTTGCACAGCACAAGCTTCCCATCAAGACCAAGATTGTTGCTGCCAAGAACGCTGAGCAGCGCATCGAGAAGGAGATGGCTGAGGAGGCCGCTCTCGAGGCCAAGTGGGCTGCTGAGGACGCCGCCGCCGCCAAGGAGGAGAACTAATGAAGCCCGCAGAGATTCGTGAGCTCTCGGACGCTCAGCTCGTTGAGAAGCTGAAGGAAATGCGCGCCGAGCTCTTTAACCTTCGTTTCCAGATGGCCACCAGCCAGCTGGACAACACCGCTCGCGTCAACACCGTGAAGAAGGACATCGCTCGCGTCCTCACGGAGCAGCGCGCCCGCGAGATCGCAGCGGAGAAGTCCGCTGTCGCCGAGTAGGACCTAAGGAGAGAACATGACTGATTCGCGTAACTCGCGTAAGGTCCGTACGGGTGTCGTTACCTCCGTCTCCGGTGCCAAGACCATTGTTGTCACCATCACCGAGCGCAAGCGTCACCCCAAGTACGGCAAGATGATGACCAGCTCCAAGAAGCTGCACGCTCACGACGAGGAGTGCACGGCTGGCGTGGGCGACACCGTCCGCGTTATGGAGACCCGTCCTATGTCCAAGATGAAGCGTTGGCGCCTCATCGAGGTCGTCGAGCGCGCTAAATAAGCAGTCGCTCTTACGACTTGTACGTTTCCGAAGATGTGCGTATGCCTGGCTTGCATACCACGGGCCGTATAAAGGCTGCGCACCTCTCTTCGGTTCTTAGTTCGGAGGAACATCTACCATGATTCAGATGCAAACCATGCTGAACGTCGCCGACAACTCCGGCGCTCGCAAGATTCGCTGCATCAAGGTGCTTGGCGGTTCCAAGCGTCGTTATGCAGGCATCGGCGATGTGTTCATCGGTGCTGTCCAGGAGGCTACCCCTGGCGCCAACGTCAAGAAGAAGGACGTTGTCCGTTGCGTCGTCGTTCGCACCGTTAAGGAGATCCGCCGCAAGGATGGCTCCTACATTCGCTTTGATGAGAACGCCTGCGTTGTCATCAACAACGATGGTTCGCCCGTCGGCACCCGTATCTTCGGGCCCGTCGCTCGCGAGCTTCGTGACAAGAAGTACATGAAGATCGTCTCGCTCGCTCCCGAGACCCTGTAGTTAGGGGAGATATATGTATATCAAGAAGGGCGATAAGGTCCAGGTTCTCTCTGGTAAGGATCGCGGCAAGCAGGGCGTTGTCCTGCGTGCTCTCCCCGCCGAGAATAAGGTCGTTGTCGAGGGCGTTTCGGTCGTCAAGAAGGCCGTCAAGCCCAACGCTGCCAACCAGCAGGGCGGCATCGTCTCGCAGGAGGCTCCCATCGACGCCTCCAACGTCAATCTCGTCTGCCCCGAGTGCGGTAAGGTTACCCGCGTCGGTCACGAGAAGGACGGCAAGAACAAGCTGCGCGTCTGCAAGAAGTGCGGCCACAAGTTCTAAGCTGCCCGCAACATCAAGTTGCTAGCAAAGGCCCGGATGCCACGGCACCCGGGCCTTTTTCTATCCCCACTCGATGGCTTCGGTTCTGCCGTCCCGTCATTCCGGTTGCATCCAGTTTTCGGTGCCGTCTCGAATCGAGTGCCGCCAGGTGACACCCTGTCGCGTTTCGTCGGCTTCGGGGACAAAAGTCGGGACAACTCCAAAAACTATTTTCGAACTCAGGGCTTTGAGTTTTTGTTTTTGTCCCAAAGGGCGCGGCGGGATGCCTTTGGAGGCTCGATAGCGCCGAAAACGCCCGTTTTGAAACTTAAATGCCTTTTCGCGTGCAAGCCGCCAGCTGCAATAGGAAGTGAATCAACGCAGGTGGCTTTCAAGCAGTTTGCAAAACTGCAGGTCGCAGGTCTTCATTGCCAGTAGGAGAAATGAGTAGTCTCAGGTGGCTTGCCCATGAGTTGACGAACGGGATTTGTGATTACGCTGACGTCCGGAAACGCTTCGAGCACGGCGTTACGTTTTTGGGGTTTGGGCGTAGCCCCTGCACCCGCGAGCGCGGGCCTTAAGCCCGCCGAGAGGGTGACGCGTCGAAAACGAAGGGGAAAGAGAGAAGGGGCCGTCCCTATCATTCAGGTTGCGACCGAAGAAGACAAGGAGACCCCCTGAGCCTGAATGATGCCCCACAGACCGCGTCCGACCGAGCTCAAGCCGAGCTTTTCCTGACGTCCTCCTTCGCGGAGATGATGGCTGGATTGGCTATGGATTGGCAACACTTATTTGGACGATTCCGGGAGGGACGGCCCCGCCTCCCTGAACTCGACCGGCGACATGAAGCCCAGCGTCGAGTGGATCCTGAAGTTGTTGTACCAGTGCACGTAATCCAAGAGCTTGGCTCGGAGCTCGCGCGTCCCTCCTCGATCCTTCGGAGTGGCCGACGATTTCCCCGTTGCAGAGGTCGACGAGCAGGCAGACGTAGTTCCACGACGCCCCGACGCGCACGCAGGCCAAGTCGCTGCATATATGGGTGTACGGCGCCCTGCCGCCGAAGCCGCGCGCGACGACGTTCGACACGTCGGCCTCGTTGATCGCCCCGGGGTGCACCTTGAACCTCTTCCTGCCGTATGCGCCGGCCAGGCCGTTCTCCCTCATGATGCGGCAGACGCGGCGCCGGCTGACGGTAACGCCCGACCTCCCGGGCGACGCCTTGATCTTGCGCGATCCGTTCCGGCCCTTGCTGGCGGCGTGCGCCGCCGCGGCCGCCGTCGCCCCCGACATTAAGGTCCTTAAGGGCCGCGTCGTCTCCGGCGACCAGTTTGTCTCGCCCGCGGAACAGAAGGAGCGAATCCTCGCGATCTTCGGCGACCTGTGCTGCGAGATGGAGGGCTGCACCATCGCGCAGGCCGCCTATCTCAACGGCGTGCCCCTCGTCGTCGTGCGCGCCATCAGCGACAAGCCCTGCGCCGAGGGCCGGGTCGTCGACTACAACACCTTCGAGAAGAAGGCCGCCTGCGACTGCGCCCGCATCGCCGCGCGCATGGTTAAGCTTTAGGCCCTGCGCGCCGGGGCCCTTCTTTATGTTGGGACCCCGGCGCGCAGGGCCCTTTCCAAAGCGAAGTGTCGAGCCGAAGTGTTGAGCGTCGGCCCTGAATGTTCAATGGCCGTTGTTTTCTGCCCCTCAAGTGGTGGACTTTTCCTCGGAGCTGTTGATTCCCCCACGCGCCCCCCTTCCGTTCTCTGTTCTCCCCTTATACTCCTTGTACGAGGAGGTAAGAAGTCATGGACAAGACCACACAGGACAGCTTGGCAAAGAAACCCGTCGACATGAGGGACAGGATTCTCGAGCATCTCGAGGCCCTCACCTCTGCCGTCTCGCTCGACGACCTTGCCCGTCTGTCCACCTCCGACATCGCCGAGACGCTCATCATCTCCAGGAGCCTGGCGAGCCAGTACCTCAACGACCTTGTTCGCGCCGGTCTTGTGGTTAAGGTGGCGGGCAGGCCTGTCCGTTATTTTCATCGCCGCGCGTTCCAGAAGCGTTTTCAGGTAAAGCTCTCTGCAAGCGAGTACGCCTCGCTCGCCGACCTCATCCAGGCGACGGGAATCGCCGATCACCGCGACTTCGCGCGTGCCGTGGGCTTCGACATGAGCCTCAGCTCCGTTGTCGAGCAGTGCAAGGCTGCGGTTCAGTACCCTCCGTTTGGCCTGCCCATCCTCTTGAGCGGCGGCGTGGGTGTCGGTAAGTCTTTCCTTTCTCGCCTTGTATACGAGTACGGCAAGAACCAGGGCTTGCTGCCCCGCGACTCCTCCTATGTGCGCATCGACTGCGCCGGGGTCCCGGACGCCGCCTCGTTCAACGGGCTTCTTGACGAGTCGATCGCGAAATCGCGCGGGGGTGTGGTCTTTGTCAACGGCATCGAGGCACTCTCTCCCTCTGCGATGGAGCACTGTCTTGCGACGGCCCTCGGACTCGATGCCTCCCAGGATGCGCCGCGCGCTCGTCTCGTTCTTTCGACGACGCTTTCCGCCGATGACCTGAAGGTTTCCTCGGCCTACAGCAAAATGCCCATCTGTGCCCGCGTCCCCTCACTCAAGGAGCGGACCCCCGAGGAGCGCGAGGATCTCATCTTGAGCTTCCTGCGCAGCGAGGGGTGCCGAATCGGTTCTGATGTGAAGATCAGCCGCGGCGCATACCGTTGCCTCGTGAACGCGGACTTTTCCGATAACATCGCCGGCTTGCGCGCCTGCGTGACGAACTGCTGCGCCAAAGCGTTCCTCAATCGCGAGGGCGACTACGTCGTCGTTCGCCCGTATCTTCTTCCCAGCGGGCTCCTCTCCTCCGCGCAGATCGATCAGCAGCCCGACGATGGCGTTCTGATCGACGCGTCCCTGGATGCCGCTGAGAGCACAGGGCCGGTCGAGCAGGCGCTCGATGCCCTGTGCTCTCTCGATGAGCGATTCTGCGCCGGGGAGCTCTCTGTCTCCGAGCTCGTCTCGCAAGCTGTCTCCGCCGTGCGCGGCGTTGAGGATCACTTGATCTTCGGCCACGGCGTCGCCTCATCGAGGTCGCGCGCCTTCGAGCGCGTCGTGGGCGCGGTCCTTGCCGACGCAGGCTCTTCTTATGGCATCGAGCTTTCGAGGAAGGTCGCTTTTCTACTGGCCCAGGAGATTTGCCTGCAGTTGTGGCCGGGCATCGGCCTGGCTAAGCGAAAGTCTGCCTGTGCGGAGCAAATCTCCCATCTCCTCGGTGCCGTGACCTCCGAATTGCCGTTTGCCTCGAGCGTCTCCGATCAGGTCGCCGCAGACATGGAAGGGGCGCTCGGCATCTCGCTCGATCACTTCACGAAGACGCTTCTGACGCTGTGCGTCGCATCGGAGTCTCGCGACGCGAAGGCCCTTCGGACGCTCTGCGTCATCTTGTCACACGGCTACTCGACGGCGACGAGCATCGCCGACGCGGCGAACCGTATGCTCGGCGTGCATGTGTACGAGGCTGTCGACATGCCCTACGACCAGCAGCTGAAGGACATCGTCGGTCCGCTCCAGCGCCTCGTCGACCGCCATTCCTACTGCACCGGGGTCGTGTTTCTTGTTGACATGGGCTCTTTGGAGGAGGCCTATAAGGCCCTCGAGAACGTTACCGACTCCACCATCGGGGTGGTGAACAACGTCTCCACCGGGCTCGCGCTCGAGATCGGGTCCGGGCTGCTCGGCGGCAAGTCCATCGCCGAGGTTCTTGGCGATGCGACCGCCGCGTGCGTGACGCACTGCAAGGTGATCGAGCGCGTCAACCGTGAGGACGCCATCGTCTTCTGCTCCGAGTCCGGGGTCGACGCCGCGGAGAGGATACGCCAGCTCGTCTCGCAGAGCCTCCCGCGCACCATAGGCGCGCGCCTGCTCACGCGGCCCTTCAAGCAGCTCGTCACGAACGGGTCGAACGACGCCGTTTTCTCCGAGCACCGCGTCTGCGCCGTCATCGGCACGGGAGACCCCGGGATCGCCTCCGTCCCCTTCGTCGCCCTCGAGGACATCATGTCGACGGCGTCCGCCTCTAAGGTCGATGCCGTGTTCGGCAGGTGGCTTGACGCTTCCGAGCTCTCTTCTTTCCACGAGAAGCTGCTCTCGAACATGACGCTGCAGAACGTCATCCGCTCCATCACCATCCTCGACCCGGAGCGGCTATTCCACGAGATCGAGAGCGCCGTGCACGAGCTTCAGCGCAGGACAGGCGAGAAGATCGGCAGCAACGCCATCATTGGGCTCTACGTCCACCTCTGCTGTCTCGTCGAGCGCCTTGTTACCAGAAACCCCATTGAGACCTACGTTGGCCAGGACCGCTTCGAGGAGGAACGCATCGATTTCATCGAGTCCTTCAGGCAGAGCTTCTCGAGCATCTCGACGCGCTATCGCGTAGAGGTTCCCGTAAGCGAGATCGCATATGTCTTCGACTACATAAGCGTGAGCGCCGCCCCGGCGCGAGAAGAGCGCCTCGGCTCCTCGGTCCTCCTGCTCGACGAGTGACCTTCCCCGCGCCGCCGCGAGCTGACCGCGCGTCCTCAATAATTCGATAACCCCTTGCCCGGCGCGAATCCGGATAGCGCCGAGGCAGTACCGAACGTAAAACTTCATTTGATAGGAGCAAACATGAGTGTTGTTATGGCACGAATCGACAATCGCCTGCTTCACGGCATCATCGTGACGCAGTGGGCCCCGGTGTCGGGCGCGACCCGAGTCATGGTCATCGACGACAAGGTCGCCGGCGACGAGGTCCTGAAGTCCACCATGAGGATGGCGCGCCCCGCGGGCATGGCCGTCTCGATCATCTCCGAGGAGACCGCGCTCAAGAACTTCGCGGCGGGCAAGTACGACCGCGAGAAGGTCTTTGTCATCGCCAAGGAGCCCGAGACGATCCTTCACCTGGTCGAGTCGGGCATCGAGCTCCCGTCGCTGATCGTCGGCGGCTCTCTTGTCAAGGAGGGCGGCGTCCAGCTCACCCAGCGCGCCTATGCCTCCGCCGAGAACGTCCAGAGCTACAAGGCGCTCATCGCCCGCGGCGTCAAGGTGACGGCACAGTTCGTGCCCGCCGACAAGCCCGTCTCCGTCGCCGACCTCATCTAAGGAGGGATCATGGTCAACTTCACTATCCTGCAGGTCGTCCTTTTGACCCTGCTGGCCTTCATCAAGCACGTGGACTACTACGGCATCCCGATGATCTTCGTCAATTACGCCGTTTTCTGGGGCCTCATCACCGGAGTCGTCATGGGCGACTGGAAGACCGGCCTTGTCATCGGCGGCACCATTCAGCTCATGCAGCTCGGCGTCGCGGGCTTCGGCGGCTCCTCCATTCCCGACTACGGCACGATGGCCATCATCGCCACCGCCTACGGCGTGACCCTGGGCTCCGACACGGGCCTCGCCATCGGCCTGCCGGTCGGCATGCTCGGCATCCAGCTCGACGTCGTCGCCAAGATCCTCAACGGCTTTGTCGTCGAGAAGTCCCAGAAGTTCTGCAACGAGGGTAAGTTCAATCAGATGAACGCCATCCTGTGGGTCTGCCCCGCGCTCTTCGGCCTGTGCGCCGCCCTGCCCGTCTTTGTCTCCGTGACGCTCGGCCAGCCCGCCGTCAACTGGCTCCTCGAGGTCATGCCCCAGTGGTTCCTCTCCGGCCTCACCCTCGCCGGCAAGATGCTCCCGGCCGTCGGTATCGCCATGCTGCTCCGCTACATGCCAACCGCCAAGTACTTCCAGTACCTGCTCGCCGGCTTCTTCCTCTCGGCCTTCCTGAACGTGCCCATCATCGGCGCCGCCATCGTCGGCGTTGCCCTCGCGATTGCGTTCTACCAGCGTGCCGAGAGGGACACCGAGCTCGCCGCCCACGCTTCCGCAGACGCCTTCATCGGAGAGGATGAGTAACCATGGAAAACGAGAACATCACCGCCGTCGCCGAGGGCAAGCCCTCCGGCTACAAGGTCACCAAGAAGGACCTGCGCAACGCGAACTGGCGCTGGCTCATGAGCGTGTGCACCTTCAACTACCAGACCCAGCAGGGCGCCTCAGTCACCTACGCCCTCTCGCCGGTCCTGAGGAAGATCTACACGAACGACGAGGACTATAAGCAAGCGCTCAACAACCACTTCCGCTACTACAACACCCAGCCTTGGCTCGCCGCCATCATCCTTGGCGCCTGCGTGGCCATGGAGGAGCGCGACGGCCTAGCGGCGGCGGACGCCGTCCAAGACCTGAAGATCGGCACCATGGGACCGCTCGCCGGCGTCGGCGACTCCCTGCTCATGACCATGATCCCGACCATCATGGGCTCCATCGCCGCCTACATGGCCATCGAGGGCAACCCCGTGGGAGCCGGCATCTGGTTCGCGCTCATCCTGGCCATCTTCTGGGTCCGCATGCACGCCCTCGAGTTCGGCTACAAGCAGGGCGTGAAGCTCGTCACCGACTTCAGCGAGAAGCTTCCCAACCTCACTGCCGCCGCCTCCGTGCTCGGCCTCACCGTGGTCGGCTGCCTCATCGCCTCGGTCATCGGCGTCACCTGCCCGATTAGCTTCAGCTTCGGCGACGTCGCGATGGAGATTCAGCCGCTGCTCGACAAGATCCTGCCTGCCATGATCCCCGCCGCCATCACGGGAAGCGCGTATTACCTTCTTACCAAGAAGAACGCGAGCATGACGGCCCTCATCCTCGTGGTGATCGTCCTCGCGATGGTCGCCTCCGCCGCCGGCATCCTCGCCTAGCTTCGACCCAAGAGATTGGTGAATCAATGAGAAAGATAGTTGTGGCGAGCCATTCCCTTCTCGCCCAGGGCTTCAAGGACACCCTCGAGTTCCTTACGGGTAAGGGCGACGCCGTCAACGCCGTGTGCGCCTACGTGAACGACAACGGCGAGGGGCTCGACGCGGCGGTCGAGGCGGCTCTTTCGGGCACTGACGAGGTCGTCGTCCTCACCGACGCGTACGGCGGCAGCGTGAACCAGCGCTTTTCCCGCTTCGCCTCCGACCGGATCCACGTGATCGCGGGTGTCAACCTCCCGCTCGCCATGACGGTCGCGCTCGCGCGCCCCGACGAGAAACTCGACTTCGACGCCCTCGTCAACGAGGCGCGCCAGCAGATCATCTACGTGAACGGTGCCAGTTCCGCCGAGTGCGACGACGACGAATAGAGGAGGTCGACGATGAGAGAGTTCCTTAAGGACGTGTGGATGCACGGCGGTGAGGAAAGCCGCGCCATCACCCCCGAGAACATCACGGGCGAGAAGGGCCGCGCCGCCATGTCGGCCAGCCACCTCGGCGTCGGCCGCAAGGGCTCGTGCTGCGTGCCCCTTGAGTCCGGCGAGACCATCACGCTCGCGGACATCGAGGGCCCCGGCATCATCCGCCACATCTGGATGACCGTCCCCGACAAGACCGCCGCTGGCAGCTTCGTCATGCGTGACCTCGTGCTGCGCTTCTACTGGGACGACGAGGAGACCCCCTCGGTCGAGTGCCCTGTCGGCGACTTCTTCTGCAACGGCTTCGGTGAGCGCGCCATCGTCAACTCGATGCCCATCTGCGTGAACCCGACGGGCGGCATGAACTGCTACTTCGAGATGCCCTTCAGGAAGCACGCCAAGGTCACGCTTACGAGCGAGCACCCCGGGTTCATTAAGTACATCTTCTACACGTTCAACTACGCGCTCACCGACGTGCCGGACGACGCCATGTACTTCCACGCCCGCTTTAACCGCGAGCGCAGCACCCGCAGGGGCGTCGACTACACTGTGCTCGACGGCGTGCGCGGCAAGGGCTACTACGTCGGCACCTACATGGCCCTGTGCGCCCTGGAGCGCTATTGGTGGGGCGAGGGCGAGATGAAGTTCTTCCTCGACGGCGACGAGGAGTTCCCCACGGTCACCTCGACGGGAGCCGAGGACTACTTCGGCGGTGCCTGGGCCTTCCTCGACAGGCCGCCCCACGCGCTGCCCGAGGCGCAGTGCTTCAACACGCTGTTCGCCGGCTACCCGTACCGCTCGACGCGCGACGCCACGCGCGACCGCTTCAGCGCGGGCAAGCCGAACCCGAATCCGATGCTCGCGACTAACGACGACGCGCTGCCCAGGCACGGCCTCTACAGGTGGCACCTTCCCGACCCGATCTCGTTCAAGGAGGACCTGCGCGTGACGTTCCAGGACCTCGGCAACGACGACATCAAGCTCTACGAGCGCGAGGACGACATCTCCACCGTCGCCTACTGGTACCAAAGCGAGCCGCACGCCGTGCTCGCCCCGTTTGCCGCGAGGCAGGACCGCGTGCCCAGGTAGGGTCGCCTCGAAACAAGCCAACGTTATGGGCGCCCGCGGTTGACCATGACTGCGGGCGTCCCTTTGTAAGGAGGATCACATGAGCGAAAAGCAAATGAGGCTCGGCGCCCTCGAAGCCGGCGGGACCAAGATGGTCTGTGCCGTGGTGTCCGGCGACGGCGAGGTCCTCGACCGTATGGAGACCCCGACGCTTACGCCCGCCGAGACCGTCCCGCAGATGATCGAGTGGTTCACCGCCCGCGATGTGGACGCGTTGGGCATCGGCGCCTTCGGCCCGACCTGCGTCGACCCCAACGACGAGCGCTACGGCTCCATCCTCCAGACGCCCAAGCTCGCGTGGCGAGGCCATGGTCTTCGCGCCGCGTTCGCCGACGACCTCGGGATTCCGGTGGCCTACGACACGGACGTGAACGTTGCCTGCCTCGGCGAAGTGGTCTTCGGCTGCTGCAAGGGGCTCGAGGACGCCGTCTACGTGACCATCGGCACCGGCGTGGGCGCGGGCGTCATGTGCGCGGGCAGACTCCTTCACGGTATGCTGCACCCCGAGGCCGGTCACATGCTGGTAAGGACCCGTCCCACCGAGGAGGGACGCTGCGTCTGCCCGAGCCACGCGAGCTGTCTCGAGGGGCTCGCCTCCGGCCCCGCCATCGCCGCGCGCTGGGGAAAGCCCGCGGCCGAGCTCGCGGACAACGATGAGGTGTGGGCGCTCGAGGGGGATTATCTGGGGCAGATGTGCGCGAACCTCGTGCTCATGTACTCGCCTCGCCGCATCGTCCTCGGCGGCGGCGTGATGCACCAGGAGCAGCTCTACGGCATCGTCCGCAAGAAGACCCTCGAATATCTGGGTGGCTACATCCAGACCGCCGAGCTTAAGGACATGGAGAGCTACATCTGCGCCCCGGGCTGCGGCGGCGACCAAGGAATCCTCGGCGCGGCCGAGCTGGCAAGAAGGGCGCTCGCGTAACTTGCGCTCTCTCCGCCATACAACGCGTTAAGAAAAGACGAGCGCTTCTTGCCAATTGAGCGGCAAGAAGTGCTCGTCTTTTGCATTTGTTTTTGGGGCAGGACGCCCCGCCTCCGCTAGAGTCCCTGGACCGCCACACCCACGAGGTTTGGACCGGTGTGGACAAGAAGCGCGGGGCTGATGTCGGAGCGGACGACCTCCACCGCGTTGGCCACGCGCTCGCACAGGGCCTGCTCCATGCGGTCGTAGAGGTCGGCGTGGGCCGAGGTGCGGCTCGCGGCAAAGCGCACCTTGGGGTGCTTCTCGACGATGGCGGCGATGAGCTTGACCTCGGTGCGATGCGGTACTTGCACAGCCATTTCGTGTGCGCGAGGCTGTTGGCTTTCTGGGCCACAGCAATCACCTTCCCCCTAGTATGATGACCTGAACAATCCTCATGCTAGGGGGAAGGTTTTTGTCGCGTAGCGGAAATTGGCCTCCACCCGCTGAGCGGGTGGCTTTCTATGCCGCGCGTGCCGCGCGGCACGGACTAAAGTCCATGAATAAAAACGAGGAAGGCCACGTCCGGCCTCCCTCGCAAAGGGTCTCTGATTACTCCCACTCATTGGGGACAGACTTACATGAGTGATTGCACTCATTGGGGACAGACTTAAATGAGTGCTCTTGAAATGCCGGCGCCTGGGGACGTTCTTTTTCTGTCTGCAGTTTGGGACGTTCCTTTTCTGTCGGCAGTTTGGGACGGTCCTTAGAGCTGCAGCGCGCCATGAGCGACGAGGCGAAGCGGATCATCCTGTCTTTCGAGTTCTAAGCAGAATTCCCCGTCTCTGAGTAATGATTAGTGCGCATTTGTGCGTATTTGTGTGCGTAGGATTGCGTGGCTATGCGTGTATAAGCGCCGTCTGCGGCTGTATTATGACCATTTGGCGGTTATATACGCAAAAGTACGCACATACGCGCTAATTTGTGCGAATATAGAGACGGCAGAAATGTTAGACGCTCCATGACCCAGGAGGCACATATGGCAGATTCCAAGCAGGCTCCACTCGACGCCGCGGCAGCCGCCAAAGCAGCATTCGCTTCGGTCCAGGACAAGCCGTTCCCTAACGACATCTTTACGGCTCCCGAGCTCCGCTGGGCCGTGATCGGGTGCGGCGTTATCGCCAACCAGATGGCCCAGTCTCTCGCTCTTGCCGGCCGCAAGCTTGCGGGCGTCGCCAACCGTACGCTGTCCAAGGCTCAGGCTTTTGCTGAGCAGTATGGCATCGAGAAGGTCTATGAATCGGTTGAGGACCTCTACGCCGATCCGGGCATCGACGCCGTCTATATCACCACGCCGCACAACACGCATATCACCTATCTGCGTGACGCGCTGGCCGCCGGCAAGCACGTGCTCTGCGAGAAAGCCATTACCCTCAATTCCGCTGAGCTCGACGAGGCGCGTGCCATCGCCGACGAGCACAACGTCGTCCTCATGGACGCCACCACGGTGCTTCATATGCCCTTGTATCAAGAGCTGCGCCGTCGCATGGATGCCGGCGAGTTTGGTCGCATGAACCTCGCCCAGCTCAACTTTGGTAGCTACAAGGAGTACGGCGATCTGACCAATCGCTTCTACAACCGCAACCTTGCTGGCGGTGCCATGCTCGACATTGGCGTGTATGCCCTGTCCGTCATGCGTCTCTTTATGGCAAGCCAGCCCGCTGAGGTCGTTTCACTGGGCAACACCTGTGAGACCGGTGTTGACGTTGCGGGCGGCATCGTCTGCCGTAATGCCGAACAGCAGCTGGGCGTGGTGAGCCTTACGCTCCACTCCAAGCAGCCCAAGCGCTCGATCATTAGCTTCGACAAGTGTTATATCGAGGTCAACGAATATCCGCGTGCCGATCACGCGACCATCGTGTGGACTGCCGACGGTCACCGCGAGGAGGTCCACGCTGGCACCGAGGCCTACGCACTGTGCTACGAGATGGCCGATCTTGAGAAGGCCGTTGCCGGCGACGACTCTAAGCGTGAGCTTCTGGGCTATGCTTCTGATGTTATGGAGCTGATGACCAAGCTACGCGCCGACTGGGGAGTCGTGTACCCCGAGGAGGAGTAAGCGATGCTAGCGGAAGATAGGCTCAACGCGATCGTGTCGATGGTTCAGCAGACCGGCTCGGTTACCGTGCCGGAGCTTGCCGAAGCCCTGGGCGTGACGGCGTCTACCATTCGGCGCGACCTGCAGACGCTCGACCGAGCACACCGTATCGCCAAGGTGCACGGAGGCGCGACAAGTCTGGAGCGCGCGCACGTGACGCGCGACCTAACGCTTAATGAGCGCAGCGACCTCCATAACGACGACAAGGAGCGTATCTGCGCCCGTGCGGCGGCACTTGTGGAGCCCGAGAGCTTTGTATACATCGACTCGGGTTCGACGACGCTCAGGCTCATCGAGCATCTTCCACACCTTGAAGATGTCACCTATGTGACCGATTCCGTGCTCCATGCTCAACGCCTTGCTTTGCGCGGCATGCGTACCGTGGTGCTGGGTGGCGAGCTCAAACCCGAGACCGAGGCGCTCGTTGGCCCCGATGCCTTGGCAACCTTAGACCGCTACAACTTCAACTGTGGCTTTTGGGGCTCTAACGGCATTGCCGCCGAGCAGGGCTTCACGGCGCCCGATATCGAGGAGGCGCAAGTAAAGCGTATCTCGATGCGCCATACGGCCAAGCGCTTCGTAATCTCGGACGCCAGTAAATTTGGCATGGTGGCGCCCGTCAAGTTCGCGGACTTTCGTGACGCAACGATTATTACCGCAGGCGAGGTCCCCGCCAAGTACCGGACAATGGACAACGTCATCACGGTCTAACAGCAGGGGACGGGCTAAGGCCAAAACCACCACAAAGGTGCCTGTCCCCATTGTGGTGGTTAGTAACGAAAACCGAGTAGTTTTCTCAATAGAAAAGCGGCAACGTCCATCACGGGCGTCGCCGCTTTCGTTGTCTGCCGGTTTGTCTAAGTCTGTAACAACTGGACCGTAAAAAGCAGGCTAGATGTTACAGATCGAGATACTTACGAACCGCGCCGTCCCTTTGTCTCAATCTGTAACACCTGGGACTGATTTTGCCGAGTTACTGTTACAGATTGAGATTATTCCCTTGAGGGGATTCGAATGTCTCGATCTGTAACAGATGGACCGCAAAATGGGCTTTAGCTGTTACAGATCGAGATGTTTGGGAATCCGGCAGAGCCATCGCGGCAAAACCACCACAAAGGTGCCTGTCCCCTTTGTGGTGGTTTAGGGCTCCCAGGGGCAGGGGGCTTCGATGTGGATGTGCTCGCCGGTTACGGGATGCGTAAAGGACACGCTGTGGGCGTGGAGCATCAATCCACAGGGGCGCGGCGTGCCGTACAGGTCGTCGCCTACCAGGGGATGACGCTCGCTGGCCAGATGCACGCGGATCTGGTGCTTGCGGCCGGTGAGCAGCTCGACATCGATATACGAACGCGTGGGCAGGCCGCGGCGGCTCTTAAGGCGCTTGAGCACCTTGACGCGCGTCTGAGAGGGCTTTCCGCTGGCGCCGACACGCATCTTGCGGCTATCGTGGCGGTCGCGCGCGATGGGCTTGTCGATGAGCTTTTCGTTCCAGTCGATCTTGCCCTCGGCGAGCGCCAGGTAGTGCTTTTCGAACGCGTGGTCGATGATCATCTGGTCAAAGGCGGGCTGCGTTTGCTTGTCGAGCGAGAACAGCACCACGCCGGTGGTGTCGCGGTCCAAGCGGTTGAGCGGCTGCATGTCGGTCGCGGCAAAGCCGTCGCCCATCGCCAGCAAAAGGTCGCTGGCGTAGTCGGTAAGTGTGCGCTCGCCGGTGCCGTCACCGTGGACGATCATGCCGGCGGGCTTGTCGATGGCCATGAGCCAGGCGTCGCAATAGAGGACTTGAGGTTCTTCGTTCACGTGTAAACCTTTCGGTTAGCTAATTCCCACAAACATGCAGCCCGAGGTGGCGCCGCGCAGGCGGGCGGCGGGCTTGCGGCCGGCTTGAGCCGCCTCGACAGCGCGACGGACGCGAGCGACGGCACGGCCAATCTCATCGGCCTCGAGCAGCGTTCCGTCCACCATGAGACGACGGACGCCGGCGTCGAGCAGCTGTGGTACCTGGGGCGTAAGGTCGATGGGGTAGGCGTCGTACAGGCGTGAGCGGCCGTGGATGTCGGTGCGCACCGGCATGACCTTGCCGTCGATATTCTTGAGCGACAGCTTGCGGGCGCGCAGGCGGCAGTTGGCACAATCGTGGATGCAGCCGTTGGCAACCTGCAGAATGCAATGCTCGCTTGTCATGACGCGCGGGCGGCCAAAGACGGTGATGCCCAGAGCCGCGGGCGCGGCGGCGCCGAGCGAGACGATCTCGTCGAGCGTGATCTCGGGCGAGAGCCAAAACGCGCCGGCTCCGCGCTCGGCAAGTGCCTCCATGCAAGGCGTGTTGTGCACAGGCAGGCAAGAGCGAATCTCGGCCGTGGCGCCGGCACGTGCGGCTACGGCGAGCTCGGAGATATTGCCGACGGCGACGGTGGCTCCGGCATTGATCCAGGGATCGACGCGGACGTGGTCAACGGCGCGGCAGACCTCGTCGAGTACGGGCACGATACCCTGCTCAAATGCGTCGGTGGGGGAGAGCCCGGACGCGTCGAGTACGTCGGTGGTCATGTAGATGCGCGTTGCGCCCTCCGCGCGGGCTGCCTCGGCGGCCTCGAGCGAGGTGACGGTGGCGCAGATCTGCGGCTCGTCGCGGTAGTGCTCGGGCGCGGGGCGGGAATCACTGGTGACAATCGCCGGCAGCTCGAGCGTTTTCGCGCGCTCCGCGTACGGCGCCAGAATGGCCTCTTCCAGCGCCTTGCAAGCGGCGGCGCGCACCTTATGTACGGCGGAGAAACCCATGCCACAGCCCTCATCGAGTGCCACCTCAAAGCTTGCAGCCTCAAAGGGAGAGGAACCCATGCGGCCGACGTGTTCAACCAGATCGGACGCCTCGACCGCACGGGTCTTGGCGGCTTCGACGGTAAAGCCCGTGGCCGTGGCCGTAAGCGAAGGGTCGTCGCAGCAGGTGAGCGTAACGGTAAACGGCTCGCCCAGACGCGCCACGACGGACACATCAACAGCTCGGCGGCGCAGCACATCGCGCTTGAGCGCGGCGCCGGCGGCGTCGATGGCACGCTGACTGCGAATCACGCGGACGCGGCAGCCCTCGGGCATGCTGCGGGGTACGCGACATTCGATGACTTCACCGGCTGCGGCATCATCGGCGGCAATGGTGGTCAGGAACTGGTCAAACTCGTTATCGTGGCGAAGCTCCAGCAGGTCGCCCTTGCCCACGGGCTCAAACAGCTCAATGCGGGCGATGGCGGCGCGGCGACGGCGGTCGTCGGGCTTAAGGCCGCGCACATCGCGGTTGGCCGGGCGGCTGCCCAGCACCGTGCCCACGATCTGGCCGCGGTTGTTGGAACGCTCATAGCTCATCATCTCGTCGCCCGAGGTGCCGTCCTGATAGGCGTGCGTAAAGTCGCGGTTAAAGCAGCGCTTGAGCTGGCGCTGGCGGGCGGCTTTCTCGTCCTTGGCAACGGTGGTTCCGGCCAGCATGTCATCAATCTGATGACGATACACGTCGACGATGGAATACACGTAATCGGGAGCCTTCATGCGGCCCTCGAGCTTGAGCGATGCGGCGCCGGCGTCATACAGACGGCGAACAAGCTGCGAAGTGTTGGTGTCGCGCGGGCACAGCGCGCGCTCGCGACCGGCAGGGGAGAGCGAGCGGCCGTTCTCGTCGATCAGCTCGTAAGGCAAGCGACAGGGTTGAGCGCACATGCCGCGGTTGGCCGAGCGGCCCGCCATGGCAAAGCTCGAAAGCAGGCACAGGCCCGAGTAGCAAAAGCAGATGGCACCGTGGCTAAAGACCTCAAGGTCCACATCGGGCGCGGCATCGTGAATGGCGGCAATCTCGTCGATGGAAAGCTCGCGCGAGAGGGTCACGCGGTCGGCGCCCTGCTCGCGGCACCAAAGGGTTCCGCGGTCGTCGTGGATGTTCGCCTGGGTCGAGATATGCGTCTCGATGCTGGGCATCGTGCGCTTGACCTCAAAGAACAGGCCCCAGTCCTGGATGATGAAGGCGTCGGCGCCCAGCGTGGAGCAGCGATGGATGAGCTGCAGCGCATCGCTCATCTCGGATTCCTTGATGACGATGTTGACCGTGACGTAGACGCGCGAGCCGGCCAGATGCGCGGCGCGGCAGGCCTGCTCAAAGGCCTCGTCGGTAAAGTTGGTGGCCTTGCGGCGTGCGTTGAAGCTGCCCATGCCGCAGTAGATGGCGTCTGCCCCGGCGGCGAGTGCGGCGGCAAAGGGCTCGGGCCCTCCGGCGGGCGCCAAAAGCTCGGGTCTGCGGTTGGTGGTTCGACTGGCGGTTGCGGTCATATCCTGCCTTTCAAAATGCTCAGATAATCAAAAGTATAGTGGTGCCGTCGCGGCAGGCGATGCCCGTGCTCTAAGCGGGATAAAGTCTTCAGCAGCTTGGACTGGCTGCTTCACATGAGAACCGTTCAGCGGTCCGGGGAAACCGTTGGGCGATAAAATATTCTCGCAACGTGATAATAATCTTGCATCGCGCGGAAACCTTGAGTACTATCCCAATCAAGCGCGGTGTTCAGACCGAACTGTGCCTCCCGGTGTGAACGCCGCGCTCCCGTTCCCTTTTACTTGTAAGGAGAAAAACATGAGCAAGACCGTCGTGTCTTCCGATAACGCACCCGCAGCCATCGGCCCGTATTCCCCTGGTATCCAGACCGGCAACATGGTGTTCCTGTCCGGCCAGCTGGGCATCGATCCCGCAACTGGCAAGATGCCCGAGGGCGTCGAGGCCCAGGCCAAGCAGTCCCTTGCTAACGTCGAGGCCCTGCTGACCGCTGCCGGCGCCACCTTTGCCGATGTCGTCAAGACCACAGTCTACCTGGCTGACATTGCCGACTTCGCCGCCGTGAACGAGATCTACGCCTCCAAGTTCGAGGCCCCGTTCCCCGCGCGCAGCGCTTTCCAGGTTGCCGCTCTTCCGGCTGGCGGTCTGGTCGAGATCGAGGTCGTCGCCGCTCTCTAAGGCGTTGACCACAACTAAACATGACATGCAAAAAGACCCTGCAGCGTGCGAGCTGCAGGGTCTTTTGTCAGGTGACGAATCGCTTGTGGAGCCGCGCTCCATTTTGCTCGTTAGCCTTCCTTGCGGACTTTTTGCAGGTAGCGGTATACGCTGGGCTCCGAAATGCCCAGCGCGGTGGCGGCGCAGGCCACAGCGCCCTTGAGCATGAACACCCCGTTGCCGTTGAGGTGGCGAATGACGTCCACGCGGTCGCTCTGACCAAGCGACGCTACATCCAGCCCGCGTGCGCTCAGCAACTCGGCAATGCTGCGGTCGATGAGCTCCTGCGTGGACTCCGAAAGGCTTTCGACCTCGATAGGGGCGGGCTCCGTGCGCGTCGGCGCCGCGTCGAAGCATGCCATGAGCTGCTGCGCCATGGTGTTGATGGAGCGCATGGTCGAGAGGTCGGTGTTGACGCAGAGCATACCGACGATCTCGTTATCCTCGCGGATAAAGTACGTCGCCGACTCCAGCGTTTTGCCGCCGGCGCCGCGGCCCTCGTAGCCCGTAATAAACGGCAGGTCGCGATACTTGGGGTCGTGCATGATCTTGAGCGCCAGATCGGTGGCAGGACCGCCGATCTTACGGCCGCTCACGATGCCGTTGCGAATATCGACGATGGCGTGGTCGGGATCCGAGAAATCGTGCAGCACGATCTCGCTGTTCTTGCCGAGTATCTGCTCCAGGAAATCGACCATCGGCAAAAAGCGGCGTACGGTCTCGTTCACGGGCAACTCCTTTGGGTGAAATCGGAAATGTTCATAACAATTTTTTCTCATGGTAACACGCTGCTCATCATCTCGTATATCCGCAGGTACATTGCGTAATGCAGACGAACGGTATGATTTTGGCGGTAAACGGTCGACCAAAAGAAAAGTAAGATGTTATTTAGACCAGACACATTCCTGACCTGCGGAAACGAGTTATTTCAGCCGAAGAATAGTCTGATAACAAAAAATTATTATTGAGAATGAGAATCATCTTTAATACGATATGCAACGAAGGCACAACCTCAACCCCGCACTGCGTCACAATAGAGCGTTAGATGCGAAAACAACTACTTCGAGGATTGGTGGTCAAATGACCCAGGAGACGGTTACGAACGGCACTGAAGCCCTGTTCACTCGTGAAGGCATGCCTCCCGTTAAGGAAATGATCCCGTGTGCCCTTCAGCACGTACTGGCTTCGTTTGCCGGTATCATCACCCCGGCTGTCATCATGGCCGGTGTCTACGGCTTTAATAGCCAGCAGAGCACCGACATCATCCAGGTCGCGCTCATTCTTTCGGCGATCGACACGGCCCTTCAGGCCTTTGCTCCCTTCCGTCGCATCGGCGGCGGCCTGCCCATCGTCATGGGCGTTTCGTTCGCGTTCCTGCCGGCCCTGCAGGCCATGGGCGCCTCGGGCTTTAGCTTTGGTGCGCTGCTGGGCGGCGAGATCGTCGGCGGCGCCGTCGCGGTCCTCTTTGGTCTGGCCTACAGCAAGATTAAGTGGCTGTTCCCGCCCGTCGTGACCGGTACGGTCATCTTCTCCATTGGCGTCTCTCTCTATCCCACGGCCGTCAAGTACATGGCCGGCGGCATGGGCACGCCGCTGTGGGGCACCCCGCAGGCCTGGTGCGTCGCTCTTATTACCTTCGCCGTGGTCTTTGCGCTCGCCAACTTTGGCAAGGGCACGCTCAAGCTGGGCTCCGTGTTCTTTGGCATGATCGTTGGCATGATCGTTTCGATCCCCTTTGGCATGATCGACTTCTCCAGCGTCGCCACCGCTCAGGTCTTCGCCCTTCCCAAGCTCATGCCCTACGCGCTCGAGTTTGATCCCGAGGTCTGCATTACCCTCGCTGTCGTGTTCCCCATGGTTGCCATCCAGGTTATCGGCGACGTCTCCGCCGCCTGCCTGGGCTCCATCGACCGTATGCCCACCGAGCGCGAGCTCTCCGGCGCTATCGTGTCCCAGGGCCTCACCTCTATGGTCGGCGGCTTGCTGGGCGGTCTTCCCACCAGCGCCCTTGGCCAGAACGTGGGCATCATCTGCTCCAACAAGGTCGTCAACAAGTGGGTCTTTGTGATCATCGCGGCCGTCTTTGCCATCGCCGGTCTGTTCCCGCAGCTCTCTGCCGTCCTTTCCGCTATCCCGCAGCCCGTCATCGGCGGCGCGACCGTCGGCGTCTTTGGCACCATCACCATGAACGGCGTGCGCATGTTCACCCGCGAGGGCCTCACGCAGCGCACTACCACCATCGTCGGTACCTCCGTCGTCTTTGGCCTGGGTATCTGGATGGCCAGCGGTTGCCTTGCCGGCGAGGGTATGCCCGCCTGGGTATCCACCGTCATCGGCTCCAATGCCGTAACCCCCACCGCCATTATGGCCATTGTCCTTAACCTGATCCTTCCGCAGACGCCGGTCGTGGCTCAGCACATCGATGCTGCCAAGGACGCTGCCGTGGATCTGGTCTTGCCCGAGAGCAAGAAGTAACCAATTCGGTGCTATTCGTCGGCGGGCGCATCGCCTCGTCCGCCGACGTCATGCGGCGCCAAGCCGCACTTCAAAGGGTTTGTCCCTTTGGTGAAGCGTTGACGGGAGAGGGCCCGTTTCCGGTGTAGGCCGGCGCTTCGCACTCCGCCATGTCAGAGGTGTCAAACCCCGCCCCTGATGTTGAAGGGAGCATTCATGCTTCTGGTCGCTAACGGTTCCGTTTTTACCCGCAACGCTCAGACCCCGTTCATTCCCAACGGTGCGGTCGCCATTGACGGAGATACGATCGTCGAAGTAGGTCCCGAGTGCGAGCTCAAGGCCAAGTACCCGGATGCCGAGTACGTCGACGCCCAGGGCAACCTCATCATGCCCGGACTCATCAATTGCCACACCCACATCTACTCGGGTCTGGCTCGCGGCCTTGCCATTAAGGGCTGCAACCCCACCAACTTCCTGGAGAATCTTGAGCAGCAGTGGTGGAAGATCGATGACAACCTGACGCTCGACGGCACCAAGGCCAGCGCCTATGCCACGATTCTTGACTCCATCCGCGATGGCGTCACCACGATCTTCGATCATCATGCGAGCTTCTGCGAAATCCCGGGAAGCCTCTTTACCATTAAGGATGCAGCTCAGGAGCTGGGCATGCGTTCGTGCCTGTGCTACGAGGTCTCCGATCGCCGCGGCCAGGAAAAATGCGACCAGGCCATTGCCGAGAACGCCGAGTTTGCCCAGTGGGCCGCCAAGGAGCGTCGCGATAACGACAACCACATGATCGCCGCCATGTTTGGCGGTCACGCCACCTTTACGCTGTCGGACGAGACCATGGATAAGATGGCCGAGGCCAACAACGGCCTGACCGGCTTCCACATCCATGTGTGCGAGGGCATGAATGACGTGTGGGACTCCCGCCTCAACCGCGGTGGCATCAGCCCCGTCGAGCGCCTGCTGCAGCACAACCTGCTGGGTCCCGACACCATGCTCGGCCACTGTATCCACGTGACGCCCGCCGAGATGGACATCGTCAAGGAGTCTGGCACCTGGCTCGTCAACAACCCCGAATCCAATATGGGCAACGCCGTGGGCTGCGCCCCCGTGCTCGAGTTCTTCCGCCGCGGCATCCCCGTGTGCATGGGCACCGACGCCTACACCCACGACATGCTCGAGAGCCTCAAGGTCTTTCTGATCATTCAGCGCCACAACGCCGCCATGCCCAACGTGGGCTGGTGCGAGGCCATGACGATGCTGTTCGAGAACAACGCCAAGATGGCGAGCAAGTACTTCGATCGCAAGCTCGGCGTGCTCGAGGCCGGCGCTGCCGCCGACGTCATCGTCATGGACTACAAGCCCTTTACGCCGCTGAGCGAGGAGAACATCGACGGCCACATGCTCTTTGGCATGATGGGCAAAAACTGCCGCACTACCATCATCAACGGCCGCGTCCTGTACAAGGATCGCGAGTTCGTTGGCATTGATGAGGACAAGATCAACGCGTGGACCATGGCTGAGTCCAAGAAGCTCTGGAGCACGCTCAACGATCGCGCCTACTAATTCACAAGTAGTTTCGCGCGCGTCGGATGTTTCGCCGCATCCGACGCGCGTATAGGCGGCCTCCGCGGGGTCGCCGGCGCTGTGCTAGCGCTACACCGTATTTGCGCCCGCCGCGCGGTCTCGCCGGGCGTTACAGAGAGGAGCTCACTATGAGCGACATCATGAGGCCGATCCCGTTTTCGCAGCTGATGAACTGGATCATCGAGGAGCATAAGACCCAGGACGCCATCTTTGGCGTGCGCAAGATGGTCACGACCAACCAGGAGGGTGCGCTTCCCATTTTTGACGAGCGCATCGAGACTCCGTTTGGCCCGGCCGCCGGTCCCAATACGCAGCTGGCCCAGAACATCGTGGCCTCCTACGTTGCTGGTTCCCGCTTCTTTGAGCTCAAGACCGTCCAGGTTATGGACGGCGAGGAGCTCTCCAAGTGTGTGAACAAGCCCTGCATCGTGGCGCAGGACGAGTGCTACAACTGCGAATGGTCGACCGAGCTCGAGGTTCCGCAGGCCTTTGCCGAGTACGTGAAGGCATGGTTCGCCTGCCACCTGATCGCTCGCGAGTATGGTCTGGGCAGCCCGGACGGCTTTGTCTTCAACATGTCGGTGGGCTATGACCTGGAGGGTATTAAGAGCCCCAAGGTCGATGCCTACATCGAAGGCATGAAGGACGCCAGCGGCTCCGACGTCTGGAACGAGTGCCGCGCATGGGCACTCGCCAACCTGGACAAGTTTGAGCATGTCGACGCTGCGTTTGTCGAGTCCATCCCGGCGCGCGTCTCCAACTCCATCACCGAGTCTACCCTGCACGGCTGCCCGCCCGCCGAGATCGAGCGCATTGCGACCTACCTCATCACCGAGAAGGGCCTCAACACCTACATCAAGTGCAACCCCACGCTGCTGGGCTATGAGTTTGCACGTCAGCGCCTCAACGAGCTGGGCTTTGACTATATCGTCTTTGATGACACGCACTTCCGCGAGGATCTGCAGTGGGCCGATGCCGTGCCCATGTTCGAGCGCCTGATTGTCCTGTGCGCCGAGCGCGGTCTGGAGTTCGGCGTCAAGCTGACCAACACGTTCCCCGTCGACGTGACCAGGAACGAGCTGCCTTCCACCGAGATGTACATGTCCGGCCGTTCGCTGTTCTCGCTGACCATCGAGGCCGCCCGTCGCATTACCGAGCAGTTCGATGGCAAGCTGCGCATCAGCTACTCCGGCGGTGCCACGGTCTACAACATCCGTGCCCTGTATGACGCCGGCATTTGGCCCGTCACCCTGGCGACTGACGTGCTCAAGCCCGGTGGTTACGAGCGCTTTAGCCAGATGGCCGGCGAGTTTACCGACCTGGACGGCAAGCCGTTTGAGGGCGTCTCGCTCGAGGCCGTGACCGCGATCCAGACCGACTCGCTCACCAACCCGCTCTACAAGAAGCCGCTGCGCCCGCTGCCCGACCGCAAGGTCGCCGGCAAGAGCCCACTTTCCGACTGCTTTACCACGCCGTGCCGCACGAGCTGCCCCATCCAGCAGGATATCCCCGCCTATCTGGCGGCTGTTGACGAGGGCCGTTACGAGGATGCACTCAACATCATCATCGAGCGCAACGCCCTGCCGTTCATTACCGGCACCATCTGCCCGCATCCCTGCGGCCGTGCCTGCGAGCGTGCATTCTACGAGCCCGAGGGCGCCCAGATCCGCGCCAGCAAGCTCAAGGCCGCCCGCGAGGCCATGACCGCCGTGCTGCCCAAGCTGCGCGCCCAGGCCATCGCCAACGACGGCGAGCGCAACGTTGCCGTTATCGGCGGCGGCCCGGCCGGCCTGGCGACGGCGTTCTTCCTGACGCGCGCCGGCGTGCCCGTCACTATCTTCGAGGCCCGCGACTCTCTCGGCGGCGTGGTCCGTCACGTGATCCCCGAGTTCCGTATCGCGAGCGACGATATCTCCCACGATGCCGAGCTCTGTCTGGCCTTTGGCGCCAAGGTGCAGCTCAACGCCCGCGTGGAGTCCATTGACGAGCTCAAGGCCCAGGGCTTTACCGACGTGGTCGTGGCCACCGGTGCCTGGATGCCCGGCTCTGCGGGCCTGGGCGAGGGCGCCGAGCTCGATGTGCTGGAGTTCCTCGAGGCAGCCAAGAAGGGCGAGAAGCTCGAGCTGGGCGAGGACGTCGTGGTCATTGGCGCCGGCAACACCGCCATGGACGCCGCCCGCGTGGCCAAGCGCCTGGCCGGCGTGAAGAGCGTGCGCCTGGTGTATCGCCGCACCAAGAAGCAGATGCCCGCCGACGAGGAAGAGCTCGATCTTGCCCTTGCCGACGGCGTTGAGTTCTGCGAGCTGCTGGCGCCCAAGGCACTTAACGGCGCCGTGCTGACCTGCGACGTTATGGAGCTTGGCGAGCCGGATGCAAGCGGCCGTCGCAGCCCCGTCGCCACGGGCGAGACTGTCGAGCTTCCCGCCACCACGGTGATCTGCGCCGTGGGCGAGGGCATCGATGCCAGCCTGTACGATGCCGCGGGCGTCGAACACGACCGTCGCGGCCGTCTTGCCGCCACCTCCACCGGTGTTGAGGGCGTCTGGGCTGCGGGCGACTGTCGCCGCGGTCCCGCCACCGTGGTCGAGGCTATCGCCGACGCCGCCGAGGTCGCCCGTGCCATTGCCGGCGTGGACTTTAACAAGTACACCGACCAGAATGCTCAGGCCGGTCGCGAGGACACCTGCTACGAGCGCAAGGGGTCGCTGTGCCGTGACAAGCGCAACTGCACCAAGACCCGCTGCCTGGGCTGCGGCTCGGTGTGCGAGGTCTGCTGCGACGTGTGCCCCAACCGCGCCAACGTTGCCATTAAGGTGCCGGGCCTGGCCAAGCATCAGGTCGTCCATGTCGATGGCATGTGCAACGAGTGCGGCAACTGCGCTGTGTTCTGCCCCTACCAGGAGGGTCGTCCCTACAAGGACAAGCTCACCCTGTTCTGGAGCGAGCAGGACATGGAGAACTCCGAGAACGAGGGCTTCCTGGCCGTGGACGAGGATCACTTTAAGGTCCGTGTTGCCGGCACGGTCCGTACCGTCTCGGTCGATGCCGTCAACACCGGTCTGCCCGAGGCCGTCCGCCTGACCATCAGGGCTGTGCGCGACAACTATCCGTACCTTCTTAAGAAATAGGCGAGTTTCTTATGGCCAAATCCATTCAACATAACGTGGCCTACGTTGCCTGCGGAAGCGGTTGCGCCTCCGCAGGCGGCGACGCCCGCTGCAGCGAAGGCTGCATTGGCTGTGGCGCCTGCGTCACGGCCTGCCCCCACGGCGCCATTGCGCTGGTCGACGGCGTCGCCCGCGTGGACCGCTCCAGGTGCACGGGTTGTGGCCTGTGCGGCATGGCGTGCCCGCAGCGCGTGATTGCTTTCGTCCCCGGCTACCAGAACATCCTGGTGCGCTGCAACAACACCGATAAGGGCGCCATCGCCCGCAAGATCTGCGACACCAGCTGCATCGGTTGCGGCATGTGCGCTAAAAAGTGCCCCGCCGGCGCTATCCGTATCGAGGACAACTGCGCCCATATCGACGGCGCGGACTGCCTGTCGTGCGGCATGTGCGCCGTCGTCTGCCCGCATGGCGCCATCCACGACCGCACCGGTATCGCCGCCGGCGTGTAGAAGGGAATCACCATGGCACAGGAATTCACTTTTACCGTCAACGGCGTCGAGCGCACAACGACCCAAAACAAGCCGCTGCTGCGTTACCTGCGCGACGACCTGCACATCCATTCCGCCAAGGACGGCTGCTCCGAGGGCGCCTGCGGCACTTGCACCATCCATGTAGACGGCGCGGCCGTCAAGGCATGCGTGCTGACCACCGCCCTTGCCGCCGGCCGCAACATCGTGACCGTCGAGGGCCTGCCCGAGGACGTGCGCGAGGCCTTTGTGTACGCCTTTGGCGCCGTGGGCGCCGTGCAGTGCGGTTTTTGCATCCCCGGCATGGTCATGGCGGGCGCGGCGCTCATCGCCGAGGACCCCGAGCCCACCGAGGAGCAGATTAAGTACGCCATCCGCGGCAACGTCTGCCGCTGCACCGGCTACAAGAAGATTATCGAGGGCATTGCGCTGGCCGCTGCGGTGCTCCGCGGCGAAAAGCAGATCGACGAGGACCTGGAGCGCGGCGACGACTACGGCGTGGGCAAGCGCGCCTTCCGTATCGACGTGCGCAAGAAGGTGCTCGGCGAGGGCAAGTATCCCGACGACATCGACGAGCTCGATCAGCCGGGTCTGACCTACGCCAGCGCCGTGCGCTCCAAGTATCCGCGCGCCCGCGTGCTCTCCATCGATACCTCCAAGGCCGAGGCCCTGCCCGGCGTGGTGGGCATTCTGCGCGCCGAGGACGTGCCGGTCAACCAGGTCGGCCACCTTATCCAGGACTGGGACGTCATGATCGCGGCGGGCGATATCACCCGCTGCGTGGGTGACGCCATCGTGCTGGTGGTTGCCGAGGACGAGGCGACGCTCGAGAAGGCCAAGAAGCTCGTAAAGATCGGTTACGAGCCGTTGGAGCCCGTGCGCAACATTGTCGAGGCCAGGGCTGCCGACGCCCCGCGCCTGCACGACAGCTTCTTTGCCTTTGGCAACACGGTGGAACTCAAGGACAACGTGTGTCAAAGCCGCCACGTGACGCGCGGCGACGCCGCCAAGGCGCTGGCCGAAAGCGCGTTCACCGTGACGCAGCGCTTTACCACGCCCTTTACCGAGCATGCCTTCTTGGAGCCCGAGTGCGCCGTTGCCTTCCCGTACAAGAACGGCGTCAAGGTGCAGTCGACCGACCAGGGTGCCTACGACACGCGCAAAGAGTGTGCCCACATGTTTGGCTGGGACAACGAGCCCGAGCGCGTGGTCGTCGAGACCATGCTCGTGGGCGGCGGCTTTGGCGGTAAGGAGGACGTTTCGATCCAGCACCTGGCCGCGCTTGCTGCCTATAAGCTCCAGCGTCCTGTGAAGTGCAAGCTCACGCGTGCCGAGTCGCTCGCGTTCCATCCCAAGCGCCATGCCATGGACGGCACCTTTACGCTGGGTTGCGACGCCGAAGGCAACTTTACCGGTCTGGACTGCGAGATCAACTTTGACACCGGCGCCTACGCGTCGCTGTGCGGCCCGGTGCTCGAGCGCGCCTGCACGCATGCCGTCGGCCCCTACAAGTACCAGAACACCGACATCCGCGGCTTTGGCTACTACACCAACAACCCGCCCGCCGGCGCGTACCGCGGCTTTGGCGTGTGCCAGTCCGAGTTTGCGCTCGAGAGCCTGATCGACCTGCTGGCCGAGAAGGTCGGTCTGGACCCGTGGGAGATTCGTTATAGAAACGCCATCGAGCCGGGCGAGGTTTTGCCCAACGGCCAGATTGCCGACTGCTCCACGGCGCTTAAGGAGACGCTGCTCGAGGTCAAGGATGCCTACTATGCACATCCCGGACACGCTGGCATTGCCTGCGCCATGAAGAACGCCGGCGTGGGCGTGGGTCTGCCCGATGCCGGCCGCTGCAAGATTCGCGTCGAGGATGGCCGCGCCGTGGTCTATGCCGCCACGTCCGACATCGGCCAGGGCTGCAACACGGTCTTTTTGCAGGACGTTGCCGAGGCCTGCGGTCTGCCGCTTCGCTGCATTGCCAACGGCGAGTGCTCCACCGAGAACGCTCCCGATTCCGGCACCACGTCTGGTTCGCGTCAGACGGTCGTGACCGGCGAGGCCGTGCGCGGTGCCGCCTTCCTGCTGCGCGACGCCATGGTTGGCATCGAGGCCGGCAAGCCTGCGCCCGCCGCTCCGGTGAGCGCGCATGGCGACGGCGTCAAGATCGAGTACGACGACGGTCGCGCCTACCAGCTGCGCACACAGGAACTCGTCGCCGGCCAGGGTATGCATCCTCAGGACCCTGCGGCCACCATCAAGGCGCTCGAGGGATGCGAGTTTGGCTACGTGTATCTGGAGCCGACCGACAAGCTGGGCGCCGATGTTCCCAACCCCAAGAGCCACATCTGCTACGGTTTTGCCACACATGTGGTCATTCTGGATGATGACGGCCGCGTGAGCGAGGTCTATGCCGCACACGATTCCGGCAAGGTGGTCAACCCCATCTCCATCCAGGGTCAGATCGAAGGCGGCGTGCTCATGGGTATGGGCTATGCGCTGACCGAGGACTGGCCGCTCAAGGACTGCGTACCCCAGGCAAGGTACGGCACGCTCGGGCTGTTCCGTGCGCCCGAGATTCCGGATATCCACGCCATCTACGTGGAGAAGGACGAGCTGCTGCCCGTGGCATACGGCGGCAAGGGCATTGGAGAGATCGCAACGATCCCCACGGCGCCCGCCGTGCAGAACGCCTACCGCGCATTCGACGGCAAGCTGCGTCCGGATCTGCCCATGGTGGATACGCCGTACAGCCGCGCTCGTCACCGCGGGTAGAGTAGAGCGCGGACGACCATTGCTGACTGCCGTCTGCGCTTGCCATCAACTGTATAAGCTGCGCCTTTGGCCCCAGCTCCATCGCGAGCCGGGGCCTTTTGTTTGGAGCGGAGGCAGCATCCCAGAATTGGCGCTCAGAATGGGGTGCAGTTTCCGGAGCGGTCCACGTGCGGTGGTGTACTGCCCCCTTTTGTGTGCGTCGGTCGTCGAATTACGTTATAGCTAGCTATATTATAGGAAGGTATAATATAGCTAGCTATAACGTAAAGGAAGGATGGCCCTATGTTTATCGGAAGAACAGCGGAAATGTCCGAGCTCAATCGACTGTATGGCACGGGCTCATTTGAAATGCCTGTGATTTACGGCCGTCGTCGCGTGGGTAAAACGCGCCTTATCACAGAGTTCATCCAAGGCAAGAAGGCTATTTACTTTCAAGCTCGTCGCACCAATGCAGAGGCAAACCTGCACGGCTTTAGCCAGGCGATACTTGCAGGCTCGGTTGGTGCTGCAGGCGTGTCGTTTCGTAGCTTTGACGAGGCGTTCGATGCATTGGCCACCATGGCTCGCACGGAACGTTTGATTGTCGTGATTGACGAGTATCCCTATCTCGCCCAATCGAATCCCGAGATCAGTTCGTTGCTGCAAGACAAGATTGATCACCTGTACAAAGAGACCAAGCTCATGCTGATTCTATGCGGCTCGTCTCTTTCGTTTATGGAGGAACAGGTGTTGGGCTACGAGAGCCCACTATACGGTAGGCGTACGGCCCAGTTTAAGATCATGCCGCTCGATTTTACGACGACCCTCGGCCTGTGGCAGAGCATGAGTCGCGAAGACGCTGCGGTTTGCTATGGCATGACGGGCGGCATTCCCGCATATATCGAGAAAGTCGATCCTGCCGCACCGCTCAAGGACAACATCAAACGTCTTTTTCTTACTCCTACGGGCTATCTCTTTGAGGAGCCGAGTAACCTGCTATTGCAAGAGTGCCGCAATCCCGAGCAATATGATGCGATCGTACAGGCAATTGCCCAGGGACGCTCGAAGAACTCGGAGATTGCGAGCTCTACGGGAATCCCTGCGAGCAACGTAAAGAGCTATGTGGATAAGCTGGCGTCGCTTGGGATTGTCGAGCGCGAGCTGCCCCTAAACGAGACGAGCAATAAGCGAGCCGTGTATCTGCTGAGCGATCAGATGTTTAGGTTCTGGTACAAGTTTGTTCCGCAGAACATCGGGCTGATTCAAAACGATATGGCCGAGATGGCGTATGAGCGCATTGAGCCGCACGTATCGGATTACATGGGCACGGTCTTTGAGCTTATATGCAGGCAATACGTGTACGAACTCGCACGCGCGGGCCAGCTCGATGTGGTTCCGGCAAGCGTTGGGCGCTGGTGGGGGACGGATAATCGCACGCATACGCAGGAAGAAATCGACTTGATTGTTGACGATGGCGAGGGCGCTGCGCTGTTTGCGGAGTGCAAATGGCGCAATGAACCGGTAGGCGAGGATGTTCTGGAAAAGCTCGTGTACCGAAGCGAGCTCTTTAGGCGGCAGCATAAAAGCTACGTGATCTTCTCGAAGCGTGGCTTTACGCAAGGATGTCAGGAAGCTGCAGCGAGCAGGGGAGATGCCAAGCTGATTTCGTTTGCCGAGATGTGCGAGCGGAGATAGCCAAGCGCGCTCTGATGTGATGCTCGGAATGGGACGCGCTTTCCCTTTGGCGGAAAGCACGTCCCAGAATCCGGACAATTCGCTGGTCCGGTGGTTGAGCAAGCGCCGCGCCAAGGATGCCGAGCGTAAAACCTACAATGAAAACGGCGTAAAAACTGCATTGAGAATGGCGTAATTTCGCAGGATGACGTCGCCCGCTGGTGCTGCAGGAGCGGTGACCTGCAAACCTTGGGTTTTCGGACGAGCTTGTGCGAGAGAGCAAGCCAGTATGTGCGCTCGAAGGCCCGCGTTCGCGTGCGCCCCAAGCGCTACTTCTGCGACCCGTCACTTGCGGCGGCGTTGCTGGGGGCTACCCCTGAGCGGTTGCTTGGCGATATGCAAACGTTGGGGATGCTCTTTGAGAACCTCGTTCTGCGCGACGTGCGCGTGTTCCTTTCCACCTACGGCGGCGTCAACAACAGTGTCCATTATTTCCGAGATGAGAAGGGCCTTGAGGTCGATCTGATCGTTGAGCACGACGGGCACTGGGGAGCCATCGAGGTCAAGCTGAGTGATGCGAAAGCAGACGATGGAGCGAGAAATCTCAAGGCGCTGGAGAGGAAAGTGCTCTCAAATTCTGCTGCCCAGAATGCCGCGCCGGCGTTTTTGGCGGTCGTGGTTGGAAGGGGGTGTTCCTATAGTTTTGTCAACTGGGAAATGCTCTCCGTGCGACCGGATCG
>CALEXE010000062.1:0-31430 GCA_937925265.1 uncultured Collinsella sp. | reverse complement strand
AGGCGAGCTGCGGGAACATGCTTCCGTCCAAGAAATATCGTGCAAAAGGAATTCTGGATGAATTATTGTTCGCGTGGGTGATTCAGTCGATGAGGGCTATTTATGCCCTGTTGGGGACTAAGGAGTGTCCCGGGGTGCCGGCAGGAAAGGAACGTCCCTGAGTGCCGGGTGGTATGAAAAAAGGCGAGGACCCGTAGGGAGTCCTCACCTTTGTTACAGGGGGCGATGTTATTCGCGTACTGCGGAATTAGACCAGGCGGGCGTTGATCGTCTTGGCGATCTCGGCGGCGTCGATGGAACCCTTGACGGTGGCACGGAAGTCCTCGTCCATGAGCGCCTCGGCGACCTTGGACAGGATCTTGAGGTGCGTAGTGCCGGCCTGTGCACCCGGGATGAGCAGGGCGATAGCCACGTTGACGGGAGCGCCGTCCATGGTGTCCCAACCGGTCACGCCGGATTCGTCCTTGACGACGATGACGGCAGCCTCGGTAATGGCGTCGGACTTGGCATGCGGAATGGCGAAGCCCTCCATCATGCCCGTGGTGCCCTCGGCCTCGCGGGCCAGGAAGGCGTTCATCACGGCGTCGGCGTCGCTGGCGATACCGGCCTTAACAGCCTGGTTGGAAACGAAGCTCAGAGCCTCGTCACGAGAAGCGAAGTCCTCGGCGACAAAGACATTCTCAACCTTCACGAAGTCGGCAGCCTCGGCCTTAGGGGCCTCAACGGCAGCAGCCTTGGAAGCCTCAACCGGCTTGGCTACAGGAGCGGCCTTCTGATTCTTCTCGAAGTCGTACTTCTTGAAGGCCACGAACAGGATGCCACCGACCACAGCGCCGATGAGGATCGCGAGGACCCACAGCGGACCGTTCTCGACAACAGGCAGGACCAGGAAGCCACCGTGGGGCGCCGGATCGTGGACGTTGAACATAATGGTCAGGATCGAGGCGATGGAGGAACCGAGCATCATGATGGGCATGACCGGCCAGATGTTCTTGGTCATGAACGGAATGGCGCCCTCGGTGATGTGGGTGCAACCAAGAATGAGGTTGACGATACCGGCGTCGTGATCCTCCTGGCTGAAGTACTTCTTGCCGACAACGACAGCGAAGGTAGTGATCAGCGGCGGAACGATGCAGGCGGCAGAGACGGCAGCCATGAAGTTGGTGCCGAAGTTGTAGGTATCGGTGCCAACGCCGGCAGCCAGTGCCTCGGTGAGCATAGCAGTACCGGTGACGTAAGCAGCCTTGTTGACCGGGCCACCCATGTCAAAGGCACACATGCAGCCGATGGCAAGACCCAGGACAACGGCGCCAGAGGCGGACAGGCCCTTGAGGAAGTCCATCATGGCAGTGTTGATGGCAGCCATGGGGCCGGAGATGCCGAGCATGACCAGACCGACGATAGCCGTCGAGAACAGCGGGTAAAGGAAGATAGCCTTGAGGCCGTCCAGGTTCTTGGGCAGACCGGCAAAGACCTTCTCGAGCAGCAGGATGACATAACCGGCGAGGAAGCCGCCGACGATGCCGCCCAGGAAGCCGAAGCCCACGCCGGCGCCACCGGCGTCGATCATGCCGGTATCGGCGTTAACGGGCAGACCCTGGATGGCGATCATACCGGCAACAAAGCCGGGGACGAGCGCCGGGCGCTTGCCGATGGACTCGGCAATGTAGGCGGAAAGCACCGGAACCATGAGGTTCATGGCGATGCCGCCGATAATCTTGAGCATAGCGGCGAAGCTGTTGTAGTCGGCAGCCGTCGAATCGAAGGACGTGATGCCCCACAGGAACGAAACGGCGGTCAGAACACCACCGGCGACGACGAAGACCAGCATGTGGCTGACGCCATTCATGAGGTGCTTGTAGATGACGTGGCCGATGGACTCCTTCTCCTCGACCTCGTCCTCGACATCGGCGGCAGCGGCAACCGTATCGTCGCCCTTGGCGGCGAGCGCGCGGTCAATCAGCTTTCCGGCGGCCTCGACGGACAGGGCCTTGGAAACACCGACGGAAACCATGGGCTTACCGGCGAAACGCTCAGCCTGGACATCCTTATCGGCTGCGACGACAACGGCCTTGGCACCAGCGATCTCGCTCTTGGTGAGCTCGTTCTCGACACCGACCTGGCCATGGGTCTCGACCTTAATGGTCAGACCGCGCTCGGCAGCTGCCTTCTCCAGCGCCTCCTTCGCCATGAAGGTGTGCGCGATACCGGTCGGGCAACCGGTGGCGGCGATGATGTCAAACTTAGCCATGTGTCCCTCCTTCTTGAGTACTGCGCCCGCAGGCGCTCCCCTACACGCGCGTCCTTGCGCGCTTTTCCACAACTGAAAGATACCAACCCAGCGCTTTCGCGGAAAGGAAAATGTCCCAATTCTCCGGTGAAAGGTTCTTTCATAACCGTAAACGGTAGGTGAAAGTTTACCATCAACACTTGAAACGGCAAGGTGTATCTTGTAATTGAAAATGCCCGTATACTATGGCATTGAAAAACGAGTCCAATTTTCATGCCAACCAGGAGCCATCCATGACCGATAGCAGCAAGAGCGCGCTCTCCCTTATTAGCACTCATCAGGGATATAGTGGATCCGAGCAGCGCATTGTCGACTATATATTGGAGCACCAGTCCGAGGCGCCGCGCCTGACGGCCGCACAGCTCTCACGAGCCGCCGCCACGTCCGAGGCGACGGTTTCGCGCTTTTGCCGCAAGCTGGGCTTTGGCAGCTTCCGCAGCTTTCAGTTTTCGCTGGCACGCGACTTGGAGAGTCAGCGCAACGAGGGCCTGACCGACGAGGTCTCGCTCGACAACATGGAGCAGAGCCTTAAAAATATCTTGGCTGCCAAGGTCAGCGAGCTTAACGCGACCATCGACGGGATTGACCACGATACGCTAACGGCCGTTGTACACGCGTTAAAGAATGCGGGCGTTATTGAGTTTGCGGCCGTAGGCAACACCAACGCCGTTGCGCTCGACGCGACGTTTAAGTTTTCGCAGCTGGGCCTTCGCTGCATGGCAAGCACCATCAGCGAGACCTCGATTGGTTTCGCGCTCACGTTGCGCCCCGGCGACGTTATCGTGCTGATCTCGAACTCCGGCAAGTCGCGCCGTCTGAATCGCATGGCAAAAGCGGCTCGCGACTGCGGTGCCACCGTGGTCGTTATCAGCAGTGACAGCAAGTCTCCACTTGCGCGCCTAGCCGACTACACCTTTAATACCGTCAATCACGAGGCGCTGCTGACAACGGGCGACTTCGCGTTCTCCAAGATGAGCGCCACGATGATCATCGAGGTCATCTACAACTTCCTGCTGCCCGAAATCGAGGACGCCCGAGAGCACATCAGCTACTACGAGGAGCTCATTCAACCGGATAAGGTCGTAGAGTAGGTTTTAGCGGGGGATGTTATGTACCGTTCCCACAAAACTATGCCGGTTTACTACGATGAAATCGGAATATGCGACCACATCGCGTTTTAAAAGAAAACCGCAGGCTTTCTACCTGCGGTTTTCTTTTTGCAATTTCAGCCGTACTCGAGCTATGCCGATTCATCGCAGTAAACCGACATAGTTTTTTGACGGTCGGGCCAGACGGACAAGTAGCGAGGCAAGAATTACTGATATTTTGCCCCCAACACCACCGGGTCGTTCTAACCTCGAGCCTCTTCCAACATCTGCCTGGCGTGCGCTAGGCTTGCCTCCGACTGATCGCCGCTCAGCATGCGAGCGATCTCTGCGGTACGGGCGTCCCCAGTCACCTCGTCCAGGTGCGTCTGGGGAACATCGCCGGGCTCTTTACTGACCACGTAGTGTTTGTCGGCCATGACGGCGACCTGCGCCAGGTGGGTTACGACGATGACCTGATGCGTGACGGCAAGATCGGCCAGCACGCCAGCAAGAGCACGAGCCGTGGAGCCGCCGACACCGGCATCGACCTCGTCAAATACCAGTGTGTCGACGCCGTCAGCATTACCCAAGACCACTTTGCTCGCCAGCATAACGCGGCTCAGCTCACCGCCCGAGGCGATGCGGCGCAGAGGGCGCGGTGTGAGGCCGGCACCGCTGCGATACAGAAGCTCGTAGCTCGAAGGGCCCGCGGGTGTCCACTCAGCGCGAGGGAGATCGCGGGACTCCCAGACCAGCTCAGCGCCGCCCATCTCGAGGCGTGCCATCTGACGACCCACCTCGTGACAAAAACGCGGGGCTGCCGTATTGCGTGCGCGCTTAAGCGCCTTGGCAGCGGCGAACAGTTCGTGCTCCGCCGCGCCGAGTGCCTCGCGTGCCTTCCTAATCTGCTCGTCACCATCGTCCACCAGCGATAACAACTCCCGCGAGCGGTCACGCATGGCAAATACATCGTCCATGGTGGGACCCCACTGCCGCAGAAGTCCCTTAAGGTCGGAATACCGCTCTCGCATGCGAGCGAGCTCGCGAGGATCGAACGCAACACCATCGCGATAAGCACGCAGCTCATTGGCGCAATCCTCGAGTGAGATGCAGGCATCCGAAAGGGCATCGGCGATGTCGCCTAGCTTGCGGTCAACGGTCGTCATGCGTGAAAGCTCGGCCACGGCGCTGTTCACGGCATCGAGCGCTCCCCCTTCGGCGGCAATCGATGCATGGGCTTCGTTAGCCGTGGCCACCAGCACCTCGGCATGCTCCGAGCGCGGCAGCAGCTCCTCGAGCTCCTCATACTCACCTGGCTTGGGGTCAACCTCGGCGATGCGCTCGAGGGCGAAGCGCGCCTCCTCGACGCGACTCCCCTGCGCACGCGACGCCTCCTCTACGCGACGGACCTCCTTGGCAGCCGCACGCGACGCCTTAAAGCAGACACGGTACTTTTCCAGCGCCTCGAGCGCAGAGCGACCAGCCCAGGCATCGACCATGGCAACATGATGTGCCGGATCGAGCAGGCGCTGATGTTCATGCTGGCCGCACAGATCCATCATCACGCCGACGCGCTCGGAAAGCTCGCGCACGCTGGCAATGCGACCATCAATCTTGACGCGGCTGCGGCCTTCGGCAGAAAGGCTGCGCTGCACGGTGAAGCCCTCCGTGTCGTGCGGGCCATCGAACAAGCGCGCCTCGACGCTCGCAAGCGCCTCACCCTCGCGCACGGTCGACGAATCCGCGCGCTCGCCCAAAATGAGCTTAAGCGCCGAGAGCAGTGCGGTCTTGCCGGCACCGGTCTCGCCGGTCAGGACGGTCAAGCCGGCACTCGGCACCAACGTCGCCTCGCGAATGAGCGCAATGTTTGAAACCTGCAGCTCATCGATCATGGCGAACTCCGTAGAATACGCGGCTCACCGAGTTATAGAAGCTCTCGGGGCCATAGTCGAGCAGCAGAACATCGCCGGGACCGCGACGCACGGCTACGCTCTCGACGGTACCATCGCAGGTAATAAACTGTCCGTCGATAGCGATGGCAGGCACACTCGGTCGGTCGTCAGACATAAAAATCTCGACGACATCGCTTGGCGAAGTCAAGAAAGCGCGAGCTTGAATGGTGTGCGGCGCGATGGGCACGCAAACCATACCCGTGTAATCGGGGCTCACGATAGGGCCGCCGGCGCTCAGCGCATAGCCCGTAGAGCCGGTTGCCGTGGACACAACAACGCCGTCGCCACGCAGCCGGTCGATATGGTGGCCCGAAACGGTGATATCGAACTCGACCATATCGGAAAGCGGCCCGCGCGTGAGCGCCATGTCGTTGAGGGCAAAAGAACGCACGACATCCTTGGTGCCGTCCTCGCGCACAGAAACGATGTCTGCAGCGATCGTGGCGCGACGACTCACGTGGAGCTCACCGGACAGGGCATCGCTCACAACCTGCAAAATATCGCGTTCCTCGGGACTGGCCGCCGTCAAAAAGCCCAAGTGACCATAGGAAAGACCAAGAATAGGAATCTCGCGGTAGTTGAGGATACGGGCCGCACGAAGCAACGTGCCGTCGCCGCCGAGCGTGATGACAAGATCGGCACCATCCACGTCGGGCGTACTCTGGATCTTGGAGCGCTGGTCGGCCGCCCATGCGACCTCGTAGCCTTGGCGCGTCAGCCAAAGCTCGAGCATCAGGCCGCTCTCGACCGCCTCTTGCTTGTAGTAATTGGGAACCAGAAAGACCTTCATAGCGTTGCAGCTTTCTCGCTCAAAGCCGATACCTGGGATTGCAACTCGTCATCGGAGCGCTCGCTGGGGGCAAACCTCGTGCCGTACAGGAAAAACTCCACGTTGCCCTTGGCGCCATGGATGGGCGACACGCACACGTCGACCGGGAACAAGCCTTTTGCGGCGAACAGCTCAATCGCCGCCACGAGCGTGTCAACACGCACAGTGGGATCTGTCACGATACCGCCCTCGCCCACCAGCGCCGCCGGAGCCTCAAACTGCGGCTTCACGAGCGTGCAGAACGACCCCGTCGGCGTCAGGCACGCCAGCACGGCGTCGATGATGTTCGCGATGCTGGTAAACGACACGTCGCACACGGCCAGGTCGATTGCGTCGCCGTAGCCGAGCTCGGGCAGCTGCGTCACATTCGTGCGCTCGTGCAGCGTCACGCGATCGTCCTGGCGAAGCGACCAGTCGAACTGAGCACGGCCCACGTCGACCGAGACAACAGTCGCAGCACCGCGCTTGAGCAGGCAATCGGTAAAGCCGCCGGTAGAGCAACCTACGTCCAGGCAGGCAAGGCCCGTGGGATCGATACAAAACGCATCGAGCGCACCCTCGAGCTTAAGGCCACCGCGCCCAACGTACGGAATGCGTCCCTTAACATGCAGCGGCAGGCCCGGCGTCACCTTGAGCCCCGGAGAGGTCAAACGCTCACCGCCGCTCGAGACCAAGCCGGCCATAAGAGTGCGAAGGGCATCCGCGCGATCGGCGCAGATGCCCTGTGAAATCAGTTCGTCATCGAGACGCACGCGTTTCATGAATGCCATCAACCATTCGTATCCGGGGATGCAGCCTGTCTATCTTGGGACTCGTTTGCCGCATCCTCATCGTATTCCTGCTCGAGCTTGTCGGCCTCACGCGGCGTCAGCTCAAACTTGTCGACCATATCGACCGCACGGGAGCCAAGCTCAATCGCCTCGTCAAACAAATCGAGCGAACGCTCCAGGGGCGTATCCTTGGAGCGAACGGTGGCGATGATCTGGTCCAGGCGATCCGAGATCTCATCGAAGTTGCGGACGGAACCCTCTGGCATGGCTACTCCTCGACGGAGTCGGCCTCGACGGCCTCAGCAGCGTCCGGATCCTCGGCAAGTACACCGGCGGCAGCCTGAGCGGCAGCGACCTTTGCGGCCGCCTCGGCAGCCTGCGCCTCCTCGCGAGCGCGATCCTCGGCCAGCAGCTCTTGGTACAGGTCCTCGCCCGGCAGCTCCTCGCTGCGAGCGATCTTGCCCAGCACGCCGTTGACAAACGATGCGGACTGGTCGGTGCCATAAGCCTTAGCGATTTCGACGGCCTCGTTGATAACAATAGCGTCCGAGACCTCCTCGTCGGTGAGGAAGCGCATCTCGTAGACGGCGATACGCAGCAGGTTGCGGTCGGCGCCGGGCATGCGCATAAGATCCCAGTTCTTGGCGACGGCGCGCAGGGCACAGTCGATGCGATCGATATGCTCGTAGGCACCACGGCAAAGCTCCAGCGCATAGGGGTCGAGGGGACCCTTCGAGATCAGGAAATCGCCCTCGAGGACGCGCTCGAGCGGACTGTCCGTGGCCTCGGCCTGGAACAGCAGCTGCAGCGCCTGACTGCGGGCAAGCGTGCGCCCGCGATAAACCTTAAGGCTCAAAGGTTACTCCTTGGGGAAAACGAGGCCGTCGATGCAAACGTCAACGCGCTCGACCTCGACACCCACCTGGGCATCGATGGCGGCGACCACGGCGGCGCGAACGGCCTCGGCGAGTTTCTTGAACGGATAGCCAAAGAACACCACGACACGCACGGTGAGTGCGAGCTTGTCGCCGACGACCTCGGCCTCGACCGCCGGCTCGGAAGCCGGGGCCTTGGACGAGAGCATCATGGAGACAAGGTTGGTGGCAAGGTCCTTGACGCCAACGGAGGCGATGCCCTCGACATCCGACACGGCGCGCGAGACGATGGCGGTCAGAACATCGGGCGATATACCGATGCCGTCAATCTTGATTTCCTGGGGCATGAGTCCTCCTAGAAGAGTTGGTTGCTAGACGCGGGAGACGAACTTGCCGTCGCGGGTGTCAACCTTGATGACCTCGCCCTCGTTGAGGTACATGGGGACCTGGATGACAGCGCCGGTGTCGATCGTGGCCGGCTTGGTGGAACCCTGGACGGTGTCGCCCTTAAAGCCCGGGTCGGTCTGGACGATGGTGGTCTCGATGAACATCGGCGGGGTCACGCCCATGAGCTCATCGTCGGCGAAGAGCAGCTGGCAGATGTCGTTCTCGCGCAGCCACTTGGAATTCTCGCCCACCATGTCCTCGGGAACGGGAACCTGCTCATAGGACTCGTTGTCCATGAAGATGTAGTCGGTGCCATCGTTGTAGAGGTACTGGAACTCACGGGTAGTGAGCATGACGCTCTCGAACTTGGTGCCGGCGTTGCAGGTGTTCTCGACGACGCGGCCGCTCTTGATGTCGCGGGTCTTGTAGCGCACAAACGCGCCGCCCTTGCCCGGCTTGACATGCTGGAACTCGACGATGGTGTAGACCTTGTCCTTAATGCGGAGACCGAGGCCGTTCTTGAAGTCGGCGGTAGAAATGGTAGGCATAGCGACCTTTCTTGTTATGGGCAGAACGCACAAGCGTCCAAATTACATACGACCAAAATTATACACTTGCAGACGGCGCCTGCAGCGAGCGCATAAAAAGAGAACGCGGGGCGTCCGAATCTATCCGAACGCCCCGCCCCAAAATCTATCGAAATGAGCTAGCAATCGATGACGTGGAGGTCATGCGGCGTCTTGGTGAAGGGCTCGTAGCCGTTCTCGGTGACCACGCCGTAGTCCTCCAGGCGCACGCCGCCCACACCAGGCAGGTACACGCCGGGCTCCATGGTGATAACCGAGCCAACCTCGATGATATTCTTGCTGCGGTTGAAGTTGGGCAGCTCGTGGATGTCAATGCCCACGCCGTGGCCCAGACCATGGTTGTAGTAATCGCCATAGCCGGCATCGCCAATGATCTTCTTGGAAAGCTTGAAAATGTCGTTGCCCTCGACGCCCGGATGGATAGCGGCGACGCACTCCTCGTGGGTGCGGCGTACGAGCGCGTACAAGTCGAGCTGCTCCTGGGTGGGCTCGCCCATCACGACGGTACGAGTCATGTCGGAGCGGTAGTCGCAGTAGCCCGCGCCGTAATCCATGAGGACGAAGTCACCCTTCTCGATCACACGATCACTCGGGACGGCATGCGGGTTGGCGGTGTTGGGGCCGCTTGCCACGATGGAACCGAAGGCCAGGCTGTCGGCGCCGTTGGCGAACATAAAGTTCTCGAGCTCGTTGCGAACCTGCTTCTCGGTCATACCGGGCTTAATAAAGCCGAGCATATGCTGGAAGGCGGCGTCGGTGATCGACTGCGCATGGCGCATGAGCTCGATTTCCTCGGCGTCCTTGATGGCGCGCATCTTGCGAATGTCGTCATGCATCAGCGGCAGCATGCAGGCTACAGAACGATCCTCCAGGCCACGCTGAATACCCTGGTAGAAGTTGATCTGCATGTCGTCCTCGACAGCGCAGACGCGGCACTTGTTGGCCGCGATCTTGCCGGCGACCCAACCGGGGATGGTGCCCTCGTCCATGTCGTAGACCCAGGGGCTGCCGGCGGGCGTGTTCTCCTCAAAGCTGTTGAGGTAGCGCGAGTCGGTATGGAACAGGCACTGGTCAGCCGTAATAAACGCCGCGTGCGGGAACTCGAAGGTGTAATCAAAGACGCCCTTCACGCCCGTAAGCCAACGAAGATTGGCCTCGTCACGAACCACGATAGCGTCGTAGCCGCGCTCAGCCATCAGGGTACGGACACGCTCGATACGACCGGCAGGGCCGGCAGCAAACTCTGACATGCAGATTCCTTTCTTGTTGTCTCTAAAAGTGCGGGACGGGTCTCAACCGAAAGACGGAATCGCTTGCGATCCGCGACCGATTGAAAACCCGTCCCTCAACATGATACGAAAGACGATGGATGTCAATAAATCTTAGAGAAGTTCTTTGCGAGAAGCCAAGTAGGCGTGAGCATGGCGCTCAAGAACCTCGTCCTCAACGCTCGTTAGACGAATGGCGCCGAGTGCCGCGGGCAGCGGCAACATGCTGCGGTTCGAGCGGGCAAACTGCTGCCTGCGGAACTCCTCGATATATGCGGCAGGCTCCAGATCAAAGGCAAGCTCCTCGATACCAAAGTCCTCCAGGCAGTCATCGACCTCAAAGACGTAATCGATATCGAAGTCGCAGGCATCATGTGCTAGGCGCGCCTCAAAGCGCATGCCCTCGGACAACAGCTGGTAGGCAGGCACCGGCGAAGCGGCATCGCCCAAGCAGGCGCGCAGGGTACGCTCCCCCGTCTTGCCAAAATCGAGCGCATGGCGGGCGCTCGGGTTCGTGGCCATCAGTACGTCCTTACGGGCAGTCTGAGACCACTGAACGGCATTGACGAGCGCGACCTCCTCGCCCGCGAGAATCTCGGGAATGGTCTCGGTAAACTGATTCCAGCGGGACTTGCTGCTCGAAAGCATGGTGCCAACAAGTACCGCATAGCCGAGCTTGAGATCCTCGGGGTCCGCCTCGCGTACAAGGTCGAGGTCACACACGACCAAGCCCGGCTCGGGACGGAACGCGATAGCGGGAAGCGCATTCGCCGACGAGGCGACGAGCGGCTTCATAGTCGTCGCGACCGTGAGCATGGCGTCGAACGTCGTCGGCAGCAAGGCGCACTCGGTGCGACCGCACCACTGATTGGCACACCAGCAAACGACCGAGCAGGTCGCCGTATCGCCGACGGCGACAACGAGATCGTCGCAGGTAATGCCGTTAGCCGATAGGGCGCCAAAGACGGTATCGGCATCGGCAAGCGTAGCACCGGCAGGCGAAACCTCGAGGACGAGCAGCGACACAGCAAAACCGGCGTCAACCAGTGCATACTCGACAACCTCGCCAAACCGCTCGGATGTGGCGTCGTTCCAAACCACCATCGCGCGCTTGGGCTTGCCCACAGCCGAGGCAAACATGCGCGGCAGCTCCTCGAACGCGCCCAATCCGACGCGGACATCGACACTGCGGTTTTGGAAATTGATAAGTTGACGGCGAATCATAGCAGTCCACGCTCCAAAAGCATCTCGGCACAAAGGTAGGAAACGTCCTCGAAGGACTTGTTGCGAATATCAAGGGTAATATCGGCGGCCTGGCGATACAGCGGACGGCGATGCTCAAACAGGCGCGCAGCGTGCTCGGGCGAGCGGAAATCGGGCCGGGTATCGGAGCGACGAATCTGTCGCAACGAGTCCTCAAAGTCGCCTTCGAGGTACACACAGGTACCCATCTCGTGCATCAGCTCAATGTTCACCGGTGTCTCGACGATGCCGCCCCCGCACGATACCAGCAGGCTGCGCTCGCTTTGAAGCGAACGGAGTGCCGAGGTCTCGAGCTCGCGAAAACGATCCTCGCCCTCGGTCTCAAAAATCTCGGTCACCGACTTGCCGCATCGACGCACAACCAAACGATCGGTATCGATGAATCGACGCTTGAACATAGTGCCCACGTTGCGCGCAAGCGTCGACTTGCCCGCGCCCAAAAATCCGATAAAGAAGATATGGTCGCAGCCGTGTTTGATGTGCTGAGACATGGCGAAACCTATTCCTCGCAGGGAAGGTCGCGCAGGGCCCGGCGCTCAAAGATACGGAAGATCTGCGTGTACCACAGATCCTGGGTCGCCTGCGGCTTGACCAGAATAGTGTCAACGCCGGCAAAATTACCGCTCCACACGTCCGTGTACAGCTGATCGCCGATCAGCACGGCCTCGTCGGCCGTAGCGCCCAGACGCTTAAGACCCGCCTTCAGGGCAAACGGGGCGGGCTTCATGGCGTGGCTGATAGCCTCGAGCCCCAGCTCGCGCGCCGATGCCATGACCTGGTCGCGATGCCAGTTATTGGACACCATACACAGCTTAAACCCCTTGGCATGGGCGGCTTCGAGCCAAACTGAAACCGCAGCGGGAACCTGCTCGGTATCGCGCGGCACCAGAGTGTTATCGCGGTCGAGTAGAATGGCGCGCTTGCCGTCGGCCCAGAGGGTATCGAGGTCGATGCGGTCAACTGAGGCAACATATCGTTTGGGGCTAAAAATCCTCATGATCAATTCCAAGACTGTTGGTGCTCTTCGTAGGTCTTCGAGAAATACTCCTCGTCCTGTGTAATATAGAAATACAGGTCATCAGAGTCGGTCGGCTCAAGGGTAGCCTTGAGCGCCTCGAGCGACGGAGAGCAGATGGGCGTGGGCGGCAGGCCTTCATGCTTATAGGTGTTATACGGACTATCGCTCTGCAGGTCGTCGGCGGTAACCTCGCCGCCGGTGACATACATCATGGTCGCATCGCTATTGAGGTAACGCAGGCCATCGAGCTTGCCCGCCATACGGTTATAGAAAACCGAAGCCACATGCGCGCGCTGATCGGCGTTGAGGCCCTCGCGCTCGACGATCGAGGCAAGGTTAACGATGTCGTAATCGGACATCTCCACGCCATAACGCTCCTTGATCTTGGCCTCGCAGCTGGCAAAGTCAAGCGACTTATACTCGGCGTTGAACTGGTCAAGCATGGCGCGAATCACATCATCGGCAGACGGGTCCTTACCCAACGAATAGGTCTTGGGGAATAGGAAGCCCTCGAGCGAATCGTTCGCGGCATCTTTAAGGAAAGCGTAATCATTCACATAATTGCTCGCCTTGGCCTGGTTAAGGAAGTCTTCCTTGGAGATGCTGTCGTATGCCGCGGCCACGCGATCGGCGACCTGGTCGACCGTTAGGCCCTCAGGGATAGTCAGCGCATCGGAGCCGGCATTGGGCCCCTCCATGAGCTGCTGGACAACCTTGGTCGCATCCATCAGCGTCGTGAACGAGTACGTGCCGGGCTTGAGCGACATATCTGCGTTGAGCTTTTTGACCGCCGCGTAGTAATCCTTGGGATTCTCGACAATATGGTTCTCGGAGAGAATCGAGGCGATCGTATCGCCCGAAGCTCCCTCGGGAATCGTGACGGTAACTCGCTGGCCAGCGGTGACGCCTGTCTCCTCCCCGCAAAACAGGCCCTTGACGGCCGGAACGACAAAGAAGGCAATGGCAGCAAGTGCAAGTACGGCAACAACAACGCCGATAATCATAGGCACCGGAGAGCTTTTCTTTTGGACGCCACGGCGGGCATGCGTGTTATAGCTCGAGCGCGTGGCCGGAGCTACGCCATGTGTGCCGTGAGCATGATGTGTACGCGTATGCGATTGAGGCGCCTGCGCACGCTGCGTGGGCGCCTGCTGCTTAAAGCGGGTACCGCTTGCGGGCCGGGCTGCGCGGGCAGCGGGCTGTTGGGCAGGACGCTGAGCAGATTGTGCTGCACGAGAGGAGGGCTGTGCGGGACGAGCAGCAGGCTGAGCCGCACGCTGCGTCGGTTGCATCGGACGCTGGCCAGACGATACAGGGCGCGGCGTAGGCTGCCCCTGGCGATTCGGCTGGCGCGGATCGGAAGCGCTAGGCATGCGAAACCTCCTCGTTTTTGCGATCGAGCCACGTCTGCAAGAACAGGCTGGCGGCGATCATGTCAATCTTGCCCCTCATCTGCTTTTCGTTGAGTCCCTGCTCGCGCAGGATACGCTTTGCCTCTTGCGAGGACAGGCGCTCATCCTCAAACTCAAGCGGAAGATCGAGCTCTTGGGCAATCTTTTGCGCAACGGCGGCAACGCGCTCGGCCTGGGGGCCGGGCTCACCGGCCATGGTCAAGGGACGTCCGCTTACCAGGATATCGGGCTCATAGTCCTCAACCAGGTAACGGAACGTCTTGGCCATGCCAGTGACCTCGGCAGTCGGGAGCACCTTGACGGGCATTGCCATCTTGCCATCACGGCTCGAGATGGCAATGCCAATCCGGGTCTCCCCTATGTCCAGCGCGAGCGCGACCACAGCGACTACTTAAGCGCCGAGCGCGGTCTTGGCAGCCCCGAGGGCATCGGCGATACCGGCAGCGTTCTTGCCGCCAGCCTGGGCCATGTTGGGACGACCGCCACCGCGACCGTCGACCAGGCCCGCGATCTGCTTGATCACGTTACCGGCGTGGAAACCGGCCTTGACGGCGTCATCGGAGCCGGCAGCGAGCAGGGCCGGGGTGCCCTTTTCGGTCACGCTAGCGACGACGCAGGCGACGGGGCCGGCGACCTTCTGGTGCACGGTATCCCACACGTTGCGCAGGTCGGCAGCTTCAAGGCCCTGGAGCTCAGCGACGACGAGCTTGTAGCCATTGACCTCGACGGCACCCTCGATGGCGCCGGAGATGGCGTCGGAAGAGCCACCGGTCAGAGCCTTCTTGAGCTTGCCGGCGGTCTCGCGCAGCTCGGCCTGCAGGTTCTCCACGCGTGCGGGAACCTCGTCGACGCGGCACTTGAGTGCAGCGGCAGCGGCGTCAACGAGCGCCAGGCGGTCGGCCATGTAATCGAGGGCGCCCTTAGAGGTCACGGCCTCGATACGACGGACGTTCGAGCCCGTGGAGGACTCGGAAATAATCTTGAACAGGCCGATCTCGGCAGTGTTGGCGGCATGCGTACCACCGCAGAGCTCACGGGAGAACGGCTGATCCTCGGCGCCCACGGAGACAACGCGGACGACATCGCCGTACTTCTCGCCAAACAGGGCGACAGCACCGGCGGCCCTGGCCTCGTCGATGCCCATGACGCGGGTCACAACCGGCTTGGAAGCGAAGATCTGCTGGTTGACCAGGTCCTCGACAGCCTTGAGCTGCTCGGAGGACAGGGCCTCAAAGTGCGTGAAGTCAAAGCGCAGGTGCTCGGGCGTCACCAACGAGCCAGCCTGGGAGACATGCTCGCCCAGGACCTGCTTAAGCGCGGCGTCGAGCAGGTGCGTGGCGGTGTGGTTGCGACGCAGGAAGCCACGGCGCTCGGCGTCGAGCGCCGCGGTCACGGTAGCACCGACGGTCAGCGTGCCCTCGGCGACGTGGGCGACGTGGGCATACAGGCCGTTGTGGTTCTTGGTATCGGAAATGGTCAGCGCAACGCCCTCGGCGGAAAGCTCGCCGGCGTCGCCCTGCTGGCCACCCATCTCGGCATAGAACGGGGTGCGGTCGAGCACGACCTCGACGTCCTCGCCGGCGGCAACGGACTCGACGGACTCGCCGTTGCTCACGATGGCGACAACCTTGGCGCCATCAATGACGTCGTTGTCATAGCCGTCGAACTCGGTCGCAGCGACCTTGTCCGAAAGCTCGACCCACACGTCATTGAAGCTGCCCCAGGCATCGCCCTTGGCGTTGGCGCGGGCGCGGGCCTTCTGGTCCTCCATGCAGGCGGTAAAGCCGTCCATGTCGACGTCGTGACCGGCGGCGCCGGCGATCTCGACAGTCAGATCAATGGGGAAACCAAAGGTGTCGTGAAGCTTAAAGGCAACATCGCCCGGAAGGACAGCGCCGTCGGCGAGCGCGGCCAGGGCCTCGTCCAGGTAAACGCGGCCGTTGTCGAGCGTCGTTGAGAAACGCTCCTCCTCGGAGGCGACGATGCCCTTAACGAGCGCGACGTTCTTGAGCAGCTCGGGATAAGCCTCGCCCATCTGAGCGTTGACCTCGTCGATAAACTTGGTCAGGAAGGCGCCCTCGATGCCCAGCAGACGACCGTGGAACACGGCACGACGGAGCAGGCGGCGCAGGACGTACTCGCGACCCTCGTTACCGGGCAGGATGCCGTCGGAGATCATAAAGTCGACGGCACGGGAGTGGTCGGCGATGATGCGCAGGGAGCGGCTGGCACCGGAGTAATCGTCGGCGTCATAGGTCTTGCCGCTGATCTTCTCACCGAGCTTGATGAGGTGCTGCATCAGATCGCCGTCGTAGTTAGCGGTCTTGTGCTGCATGATAGCGGCCATGCGCTCCAGACCCATGCCCGTATCGAGGTTGCGGTGCGGCAGCTCCGGCATGGAGCCGTCCTCCTGGCGGTCGTACTGGGTAAACACGAGGTTCCAGAACTCAAGGAAGCGGTCGCAGTCGCAGCCAGGCTTGCAGTCGGGGCTGCCGCAACCGACCTCCTCGCCCATGTCAAAGTAGATCTCGGAGCACGGACCGCAGGGGCCGGTGGGGCCAGCGGCCCAGAAGTTGTCGTCCTCGCCCAGGCGGGAGATGTGATCCTCGGCAACGCCCAGAGAGCGCCACACGTCGTGGGTCTCGTCGTCTTCGGTAAAGACGGTGAAGTACAGGCGGTCGAGCGGCAGCTTGAACTCCTTGGTGATGAGCTCAAAGGCCCAAGCGCAGGCCTGCTGCTTGGAGACGCCGCCAAAGGAGAAGTCGCCGAGCATCTCAAAGAAGGACAGGTGACGGCCGTCCTCGCCGATGCAGTCGATGTCGTTGGTGCGGACGCACTTCTGGCAGGAGATCGCGCCGATCTCCTTCATGGTCTTCTTGCCCTGGTAGTACTCCTTAAACTGGTTCATGCCGGCGTTGGCAAGCAGCAGCGAAGGATCGTCAGGGACGAGGGACGAAGAAGGATAGAGCTTAAGACCGCGCTCCTCAAAGAAGTTGAGGAACTTGGAGCGAATCTCGGCCGTAGTCATTGACGGGTAGTCAGCACTCATAGAGGGAATCTCCTCGGTTTCACATCGAAACAGTTCAAACGTAACGATATTACCATCCCACCGCGCCTGTGCAAAAAAGAGGGCCGCCAAACAGCGACCCTCCAGCGAAAGTGCACGTTATTTAGGTCTGTCAAATACTTTGAAAAAAATGATTTCGGTATAATTGCATATAAGAATCGTCCGGAAGGAGCGATCGATGAATAGCAAACGGTTTGTCGTGAATGCACTAACCTCGGTAGCCCTTTTAGCAATCTTCGCTTACTCGAGCTGGTATGTGAACCAGCCGAGATTTGGCTACGCATTGTACGCAGTAACATCTGGCGATAAAGCGTATTACACCCTAAGCGCAATTGACGCCATCTTTTTCTATGTGGCTGGCCCCTTATCAATCGCTTTGATCGCGTTTATTGTTATTTACAACATCAAGAAACGCTAACAGGGCCTATTTGGAATCCGAATCGTCCATGGAGCCGTCGATGCCGGTTTTGGTGTCGTCGTCAGAGCTTGTGTCGTCGTCCTTGGCAAAGGGGTTCTTAAAGAAACCCGTCGCGTCGGGCTGCAGGCCTGAGAGCTTAATCCAGGGATTATCGAGCTCGGGCTTGGGCATGGCCTGGGCCTCGGGCGCGGTCTCGTTGCCGATGAGCTCGGACTCATAGATGAACGTATCGTCGCCAAGCGCGTCGTAGGCGGCAACTGGGTTACCCTCGGTATCGCGATACGGAGTGCCCTTAAACACGGCACCATCGTATGCCACGAGCTGACGCCCGGTCTCGTTCTCAAAGTAGTAGACGAAAATGCCCTTGAGGGCCGCGCACAGCGGAATGGCGATAACCATGCCGATGGGACCCATGAGTGCCGAACCGATAACGAGAGCCGTCAGGCTCATAACGGGATGCACCTGCACCGAGCTCTGCATGACCTTAGGCGAAATGACATTATCGGTGACGTTTTGAGCCACCATGGTCACGACAAGCGTCCACAACGCCAGCATGGGGCTGAACATAAAGCCGAGCACCGTGGCGATCGCCGCACTCACCCAGGGACCGACAACCGGAACCAGGTGCATAATGCCGGTAAAGATAGCCATGAGTGCTGCATACGGATGGCCGATGATCGTAAAACCAATAAAGGCAAGAAAACCGCCACAGATCGATGTGATGACCATGCCACGCATGTAGCCGCCGACCGAACGCGAAAGGATGGCCACCATAAAGCGGTACGAGGTCTCCTTTTCCTGTCCGATGATGGTGCAGACCTCGTGGTGCATGCGGGGATAATCGCAGGCAAGCCAGTAGGCAAGCACCAGACCCAGGAAGATGACGAACAGCTGCGAGGCCGTGTTGGTAATGAGCGGAAACACACCGCGGCCGAGCTCAGCAGCGATTTGCGAGACGTACTTAGACGCTACGGTAACCAACGAAGAAAGATTGTCGTCCAGATACTCCTTGAGCGGCGTGTTGTTGAGCGTCTTAGCGTGCGAGAGAATCTCGTTGAGATCGCCACCCGCAACACGAAGCTGCTCGGGCAGGCGGCTCAGGACTTCCATGATTTGACCGAGCAAAATAGGCGATAGGATGCAGACGACGCCGACGAGCACGGCAACAACCACAATGAGTGCGATGAGCGAACCGAGGCCACGTCCGACACCGTGATGCTCGAGCCAGTTGGTGATCGGAGACATCACAAAAGCGATGATGGAACCGACAGCGAGAAACTCGATGACCGGTGCCAGGATGCCCATAAGGTTAAAGATGACGGCAGCGATGACAATGCAGCCGACGACGCCCCAAATGCGCAGCGTCAGAATGCGGGTATCGCGAAGCGTGCGGTCGATTTGTTGGGGGTGCTCACTCATGAACGAACCATCACTCCGTCGGGATCAATCTTATCTTGAATCTTCTTAAGCGTGCGGCGCAGCAGGCGCGAGACCTGCACCTGCGAGATGCCAAGCTTCTTGGCAATCTCGATCTGGGTCATGCCCTTAACGAAGCGCAGCTCGATAACCTCGCGCTCGCGCGGCGAGAAATCGCGGATAGCTTCCTCGATTACCAGGCGGTCATCGGTAAAGTCGAGCTCGTTGTCGTCGTCGGCATAGCGATCGAGAATCGAAGGCGCATCATCGGAATCGGACGCACCGGGGGCCTCGATGGGCACCGAGGTGTAGGCCGAGGACGATTCCATGGCTTCGAGCACCTCGTCGACGGTTACGCCAAGGTAATCGGCGATTTCCTCAACCTTGGGCGAACGCTGAAGCTCGTTGGTGAGCTTGTCGGTGGCCTGGTTAACCTTGGCCGAGAGCTCCTGCAGTCGACGCGGCACGCGCACACTCCAGCCCTTGTCACGGAAGTGACGCTTGATCTCGCCCAAGATGGTGGGCGTGGCAAACGTGGTGAACTCGAGTCCGCGCTCAGGGTCAAAGCGGTCGATTGCCTTGAGCAGGCCCAGATAGCCGACCTGCATGAGGTCGTCGAGCGGCTCACCGCGATTCTTAAATTTGTTGGCAAGGAACCTTACCAGGTTCATATGGGACATGACGAGCTGCTCGCGGGCGTCCGGATCACCGGTCTCCTTGTAGCGACGAAACAGCTCGCGGGTTTTCTCCTTGTCCCAAGCGGTCTTGCCGCTCCGGGAACGTTCGGTCATATTAGATATCCGCCTTGAGATCGAGGGAAAGCGTCAGGGGCGCCGCAGTCTTTTCGTAGGAATCGCACACACTCGCCAAAATGAGCTCGGCATACACGGCAGCCTGGTCATCCTCATCGACAGTCGCCTGGTCGCCAAAGGTAAAGGTCATGCCCACATGCGATTCGTCGACATCGAATTTGATCGAGATATCGTCGGAATCAACAGCCGTGCAGCCAAAGATGAAGGCTTCTTCGGCAGCCATACGAATGTCCTCGATGCGATCGACGGACATAGAGCACAGGGCGCCGACGTTGGCGGCCGTCATGCGCACCAAGCGCGCGAGACGCGGATCACCGGCAACGCTCAGCGTAATGGGGCAGGTTGCTTCGCTACTCATCGCAGGACTCCTCGGAGGTCTCGGCAGGCGTATAGGTGTAATACTGAGCAGGCTTAGCAGCGGGCTTCTGAACATCATCGTCGTCAGCAGCGGCATCGTCGTCGCCAATCAGAACGCGCTCAGTGGGCTGCTCGGCCTCGGCAGCGGCAGCGGCGAGCTTGCGATCGGCGTCGGCTGCAGGAGCCTTCACCTTATTGAAGAGCTTCTGCACGGCGCCAGCAGCAGAATCAGTCACGCTCGATACGGCATTGCTGGCCTCGGCCACGCTGCCCGTGACCTCGGAAATGTCGCGAACGACCGCCTCAACCTCAACGAGGTTAGACGTCAGAGCATCAACGGCAGTCTTGCTCGACTTGAGGAGCGGCTCCATCTGGGCAAGTGCCGGCGTAAGCTCGTCAACGGCGCCATCAAGCTTTGCCACCACGGGCTGCGCCTCGGCAATCGTATTGTTGAGGTCGGTTACCGTCTTGTCGAGCGAGTCGACAACGGTGCGGGTTTTGCGCAGGGTGAGCGCAAGCTCAACGATAGCCCACACGCCGGCAACGGCAAGCAGCAGCAAGGCGATTTGAATGGGACTCATACAAGCCTCCCAAAGGAATCGAAATACAAACGCTTTCCATGGTACCCCAAAGGGGACCGAACATGCCAAGAGCAGCAACGTGGGACAAAATTATCAGCAGCTACTTCGGTGCATTCCCGCTGCGGTCGCGTTCGCTTTGCTCTACGCGCCATTCTTCCCAACCGCGGCCGGCAGGCTGCCAAAATGCACCGCGTTCTAAGCCTTCGGGCAAATAGCGCTGGTCGACCCAGCCTTCGGGATAATCGTGCGGATACTTATACACACCGTATTCATCGCTGCCCGGGCGATGGCGATCGCGTAGATAACTCGGCACCTCGCGAAGCCCACTAGAGTGGATATCGGCCAGCGCCGCATCGATCGAAGCCTCGCACGCGTTGGATTTAGGCGCCAAGCACACATAGAGTGCAGCCTGAGCCAGGTTAATGCGGCACTCGGGATAGCCAATGACCTCGGCAGACTTAAACGCGGCATGTGCCACCAAAAGTGCCTGCGGATCGGCATTGCCAACATCCTCAGAAGCCTGAATCATAATGCGACGGGCGATAAACTTAGGATCCTCCCCCGCGTCAATCATGCGCGCGAGCCAATAGATCGTGGCATCGGGGTCGCTGCCGCGCATGGACTTGATGAACGCACTGATAATGTCATAGTGCATGTCGCCGTTTTTGTCATACGAAAAACCGCGGCGCGGGTTGGCAATCTTCACGTCATCGACGGTGATGGGATAACGCTCCCCCGCCGCCGGCGCTGGCGTCCCTTCGGTATCGGGACGCGTGACGGCAATCTCGCTCGCCAGCTCGAGCGTCGTCAGGGCAGAGCGCGCATCACCCGCGGCCAGCGTGCAGATGGTCTTGACCGTATCATCATCGGCAGAAAACTTTCCGTTCAAGCCCTGTGGTGCCTCGAGCGCACGCTCAATAAGCGTGGCGATATCCTCATCCTTCAGATGTTCAAGCTCCACCACGCGTCCGCGCGACAACAGTGCCGAATTGACCTCGAAGTACGGGTTCTCCGTCGTAGCGCCAATCATAATGACGGTACGGTTCTCAACTGCATGCAGCAGGGCATCCTGCTGCGACTTAGAGAAGCGGTGAATCTCATCGATGAATAGAATGGTGCGGCGGTCGTAGGTGTTCAGACGGGTCTTAGCCTCATCGATCACGCGGCGCAAGTCCTTTACGGTGCCCGTCACGGCACTGACCTCGACAAACTCGCTCTTGGTATGGTTGGCGATAATGTGGGCCAGCGTCGTCTTACCCGTACCGGCCGGCCCGTACAGAATCACGCTCGAAAGCACGTCGTGCTCGATCGCGGCACGCAACCATGAGCCCTTACCGACGGCCTTTTGCTGGCCCACGTAATCATCGAGCGAATTTGGGCGCATGCGCACCGCGAGCGGCGCATTCTGAAAGGAACGCTCGCGCGTCGAAGCAGAAAAAAGGTCGTCCATAGCCATCCCGTGCATCAATCAAAAACGTTTTCCACAAACAGTATACCGAATAAATACGAACTACCGTTCGTTAATATAGGTACGATGCAGAAACTTTAGACCCGGGAACAGCTTGCTCGTCAGCTCGCAGAAATAACCGTCCGTCATGCTCGCGATGTAATCCACCACGGCTTGATCCTTACCGTCCTGCCAGGCATAGGTGCGATCGTAGTAGGAAAGCTGCTGCTCAATGCGCGAAATATGGTGCTTAAAGATATAAGAGGACTCGTCGCCACTGTTTAGATCCCGCAGGCAACGGTCGTAGAGCTTTTCGAACGCCTCGCGCAGCTCCGCCTCGGAATCGCCTTCGATACCGCCCTTGCTATAGATCTTCTTGTAGTTCTCGCGCTTGGCTCGGCGAATTTCCTCAAACAGGTCCTCGCTCATCTCGATGCGCGGCTTACCATAGCTATGCTCAACGATATCGATGGAAGCGTGCGTGAGAATCCAGCTGTTATAGGCGCCGCCCCGACCATCGTCAAAAGCGTCGGGCGAAAGCAGACCTGCCGCGATCGCATCCTGACGGTCACGACCGACGTAGGCAAGAATATCCGAGATGCGAACGACGCAGCCCTCGAGCGTCATGGGACGCAGGTGCCCAATGGCGCCATAGCCCGTGGCGATGCAGTCCTCGACCGCCTGATCGAACTGGTCAAAGGAGCCCATATCCGACAATTCAAACACGCGCTGCTCGTACTCGCCGTTATGGCATAGCACGCCGTCGAGCGTCTGGAGTGACACGTTGCGGCCATACAGCGCGTCGAGCACGCGGACCGACTGCACGTTATGGAAAAAGTAGCGACCTGTGCGCTCGCGGTAAATATCGTTGAGGAATCGCTCACCAGCATGGCCAAAGGGCGTGTGTCCCAAGTCGTGGCCCAGGCCAATCGCCTCGATCAGATCGCAGTTGAGCCCCAGAGCGCGGCCGATATCGCGTGCGATGCGCGAGACAAGCTGCACGTGCAGGCCACGACGCGACAGGTCGTCGTTGCTGCGAAAACTGAAGACCTGTGTTTTGCCTGCATAACGCGTGTACGCCGGAAGATGAAGAATCTTTTCGGTATCGCGAATAAATGCCGGACGCATCAGCGTGCCCTCGTCCGCTGCTCGCTCAACACGACGAATGACCTGCTCGTCGTTGCAACGACACGGGTTGACGGCACCCGAAGCACGATCGGCGGAAATGCGCTCGACGAGTTCGGGCGACAACGCCGCGGGAATGCGGTCCATGCGCGCCTTAATGACGGCCGTTTCTTGATTAGTTGCCATGGCATGCTCCTTAAGTAGGATGCGCAATCGGTTACAATGTGCAGCCCACGACCTCGATTATGGCAAAAATCGGCACCAAAAACGGGAGTAATGGCAGGGAGCGCGATTTTGCGATGAGACAGGCGGCGGCAAGGGCCAGGAGCGCGACGGCAAATGCCACGATGCCGCCCATAGGGTCGAGCGTGCAAAGCGCGAAAAGTGCCTTAGCATCTCCCATGCCGATGCCCGGGGTTTGGCGAAGACGACGCCAGAGGGACTCAGTCAGCACGAGAGCAAGATACACGATGACAGCAAGACCTGCGTGGTCAAGCGCTGTGTTCAAACCGAGATCGAACCAAACACCCGCTAACGCCGCCACCGCACACGCGCCGGCAAGCGAATTCGGGAACCGCCGATCACGAGCATCGATAACGGCGCCAGCAATAGCAAACAACCAAAATGGGATATAGACCATCGAACGCCTCCTCGAGTTACATCGCATAAACAAAAACCACCACAAAGGTGCCCGTCCCCTTTGTGGTGGTTTTGGTGGTGATTATTTGGCGCCTTGCATGACCTCGTCAAGGGTGACGTTGACGGCGTGCTGCGTCGGAACCCAGTCGACCTTCAGGAACAGCGCAGCCACCGTGATGGGGATATAGCTGAACATAAAGATCGGGAAGGTAAACAGGTTAGTCACCAGGCGCCACTTTTGCGCGCAGTGAATATGCTTGTACTCAAAGATAGTCGTGAGCAGCGCCAGGATGAAGAAAGTCTGATACATCATGGCGAAAGTCATAATGAGCGAAGCGGCGCACGCCTGCATCTCGACTTCGGTTGCCAAGAAACCATGCGAAAGGCCACCCACAATCAAGAACGTCGCATTAGCGAGCATCGAGATCAAGGACAGCAGCATACCCGGGGCGATGGTCATAAACATGTCGTAGGCGGCAAAGCGATGATAGCGGAAGGTCGATTTGACCAGGTGCTTACCGTAGGTAAAGAACACCTGGTAGAAGCCCTTGGTCCAGCGCATGCGCTGTTTCCAGGACGCCTTAAACGTCACGGGCTGTTCGTCAAAGAACTCCGCCGGCGCATAACCGATGCGAATGCCGTGAATGGCACAGAACGTAGTGAACTGGATGTCCTCGGTCAGCGTATGGAACTGCCAGCCGTGCATGCCCTCAATTACGCTGGCGGAGATGAGGTAGCCCGAACCAGAGACGGCACAAGACGTCTTGCAGATGTTGCGCGCGTTGTTGAGGAAGCGGGCCTCACGCAGATACCAGGTGGCATTCGCTGCCGAGATCCACGAGCTGCCGAAGTTCTTGGAGTTACGATAGCTCGTAACCACATGGAAGCCCTGGTCAAAGGCATCATTCATCTTGGAGACGTAATCGCGGGAGATAACGTTGTCGGCATCGAAGATAAAGTAGCCCTCAAACGTGTCGGGATACTCGTTGAGAATGCGATCGAAACCAAAGTCCATGACCCAGCTCTTACCCTTGCGGGCCAGGTCGTTGCGCTCATAAACGATGGCGCCTGCCTCGCGCGCGAGCTGCGCCGTATTATCGGTGCAGGCATCGGCGACCACGAAGACCTCGATAAGCTCGGACGGATAATCCTGGTCCTTGATGGAGCGAACGAGGTTGGCGATCACGGCCTCCTCGTTATGCGCCGCGATAAAAAAGGCATAGCGGTGGAGTTTTTTGGCCTTGGGAGGCGCGACCTCGCCACGAAGAGCGCCAATGACAAAGAAGACCACCTGGTACAGAAAGCAGACCGTGAGTAGCGTAACCACAATCTGGTTAAAGATCACGATGGGCGTGTTAGTTTGTAAAAAAGCGAGCATACAGGCTCCCGAGAACGCGTTACGTAAACAACCGTATATCTTACCGTAGGCTAACCGAGTTCAAGAAACCACCTAATACTGGTTAGGCTTCGAGCAGACCGAGCTGCGGAACGATTTCGTCGCCGGCGGCAGTGCGGCCGAGCGAGCGCGGGGCTAGGTCATCCAGAACGGCGGCGAGATCCCACGGCAGCTCATCGCGGCACTCAATGCGCTCCCCCGTCACGGGATGATCGAACGCCACACGCCAGGAATGGAGGAATTGCCTGGTCAAACCCTGGTCGGCACGCGCATCGCACTTACCGTAGAGCGGATCGCCCACGCAGGCGTGGTTGATATGGCGCATGTGCACGCGAATCTGATGCGTGCGACCCGTAAACAGGTGGCACTCGACGAGCGTATAGCCATCGTCAAAACGCGTGGAATCGAAGCGCTCGAGGACCCTAAAGGTCGTAATGGCCTGGCGCGCGAAAGGATCGTCCGAAACCGCCATCTTGACACGGTCGCGCGTAGAACGGGCAATGCCGGTGTTAATGGTGCCCTCGTCCATGGCAATGTGGCCGTGGACGAGCGTAATGTAGCGGCGGTCGAGCGTGCGCGTGCGGATGAGATTCTGGAGCGCGCGCTGGGTGTCGTCGTCTTTTGCCGCGAGCATAAGGCCCGAGGTGTCACGATCCAGACGATGCACGATGCCGGGGCGGTCCTCACCCTGCACGGTGCCCAGATGGTCAATGCCACAGTGATAGACCAAGGCGTTCGCAAGGGTGCCGCTCTCGTGGCCATGGGCGGGATGGCACACCAGACCGCGCTGCTTGGAGAGCACGATGAGGTAGTCGTCCTCGTAGCGGATATCGAGGGGAATGGCCTCGGGAATCACATCGGTGGGATCGTGCGGCTCGGGCAAATCGACCGAAATACGGTCGCCGGAGCGCACGGCATACTTTTTTGACAGGCATGTCTCGCCGTTGACGGCAACGGCACCGCCCTCGATCAGATGCGCGCAGGCAGAGCGCGTAGGGCAGCCGTCATTAGCGCCCAGATAGGCGTCAAGACGCTGACCAGCGGCATCGTCGGCAACAAGGATATGGATGTCGGCCATTAGTGCTCGCTCCTTTCGCGAATCTTGCGGGCACGCTCCCCACGCTGCTGGGCCTTGCGCTTAGCGCGGGCCTCGTCACGGGCGTTGAGCTCGGCGGTCGCGTCGACCTCACGGGCCGCAGGACTCAAGAACATGTAGCCGATGAGGGCAAGCACCACACCGACCGTAATGCCGACATCGGCCACATTGAAGACGGGGAAGTCGATGAAGGTGGTGGCAATAAAATCGGTCACAAAGCCAAAAGCCAGACGGTCGATCGCATTGCCAATGGCGCCGCCCACGACCATAGCCATGCCCACAACCTCAAAGCGAGCAAGCTGGGGCGCGCGAAGCAAGTACACCGCGATCGCAACGATAACGACAAACGCCAGCACGGCAAACGCGAGGCCATGTCCCTCGCCCATGCTAAAGGCAGCACCGATGTTACGCACGAAAAGGAAGTCGATCACACCGGGGATAACAGTCACATGCAGAGCATCGCCAACGGCACGAACCGCAAGCTTGGTCAGCTGGTCAACAAGCAGCACGGCCAACGCCACGCTACCAGCAACACCCAACCGCCAACGCAAAGGCGGCGTCATATCCCCAGTACGACTCAAATCAATCCCCTACCCTCAAAACAATCGAATTCCGTTTAACGCAGTAGATAATCATACCTTGACGCAAGCAAGAAGCGACAAATCTCCCAAGAACGGAAACACCGCAGGTAGAGCATAAATGAGCGAGCGGGTCGCATTTGAGACAAGGTGACGTGAAATGAAAGGGCGCTGACCTTTCGGTCGCGCCCTTGAAATTGAACGTCAGATTGTCCAAATGCGGCCCGCGCAGCGTCGGCAGGTCCGCCGTTCGGTAGAACGGCGGAACCTACAGGGCGTTCGCACACCTCTTGCAAATGTGAGCGTGACCGTTGTACTCGCCAACGGTGGTGCGGTAATTCCAGCAACGGTCGCAGCACTCGCCCTCGGCGGCCTCGATGGCAACGGAGAGGTCCTCGCCCTGGGTCAGTTCAACAGCGGAGACGATGTAGAACTCGGCCAGGTCGACGGCCTTGTCGCCGGTCAGCAGCGCATACATCTCGGCGGGAACGACCGCCTTAACGCGGACCTGCTGGCTCTTAGTGAAGGTGCCGGCGGAGCGGGCATCCTCAAGGGCCTTGGTCACGGCGCTACGGAGCTCGAGCGAAGCCTCAAGCACGCCCTCAAACTCATTGGCCTCGTCGACCGTAATGGGCGACTTATACCAATCGAGCAGCGCGGCGTACTTCTGGTGATCGACGCAGCCGGTGGGTGCATAGGCCATGGCCTCGTCGACCGTGTAGGACAGGATCGGCTGCAGGTCGCGCATGAGCATCGAGAAGAGCTCGGCAAGCACGGTCTGGGCGCTCCGGCGCTCGAGCGAGCCGGGCTTCTCGCAGTACAGACGGTCCTTCAGGGCGTCGAGATACACGTTGGACAGCTCGGTAACCACAAAGTCGTAAAGCGCACGGTAGGCGCGCGGGAACTCGTAGCTAGCGTAGGCGTCGTCGACCTCGGCCTGGACCTGGGTCAGGCGGGCAACCATGAGCTTGTCGAGCGGCAGCAGGTCGGCAAAGGCGACGCCGTCGGTCTCGGGCTCAAACTGACCCTCGAGCTCGGAGAGCAGGAAGCGCAGCGTGTTGCGGAAACGACGGTAGGCATCGGACGTACGAGCAAGAATCTCGTGGTCGATGGACACGTCGGAGCTGGTATCGACGGAAGCAACCCACAGGCGGATGATGTCGGCGCCCATCTCGTCACAGACCTTGTTGGGGTCGATAACGTTGCCGAGCGACTTGGACATCTTACGGCCCTGGCCGTCGAGGGTGAAGCCCTGCGAGACGACCGCCTTGTACGGAGCGTGGCCGTTGGCGCCCACCGAGGTGAGCAGCGAGCTCTGGAACCAACCGCGGTGCTGGTCGGAACCCTCGAGGTACACGTCCGCCGGGTACTCAAGCTCGGGGCGATACTCGCAGACGGCCTTCCAGGACACGCCGGAGTCCCACCACACGTCAAGGATGTCCTTATCAGCCTTGAGGTGATGGCCACCGCACTTGGGGCAGACGCAGGCCTCGCCCAGATAGCTCTCAGGAGCGTCGGTGAACCAGGCGTCGGAGCCCTTCTCGTGGAAGAGCTTAATGACGGCGTCGAGCGTGGCGTCGTTCATGATCTTCTCGCCGCAGTCGGCGCAGGTGTAGCTGGGGATAGGCACGCCCCAGTTGCGCTGACGGCTGATGCACCAGTCGGGACGCTGCTCGACCATGGCGCCGATGCGGTTGGCGGCGTGAGCCGGATACCACTTGACGTTCTCGCGAACCTCCTTGCCAGCCTGCTCACGCAAGCCGGTCTTGTCCATCGAGACGAACCACTGGTCAGTAGCACGGAAGAGCACCGGGTGCTTGCAGCGCCAGCAGTGCGGATAGCTGTGCGTGATCTCCTTCTCGAGGACCAGGGTGCCGCGCTCACGCAGGAACTCAATGATGTGCGGGTTGGCCTCATCGGTATCCATACCGCTGAAGGGGCCACCGGTACCAAACTCCTCGCCGGTGTAGAACTTGCCGTCGTCATCGACCGGCATGCAGATGTCGGTGATGCCCTCCTTGAGGCAGGCAAAGTAGTCATCGACGCCGTGACCGGGCGAGTTGTGGACGATACCGGTACCGTCATCGACACCGACGTAATCGGCCAGCAGCGCCACGCCCTCAACGCCGTCAAAGATCGGCTGCTTGTAGTGGATGTGGTGGAAGGTCTCGGCGGGAACCACGTAGGGCTTGCCGTCGACCATGACCGGGGTGTACTCCCAGCCAAACTCCTCGCAGCACTTGGGAGCAAGGTCCTCGAGCATGACCTCGGCGCGGCCGTCGTGCTCAACGGCGACATAGGCGGCGCCGGGCTTGAGGGAAACGGCCTGGTCGGAGGGGATGGTCCACGGCGTGGTCGTCCAGATGATAAAGTCGACCGGCCCGTCGAAGCCCTCGAGACCGGCGGGCTTGGAAGTCATCTCAAAGCGCACGAAGATGGACGGGCTCGTCTCGTCGGAGTACTCAATCTCGGCCTCGGCCAGCGCGGTGTGGCAGTGCTTGCACCAGTGAACCGGCTTGTGGCCGCGATAGATCATGCCCTTATCGAACATGGCCTTAAAGACCTCGATGTCGGCGGCGTCATGCTGGTGATAGAGCGTCAAATAGGGGTTGTCCCAGTCGCCGAGCACGCCCAGACGACGGAAGCCGGCCTTCTGCAGCTCGATGTTCTCGACAGCGAACTTGTTGCAAAGCTCGCGGATCTTAGCCGTGGAGGTCTGGTTGAACTTCTCGGTGCCGAGCTTCTCCTCGACCTTGTGCTCGATCGGCTGACCGTGGCAGTCCCAACCGGGAACATAAGGGACCTCATAGCCCTGCATCATCCAGTAGCGGTTGATCATGTCCTTGGAGATCTTGTTCATGGCGTGGCCGATGTGGATCGGACCGTTGGCGTACGGAGGGCCGTCGTGCAGCACGAACTTCTTGTGACCCTCGTTCTTCTTTAGAACCTGCTCATAGACCTTGTTGTCCTGCCAGTCCTTGAGTCGCTTGGGCTCGGACTTGGAAAGACCGGCACGCATGGGAAAACCGGTCTTGGGCAGATTCATCGTCTGCTTGTACTCGTTTGCCACGGTACCCCTTTCATGTCGTGGGCGCACACGCCCGTTGGGCACCAAAAAAGCGCCCGTCCCTACAAGCTGGGACGAAGCGCCACAAACGGGCTGCACGCCCGCAAAAGCTCTTCGCTTAACCACCCAGCTTAGATGCCCTCGCCCGCGTCGCCGCGCGCTCGCATCCGTTACTCGGCTGGTCTGTATCGACGACCATCTCGGCGATGTCTACTAAGACGTGCCTGTGCGGCACGTCCGTTGGGACCGCAGCTCCGGGGTGATTTTCATCGGTCGCATGCACGGGTTCTCAGCGCTCCCCGCTCTCTGTAGCATGCGGACGGCCGACTACTCGTCCCCATCAACGCTTATGCGCTGTATGGTAGCACGGTCAACGCCGGCGAAAAACCCTCAACATCGGTTTCATACTTTAGAAACTTCTCGCGATCGCAAGCACTCACTTGGAGCAAAATACCTGAAAGCACTTTATCTAACGAAAGAAGGCTGCTATGCGCACGATTGGAATGAGCGACTACACCGTCGGCGAGGACTGCTTTGACGAGCTGCCCGGCGCACTGGACGAGTACGGAGCGACCAAGGTCGCGATTATCGGTGGTAAACGAGCACTGGCAGCGGCGCTTCCCGGTATCGAAGCGGCGCTGAAGGGCACCGACGTCGAGATTCTGGAGACGCGCGTCTACGGCACCAACAGTACGCGCGCCAATATCGCCAAGGTTGTGAACTCCCCTGCCTGCCAAGAAGCCGACGTTCTTATCGCATGCGGCGGCGGCAAGGCGCTCGACACCGTCAAGACAGCGGCCATCGAGCTCAAGAAGATCGTCTTTACGGTACCGACGATCTGCTCCAACTGCTCGGCCGCGACCGCCATTGCCGTTGTCTACAACGACGACGGCTCGCTCGAGGGCTATTCATATCCCAACCGCCCGGCGCACATCTTCATCAACCCCAAGATCATCGCCGAGGCTCCGGCGGAGTACTTCTGGGCGGGCGTGGGCGATGCCCTGTCCAAGCAGCCCGAGGTCGAGTACGCCACGAGCGCCGGCAACCTGGAGCACACCGCCGGACTTGGCCTGGCACTCGCCCACACCTGCTCCGAGCCGCTGTTTACCTATGGCGTGCAGGGTCTAGAGGACGTGCGCCAGGACCTGTCGAGCGAGGCCGTCAAGCAGATCGCGCTCGACATCGTGGTCAACACGGGCTATGTCTCGAACCTGACCAACCAAAACGATTACTACTACAACTCAAGCGTGGCGCATGCGTTCTACAACGCCACCTGCAGCATTCCGCGCGAGGGCACCTACCTGCATGGCGAGGTCGTGAGCCTGGGCGTGCTGGTGCTGTTTGCCTATACGGGCGATACCGAGAACCTTGAGTGCTACGCCGCCTTTAACAAGCAGATGGGGCTGCCCGTGACGCTTGAGCAGGTCGGGCTTTCCGAGACCGACATCCTGGCCCTGTGCGAGTACGCGCACGCCACCAACGAGTGGAAGCAGGGAAACCCCGAGCCCTTCACCGACGAAAAGTTCGCCGCCGCCATCAAGGCTGCCGACGCTTACGGCCACACGCTCTAGGACTGGCCCAAAACCACCACAAAGGGGACAGGCACCTTTCTGGTGGTTTTTTATTGCTCCAGTATTCAGTTCGTACTCGAACCCGATTCTTTACGAGAAAGGGTTCGGGTACGTTTTTTGT
>CALEXE010000061.1:0-3986 GCA_937925265.1 uncultured Collinsella sp. | reverse complement strand
CACCGGCTTTCTTCTTATCGGCACGCTCTGCCTTGCCGCCCTCAACAACCCGACGACCAGGATCCTTGCGAGTCCCCGCCGCAGCCACCCGAGCCCGAGACTTCTTACCCATACAAAAACACCCCATCAGGTAGTAGATAAACTAAAAGTCGCTACCCAGTGTACCCCACCCATGAACGGCGCCGTCCCAACCAGCCCCCATACAAAAAACGTGCCGCCCCAATAGGGGCGGCACACAAACTTTTTTATCAGCTTTTCTGTAGCGAGCACGCAACGACCCGAAGCCGGAGCGCAGGGCGGGGAAACCTTTGCCTCGCGCGACCCTGCGAAGCCGTGAGCGAGAGGGAAAGGTTTCCCCGCCCTGCGCTCCGTGGTCGGTGAGGACAGACTACATGCCCGCAAGGCCTCGGGCGGCGGTGGCGCACATAAACGCCAAGGCTAGAATCACGAGCGAGCCCGCGATATCGACCAGCACGCCCATTGCGCGGCGCTCAAACAGCCAGCTCTCGAAATGCGGAGCAACATTGCGCCACACGCGCCACAACAAGATGCCCATGCCGATGACGCCGGGAATATTGAGCAGCAAAATCTCGGAGCACAAGAGGCCAATCAGGTTGCCGGCGGCAAAGCCCGCATCGCCCTCGCAGTATTTGCGATAAATCATGTACAACATGTATGCCACAAACGGCTGCAGGCACGCAGAGATAAACGTAACCACCATCGAGGGGTCCTGAGAAAAGGCATCGGTGAGCTTATCCACGCTCGTGGCATCCTTAGAGGCCAGGAACAGACCAATGACCACCACGGGCACCACGCCCAAGATGACCTCGACCAGAGTAAACAACTTGGCAGTCAAATCCTCACTAGCCGAATTCAAATGAGGCGCCCACTCAGAATGAGCATGCGCACCGGCTTTCTTCTTATCGGCACGCTCTGCCTTGCCGCCCTCAACAACCCGACGCTCAGGATCCTTACGAGTCCCAGCAGCAGCCACCCGAGCCCGAGATTTCTTACCCATAACCAACACCTCACAAGAGGAAACGAATAGCCAACGCTACCCAGTGTACCCCCTAAGCAACATCACCGCCCCAACTGGCCCCATACAAAAACGTGCCGCCCCAAAAGGGGCGGCACACAAACTTCTAATCAGCTTTTCAGTAGCGAGCACGTGACGACCCAACGCCGGGGCGCGGGGCGGGGAGATACCTTTCCCTCGCGCGACCCTGCGGAGCCGTGAGCGAGAGGGAAAGGTATTTCCCCGCCCTGCGCTCCGCAGCAGCCAGCGCCAAGCGCTAGTAGTTCACCACCTGCTCCTCAAAGTACGCCTTCGGGTGGTTACAAACCGGGCACACCTCAGGCGCCTCGGCACCAACGTGCAGGTGCCCGCAGTTCAGGCACTTCCACACCTTTACGCCCTCGCGCTCAAACACCTCGCCCGACTCGATGCGCTCGACGAGCTTGTTGTAGCGCTCCTCGTGAGCCTTCTCGACGGCAGCGACGCCGCGGAACTTCGCGGCGATCTCGGCAAAGCCCTCTTCCTCGGCGGTCTTGGCAAACTCGTCGTACATCGTGGTCCACTCGTAGTTCTCACCCGCGGCGGCATCGCGCAGATTGTCCAGGGTATCGGGGACGGCGCCATCGTGCAGATACTTAAACCACAGTTTAGCGTGCTCGGACTCGTTGCCAGCCGTCTCGGCAAAGATGTTCGAGATCTGAACGTAGCCGTCCTTCTTTGCCTTGGAGGCATAGTAGCGATACTTGGTGTGTGCCTGGGACTCACCGGCAAAAGCGGTCTCGAGGTTCTTCTTGGTTTGGGAATTCTCAAAATCCATAGGTGTACTTCCCTTCAACGCATGCCGCCCGTAGGCTTCGAGCGGCCTCGTCTTTAGGATGCCCTCATGTCGGAAATCTAAACCTTACAATCCTGTTCTTCAGATTTCCACGGGCTAAATGCTCAGCCAGCGATCGCCCTCGGCTCGGCAAAAGCCCTCACGCTCCAGGTCGGCCAGAATGCCCGCGACAAGCTCGCGCTCGACCGGCCCGCGCCCAGCCGCCGCTTCCATATCGTTAACGCCCACCACGGCATCAGCAAGCGTAATCCCCGCCGGTTGGCCATCGCGCGCTGCCAGCAACATGCGCACGATATGCGCGCGCTTTTGGCGACGTGAGCCCTCAAACTTTGATTGACGGCTATAGCCCGCCGAGCGCCTGGACGGATTGGGCAACGTCTTTTTTAGATATGCGCCGTAGTCCAGCAACGCGTAATACCACGCGCGCGGCGTGTCGGTATCATCGAGCGGCACGGCAAAGGGAGCGATCTCGTCGGTCGCCGCACCGGGGACCGCCGGACAGGCCGCCTGAATCAGCGGCACCAGCTCGCGGTCGGGAACAGCCGGTACATCGGGAAAGAAGTGATGCAGAAAGACCGTGCGCACGTTGGTCTCCAGATACACGCCCGGAAGGTCAAACGCAAACGACCGGATACCTTGCGCCGTTGCCGGGCCAATACCAGGCAGAGCGACCAAGTCACGCGTCTCACGCGGAAACTCACCGTCCCAGTCCTCCACAACGCGCTGAGCGGCCTTGTGGAGCGCCAGAGCGCGTCGGTTGTAGCCCATGCCCTGCCAAGCGTCCAAAACATCGGAAGGCGCGGCTTGGGCAAGCGCCTGCACGGTCGGAAAGCGATCGAGCCACGCCGGCATACGCGTCTCCACGCGTGGCACCTGTGTTTGCTGCAACATGACCTCGGAAAGCCAAATGATGTACGGATCGCGCGTGCGGCGCCACGGAAGGTCGCGATAACGCAGGACCCCTTCCGAACGAATCATCGAACGAAAGGGGTCCTGAATCATATCTATGCTCCTTATGCGGCGCTATTCCTCCCGGCATGTATACGCACAGGTGGCGTACTCGGGAAACGCTTCGCGGTCGGCGAACTTGGGATCGACGGCCGGGAACTGGCGGTGAGCGACGATGTCGCCGAGCGAAACGGAATCGAGGTAGTCGCGCATCAATGCTTGAGCTCCGGCCCACAGGGGATGATAGCAGCACGTGCCCATGCGCGCACAGTCGCCATCGGGTGCGGTGCAATCATTCATAACCATAGGGCCCTGAACGGCCTCGACGACCTGACGAATGGTAACGTCGTCCGGACTGACCTTGAGACGCATGCCACCGTGGACGCCACGCAGGCTCTCCACAATACCGGCCTGGACCAAACCGTGCTGAATCGAACGGGCAAACGAATACGGGACATTGACCTCTTCGGCAGCGGTGCGAACAGAAAGCAAACGCTCCGGATCCTCGGCAAGCATCGCCAGCATACGAAGGGCGTAATCAGTCTTCCTCGATATGTCCATTTTTCCCCTTTCAAGGAATACGAACAGCTCGAACGAGCTCCGGGGCCGAGCTTGTGTCGAGACGCTAAATGACCGCTAGGACATCCAAATGGTAAATCGGATATCCACTGAGTGCCGCGCTTGGAGCGAAATGCATCAGATGCGGCCTACAGTGCAATTTAGTATAACCTAACCCCCTGTCTCGTTGAACAGGTGTTGCGCAACAAAGCTGTTGTTTAGACAGATATGCTTATTAGTTTTTACTTGCGTTCCCGAAGGGGCGGGGATTCTGGGCGAAGATGCGCCAGGGCGATCGTTCTATCGAAACAAAGTGCATCAAACGCAAAAAGCCACGTCCGAAGACGTGGCTTTAATTGCGTTGGCGGGAAGTACGGGGCTCGAACCCGCGACCTCCGACGTGACAGGCCGGCGCTCTAACCAAACTGAGCTAACTCCCCAGGCAGGCGTTCGCGTTTGTTTCCGCTCGCGTGCGCTGCGGGGATTAGTATACACAGAAGTCTGTCCGGCGCGCAACAACTTTTTTGAAAAAATTTTTCGGTCCCTCCGGGAGGGTCTCCGGGGCTGGGGGCGGGGGTTAAGTTTGCTGCTCTACAGTCCTGCGCAAGACGGAAAGCACATTAAGTGCTT
>CALEXE010000060.1:0-4455 GCA_937925265.1 uncultured Collinsella sp. | reverse complement strand
GCGGAAAGCCGTGATATACTTGCTCGCAACAATACGACTAACAAGAAAAATTATTCACGTAAAGGCCGATGAGTTCATTTGTCATAGAAGGCGGTTACCGGTTGTCCGGTGAGATTGTCCCGCAGGGCGCAAAGAATGAGGCCCTGCAGGTCATTTGTGCAACTTTGCTTACGCCGGAAAAAGTGACAATCCATAATGTCCCGGATATCTTGGATGTGAATAACCTGATACAACTCCTGCGCGATATGCAGGTGAAGGTGGAACATCCGGCTGCCGATACCTATACTTTCCAGGCCGATGCCGTCGACTTGAATTATCTCGAGACAGACGAATTCTTGCGTAAAAGCGGTTCCCTGCGCGGCTCGGTGATGATTGTCGGTCCGCTGGTCGCCCGTTTTGGTAAAGCGTTGATCCCGAAACCGGGAGGCGATAAGATCGGGCGCCGTCGTCTGGATACCCATTTTGTCGGTATTCAGAAGTTGGGGGCCTGCTTCAGTTACGATTCCGACCGCCAGCTCTACGAGATAGAGGCGAAGAAGCTGGACTCCTCGGGAAGCGTGCCGGAGTCCGACACCACCGCGAAGGCGTTCATCTGCAGGCAGTTGTAGTCGTGGAAGCCCATGGGCTCGTGCATGCGCACGCGCGGGTCGAGCCTAAAGCCGGTGGCCTCCAGGCGCTTGCGGGAGCGCGGGTGGCAGGAGTACAGGATCGGCATGTCGTATTTCTCCGCGAGCGCGTTGATCGCCGTGAACAGGCTCGTGAAGTTCGCCTCGGTGTCGATGTTTTCCTCGCGGTGGGCCGAGAGCAGCATGTAGCGCTTGGGCTCAAGGCCGAGCTCGGAGAGGATGTCCGACGCCTCGATCTTGTCCAGGTTGGCGCGCAGGACCTCGGCCATGGGAGAGCCCGTGACGTAGGTGCGCTCCGGGGCGCAGCCGGTGTCCTTCAGGTAGCGGCGGGCGTGCTCGGAGTATGCCAGGTTGACGTCGGAGATCACGTCGACGATGCGGCGGTTGGTCTCCTCGGGCAGGCACTCGTCCTTGCAGCGGTTGCCCGCCTCCATGTGGAAGATGGGGATGTGGAGCCTCTTGGCCGCGATGGCGGACAGGCAGCTGTTGGTGTCGCCCAGGATCAGCAGCGCGTCGGGCTGGATCTCAACCATCAGCTTGTACGAGGCCGCGATGATATTGCCCACGGTCTCGCCCAGGTCGGCGCCCACGGCGTCCAGGTAGACGTCGGGGTCGTCCAGCGACAGGTCGCGGAAGAAGATGCCGTTGAGCGTGTAGTCGTAGTTCTGCCCGGTGTGCGCCAGCAGGCAGTCGAAGTGGCGGCGGCACTTCTTGATGACCTCGGACAGGCGGATGACCTCGGGGCGCGTGCCCACGATGATCAGGAGCTTCAGGCGGCCGTCGTTATTAAAACAAATATTGGATTTCATAGTTTTCCCTAAAAGCCGAGTCTAGTATTTAGCCAACAATAATGAGGCGGACTGCACGTCACCACATTCAACAAGTTTTGAATCATCCCTATGCAAGGTCTCGGAGCATCCACCGACATCGTAACAAACGACCGGAACCCCACAAGCCTCAGCCTCAAGATTGACCGTAGGATAATTATCTTCGTATGTTGGATTGAATAGAACAGAGGCAGAACTATAAAGTGAGGCCAACTCTATCTGAGAGTCGGTTCGCGGAATACCAACTACCCCCGGAGGTAGCCGCCTCATCTGCCTAGCACTCAGTCCAACCAACACAATAGAATACTCGGACTTGTCAAGCTTATCCGCAAGGGCAAAAAAGTCTGAAAGACCCTTACGCTTGGACCATGGAGAGGCAACCCCTAAAATAATTTTCCTCGAATCGAGGTCGTATTTCTCCTTAACGCTAAAAACCTCACTATTGGATCGTGGCTTAAAAACGTTGAGATCAATCGTATTGTGTACAACCTCAATCGGATACTTTGATAAATAGCTAGAAGCGACCAGTCCAGCCAGCCATTTAGAAGGGGTAATGATAGTCATTCGATTGGAAGGTAGCGAAGTGAAAATCGAACGTTTGGCCTCGTAGCTCCATTTACATGATGCGGAATTAATAGTTGGAGGATATCCCATGAGTTGAGGGCATCTCTTGGCGCCACAGCCAGTCTTCCATTGATTGCAGCAAGAATAGGTGAAATAAGGGCAATGACCGGTAAAAGCCCAGCAGTCGTGCAAAGTCCATACAACACGACAATCAGATCTCATCAACCATTTAAACAGTTTATCAATATTCAAATAGTAGCCATGGAGGTTGTGCAAGTGAACCACGTCAGGACCGAACTCATCAAGACGATGAATCAACGCGTCGGTTTGCCTCACCGAATGAAAGCCTACCTTACCGTCAAGGAGAGTAAGGCCAACGTCACATATAAAATTAGCCGATGACCCAAAACAGTATTCACTGACATTGCTTGCCGGCCTTCTTCTGCCCCAGCAAGCAAGCGAATCGTACCCCTGATCAATAAGAGCAAGATGCTCCTTCATCATAATGCGCCCAGTGGATCCATTTGGAACGCTATTAATATGAGCGTATCTGGTCAAAACCTCTAGACTTCCTCGTAGTAGGTGTCGGGGCTCTCGGGGTCGAAGGGCTCGTTGGCCCACATGACCGTCACGAGGTCCTCGGTGTCGGACAGGTTGGTGATGGAGTGCGTGTAGCCGGGGATCATCTCCACGGCGCGCATGTCGGGGCCGGAGACGGTGTACTCGTCGACGGGGAACGGGTTTCCATCGGAGTCCTCCCCCACCTTCCTCAGCTTGATGGAGGCGGTGCCGGAGACCACCAGGAACCTCTCCCACTTGCTCATGTGCCAGTGGTTGCCCTTGGTGATGCCGGGCCTCGAGACGTTGATGGAGACCTGGCCGCGCTCGGGCGTGCGCAGGAACTCGGTGAACGATCCGCGCGCGTCCGTGTTGGGCTTCAGGCTGTAGGCGAAATGCCCGGGCTCGTAGTAGGAAAGGAACGTGCTCCACAGCTTCTTGGAGAAGGAGCCCTCCGAAAGGTCGGGCACCGACAGGGTCTCGCGGCAGTCGCGGAAGCACCCGAGCAGGTAGACGATCTCGCCCAGGGTTTTCACGTCGGTCCCGGGGACGTAGCAGAACCCGTCGCCCTCGACGCGCTCCAGCCCCTCGTAGCCGCAGCGATGCTCGTTTCCGAGCAGGGCGCCCAGCATCTCGTCCACCAGGTCGTCGATGTAGAGGAGCTCGAGCTCGACATTGGGGTCGTTCACGGTGTAGGGGCGGCCGTTGGCGACGGCGTCGCAGAAGGTGGCCACGGCGGAGTTGTAGCGCGGGCGGCACCACTTGCCGTAGAGGTTGGGGAAGCGGTAGATGAGCACGGGGGCGCCGGTGCGCTCCGAGTACTCCCGGAACAGGCCCTCCCCCGCGAGCTTGGACTCGCCGTAGACCGAGCCCTCGAAGCGGCCCGACAGGCTCGCCTGCGCGGAGCTGGAGAGCATGACGGGGCACGTGTTGCCGTGGCGCTCGAGGGTATCGAGCAGCGTGGAGGCGAACCCGAAGTTGCCCTCCATGAACTCGGACTGCTCCTCGGGGCGGTTGACGCCCGCCAGGTTGAAGACGAAGTCGGCGCGGGAGCAGAACTCGTCCAGCTCCTCCGGGGTGGAGTCGATGTCGTATTCCATGACCTCGAGGGGAAGGAGGGGCTGGTATTTGGCGCGGCGGTCCTTGCCGTCGCGGATGTTCTTCAGCGCGCAGCAGAGGTTCCTGCCCACGAACCCCCTGGCGCCGGTGACGAGTACGCGCACCCTACTGCACCGCCTCGTGCTCGCGGCCCTCGAGCGCCAGCTGCACGTACTCGGCGGTCTTGATCTTGGCGATGGTGCCCTCCACGTCGAGCCTCTCGGTGTTGTGGGAGGTGTAGGACTCGTCGGCCTGGGTCTCCACCTCGCCGTCGACGACGAACTTGTCGTAGTTGAGGTCGCGCGAGTCGCAGGCGACGCGGTAGTAGCCGCCCATGTCCTCGGACCTCAGGCGCTCCTCGCGGGTCATGAGGGTCTCGAAGAGCTTCTCGCCGTGGCGGGTGCCGATCACCTGGGTGCCCACGCGGCCGAAGACCTCCTGGACCGCCTCGGCGAGGTCGCCGATGGTGGAGGCAGGGGCCTTCTGGATGAACAGGTCGCCGGGGTTGGCGTGCTCGAAGGCGAACTGCACCAGGTCGACGGCCTCGTCCAGGTTCATGAGGAAGCGGGTCATGTTGGGGTCGGTGACCGTGAGCGGCTCGCCCTTGCGGATGCGGTCGATGAACAGCGGGATGACCGAGCCGCGCGAGCACATGACGTTGCCGTAGCGGGTGCAGCAGATGGTCGTGCCGCCGCGCTCAGCAGCCACACGGGCGTTGGCGTAGATAACGTGCTCCATCATCGCCTTGGAGATGCCCATGGCGTTGATGGGATAGGCGGCCT
>CALEXE010000059.1:0-10484 GCA_937925265.1 uncultured Collinsella sp. | reverse complement strand
TTATGATCGCCTGGGCGCCCACGCTCATCGCTTCGCTGCCCGGCCTTTTTATGGGAGATACGGGTGCGCAGATTCGCCAGTGGTTCAACTATCCCAACGGCACGAGCGACTACCTGCGCCTACTCAACCCCAATGTCCTGCTCAACGGGCATCACCCGGTCGTGCACACGGCTATCATCGGCTCGTGCGTGCAGCTGGGGCTTTCGCTGTTCAACAGCGCTAACGCGGGCCTCATCATCTATACCTGCGCTCAATTTGTCATCACGGCTGCCTGCATGGCCTATTCCATTTCGTCGCTGCGCAAACTGGGCGTGAACCTGCCGGTTCGCGGTGCGATCCTGCTGTTCTTTGCGTTTATGCCGATGTTCTCTAACTACGCGGCCCTGCTCACCAAAGACGTGCTCTTTGCCGACGCGTTTTTGGTGCTGCTGGTACAGACCGTCAAGCTCGTGGCATGTGGCTTGCCCCGTCGTGATGCCAATGTCGAGCGGGCGGGCGAGAAAGCCCCCGTGCTCTTTGCGCGCCACGACTGGCTGTTGCTTGCGCTGGCTGCCATGGGTTCCACGTTTTTGCGCAATGGCGGCCTGGTCTTTCCGTTGGCGGCCTGCGTGATTGCGGCGGCGTTTTGCGCATGGGATGTACATGTCGCTCGTCGTGCGGCTAAGCAGACGGGCACCGCGGTCTCATGCGCCACGCCGCGCTTCCGCTGGGTTGGCGTCCTCGCGGTGCTCGCACTCTGCCTTGCCTCTAATATGTACTTCACCAAGGTCTTTATGCCGGCGCACGACATCACGCCCGGCTCCAAGCGCGAAATTCTCTCGATTCCGTTCCAGCAGACGGCTCGTTTCGTTCAAAAGCACGATGGCCTCAACTCGGGTGTCAACCCCACGGTAAAGGAGGACGGCACTATCGCGGAGGCTCCTTGCGACGGCTTGGTGACCGACGAGGAGCGCGTCGTGATCGATCGTGTGCTCAAGTACGAGAATCTGGGCCGCCGTTACAACCCCGACAAGTCCGACGCCGTCAAAAATTGCTTTAACGAGTACGCCTCGCAGGAGGACATCAAGACCTATTTTGAGGTGTGGGCGCAGATGTTCAAAAAGGATCCCGAGTGCTATATCTCGGCGCTCATCAATAACTACTACGGCTACTTTTATCCGAGTGCCCGCGATGCGTGGGTCTACAGCACGTCGCGCAGTGCCGAGATTATGGCACGCCCCGATAATCTCAAGTACTTCGACTTCCATCCGGTCGATAGCAAGGTTGTGCGCTGGTGCGACCACCTGATCAACTTGTATCGCGTGGCAGTACAGCGCATCCCGTTTATCTCGCTCACCATGAGCTCGGCCACCTATGTGTGGATCATGATCGCCGTGGTGGTCTATCTGCTACGCCGCCATTCGTGGCGCGGGCTGGCCATTTGGGTGCCGCTTTTGGGCGTGCTCGCCGTGTGCCTGATCGGTCCCTGTAACGGCTCGACCTACATGCGCTACCTGTATCCGGTCATCGCCTGCATGCCCTTTGCCATCGGCGCCACCGTCACCCGCAGCGACCTCCTCTGGTCCTAATTTGGTGCAAAGGGGGACAGGTTACTTTGCACCAACCCCTTGCACCAAGGGGCTGTATCATCACGACGCCTTCATTTTGGGGTTTATCTCGCAGGCCAGTAGGTATATCATAACGACGTTTGTTTATATTGCCCGAGCATCTGCGCTGGGCTTTAGGTCAAAACCGATAGGAGACACGTATGTCCGGACACTCTAAGTGGGCCACAACCAAGCATCGTAAGGGCGCGCAGGACGCCAAGCGTTCCGCCCTCTTCTCCAAGCTGAGCCGCAACATCACCGTTGCTGCCCGTCTCGGCGGTGACCCGCTGCCCGAGAACAACGCCAGCCTCGCCGCTGCCGTTGCTAAGGCCAAGGCTCAGTCCATGCCCAAGGACAAGATCAAGTCCGCTATCGACAAGGCCTTTGGTTCGGGTGCCGATGCCGCCGTCTACGAGAACATCGTGTACGAGGGCTATGGTCCCGCCGGTGTCGCCGTCTATGTTGACTGCCTGACCGACAACCGCAACCGTACTGCCGCCGATGTCCGTTCCGCCTTCTCCCACGCTGGTGGCAACCTGGGCACCTCCGGCTCCGTCGCCTTCCAGTTTGAGCGCAAGGGACAGATCGTCGTCGCCAAGGAGATCCTGGACGAGAACGCCAAGAAGGAGACCATGATCGCCAACGGTGCTGCCGGTGACGAGGATGAGTTCATGATGGCAATCGCCGAGGCCGGTGGCGAGGACTACGAGGACGCCGGCGAGGAGTGGATCGTCTGGACCGCTGCCAACGACGTCATGGCTGTCTCCAAGGCACTCGAGGAGCAGGGCGTCCAGGTCAAGGGTTCCGAGACCACCATGGTTCCGACCACCCCGACCGAGGTCTCCGGTACCGACGCCAAGAAGGTTCAGCGCCTCATCGACCGTCTCGAGGAGCTCGACGACGTCCAGGACGTCTACAGCACCATGGACATGACCGACGAGGTCATCGCTGCCCTCGAGGAGGAGTAGCGCCTGCACGGGTTAAGCCGTGCATATCTGGGCATAATGAAGCGAGCATGCAAGCCTCGTGGAATAGATGAGCCGGATCCGCGTGCGTATGGCACCGGACCCGGCTCTTTTATAATGATGCGAATCGTTTTGCATTCTGTGGACCGAAACCTGAAGGGAGCGCGCGTGCGCGTACTCAAACGAGCCCTAGCGATCGTGTATCTTGCCGCCGCCATCGTGGCGCTGGGTACGCTTGTCTGCCAGTTCTGGGGACCGTATACGTATCGCTTTATGTTGCTATTGCGTGACACCATGCCTCGCGTCGTCGTTACGGTGTGCGCCGCCATCGTGGCGCTTGGCGTGCTCATCGGTTTTTTCCGCTTGATGTTCGCGCGTCGCGAGCCCTCCTGCGTGCATCCGGCGGGGGAGCGCAATATCGAGGTCACGCTCGCAGCGCTTTCCTCGTGCGCCCGTGCCGCGGCGGAGTGCGATGATCGCGTGATGGTCGAGCATATCGAGGCGCGCGTCCAGGGCTCCGACGAGTCGCACGTCCGTTTTAAGGTCGACGCCATCGCACTCGTCGATCACGATGTGGCTTTCCTTGCAATCGCGATGCAGCAGCGTATCGAGGAGGCCTGCGATACCATGCTCGGCACGCCGGGCACGACCGCGCGCGTCCGTTTTTTGCCGTCCAAGACTACCGTCCAGACCGTGGAGGTTTCCGGTGAGTGATACCAACCAAGACAAGACCGCCCGCACGCCGCGCCTGACGATCGATCAGAACGCTATGCCGGCAGGCGAGTCCGCCGACACCAAGCCCGAGGCCGGCGAGCAGTATGACGTCGCCGCTAACGACTTTGACGAGGCCATGGGTCTCATCAAAGGTACGGGCGCTGCTATCTGGAGCTATGCCGTGCGCCACCCCAACACTACGCTCGGCGCCGTGGCAGGCTTTATCCTCGCCGTGCTGGTACTTACGTTGGGCCTGTGGGACACGCTTGTCATCGCATTCTTTGTGCTGATCGGCGCCGTGATCGGCCAGATTCGCGACGGCGAGAACGGTATCGTTAACTTCTTCGGCCGTCTGTTTAGCGGCCGCTAATATGTATTCGACTGTCGCATCCGTGGCAGGCATAAGGAGGAACCATGGCTTTTAACACGAAGGTCGATGTGGCCGATACCGAGCTCGAGACGAGCGAGGCCGTCGCCGCCGAGGCGGAGGACGTAACGCTCGAGGACGAGGCGCTCGTCGAGGCGGAGTCCGAAGACGAGGCGGACGAGGATGACGAGGAGGCGGACGAGGCCGAGGACTCGCTGACATATTCCAACGGCGTGATCGAGAAGATCGTTGCCATGGCCACCCGCGAGGTGCCGCACGTTCTGGGCATGAAGGGCAACCTCATGCACTTTGTGCAGGAGCAGTTTGGTGCCGAGAACCTGACCAAGGGCGTGACGGTCGAGGTCACCGACGACAACCGCGTGGTTGTCAACATCTCGGTCATCATCGAGTACGGCGCCTATGCGCCTGCGATCTTTGACGACGTTAAGGCGCGCGTCACCGAGCGTCTTGCCGCGATGACCGGCCTTGAGGTGGCAGGCGTCAACCTGCGCATCGAGGATGTCATCACCCCCGAGGAGTACGAGCACCGTACCAGCCAGCACGAGTAACCTACCAAAAAGAGATGTTTATTTTGGCAGGTTTTATCTGCGAAAACGTTAAACGGCCGACCGCGCAAGCAAAAGCGTGGCCGGCCGTTTTTGTACGCACCCGATGTAGTCATACCGCTCGTCTAACTAAGGGTTGCAATCCCCACGTTCCGCGTTACCCTAATGGGCGCATTGTTTCCAAATTGTTAACGAGGGGTTGCCGTAATGGCCGACGAACACGAGACCGAAAGCAAGGCATGGGCGATTGAGGCCGCTGCGGCAGAGGCGGCGTCGCGTGCCGCCGAGGAGGTGCATCGTCCTCCGGTGGTGCCGATGGAGCGCGTTGTCGATCGCGATGTTATTGAGCAAGGCGAGCGCGCCGGCCGCAAGCGCAGCCAGGAACCAGGCTTTCCTCGCTTTTTTGCCGAGCTCAACCTGGGCCTGATCCTCACGGCCTTTGCCATCGTGGCTTTCAAAACGCCCAATCACTTTGCCTTCGGCGGCACCTCGGGTGTGTCGGTCATTCTTTCTACGCTGTTCCCGACTCTGCCCGTCGGCGTCTTTATGTGGATTATCAACGCGGTGCTCGTCATCTTGGGCTTTATCTTTTTGGAGCGCAAGGCAATTCTGTGGAGCGTCTTCGCTTCGTTTGCGCTTTCGGCCTACGTCTCGCTGTTTGAGCTCTTCATTCCGACGGATGTTTCGATGACGGGCGATATGTGGCTCGACCTGTGTTTTGCCGTCATCTTGCCGGCGCTGGGCAGTGCCATTGTCTTTGACATTGGCGCCTCGACGGGCGGCACGGACATTCTTGCCATGATCCTCAAGCGCCGCACGACGCTTGAGATCGGCCGTGCGCTGCTGCTGGTCGATATCGGCATCGTGACCATCGCGGCCTTCTTGTACGGCCCGCGCGTCGGTCTGTATTGCGTGCTCGGCCTGTTTGCCAAGACGCTTGTGGTCGACAAAGCCATCGAGAGCATCCACCTGCGTAAAGTCTGCACGGTTATTTGCGCCGAACCGCGCAAAGTCGAGGAGTTTATCGTCAAGCATCTCAACCGCACGGCAACGATCAGCCGTGGCTACGGCGCCTTCTCGGGCAAGTGCGTCACGGTGATCATGAGCGTGCTGAGCCGTCGCGAGGCAGTGCAACTGCGCCGCTATACCCGCGAGATTGACCCTGGCGCCTTCATCACCATCGTCGATAGCTCCGAAATCGTCGGCAAGGGCTTCCGCGGCACGAACTAGCGCGGACGCACCCTTCGAATCATTGAATAAGGCCGGCTACGTTGCAAATCGGCCATCTTGGGGTATTTGTCCCCACATTGGGCGATAATGATGCTAAAGACATCGTTTGCGATCCAGGTGATTCGCTCTAGATACGAAGGGATGATTTCGATGTTCTGTTCGCAGTGTGGCGCCCCCATGGGCGACAACGACAAGTTCTGTGGCGCGTGCGGTGCTCCTAATGCCGGTGCCGCAGCCTCTGCCCCTCAGGGTCAGCCCCAGCAGTTTGTTCCGCAACCGCCCGTGGCGAATGCGTCCAAGGGCTGTGTGGCTCAGGCGTTTGAGGACATGACCAAGACGCCGGGCGTGTTGCAGCGCGTGTGCCAGATCGCCTTTTTGCCGGCGCTCATCTGTGTCGTGTCAGTGCTCGTGCTGTTCATTCCCGTTATCGGCGGTATCGCGGCTGCCATCGGCTTTTTGGCTGCCTGTGTGGCAAGCGCATGCGGTTCTGGCTTTGGCATCGAATGGGGCCGCGACCTGTCGCTTAAGGTCGATGACGGCATGGATCGTCCGCTGATGCGCTCCACGTCGTTTGGTCTGGGCGTCTTTTCGGGTGTTATCTCGGGCGTGCTCAAGGTTATCGCTGCCATTCCCGTTATCGGTGTGGCGCTTTCGCTGGTGGAGAGCGTGGTAATTGGCGCCGCGGGCTCGTATTCGTATTACGGCTCTTATGCGCTCGAGGCCGCGCTGATCGGTTCGCTGGGCCTGTTTGTTCTGGCTATGATTGCCGCGGCGGTCCTGGGCGTCTTCTTTACCATGTTCGCCGACATCGCCGTGATGCACTTTGCGGTGACCGGCCGCGTCGAGAGCGCGTTTTCGCTCGATAAGGTCTGGGCGGCCTTTAAGAACAATAAGACCAAGCTGTTCTGCGCTTCGTTTATTCCCGAGTTTTTGACGGGCCTGGTCGCCAACGTTATCACATGGATCTTGACGGTTGTCTTTGGCGCCATTGCCTCTGTCGGTATGTATAGCTACTACTATCGTCCTACGGTTATTGAGGCGCTTGTTACCGGCGGTGGCATCACACTCGTGCTGTTCCTGGTGCTGGTCGCTTTTGTCACCGTATTTCTTACGGTCTTTGGCAAGATGCTCAAGCACCGTGCCGTTGGCTATTGGGTTGCACGTTATGCAAGCGAGTGGGCCGACGAGGACAAGGACGACGTCCTGACGTTTGTGCTGCCGTTTGAGAAGAAGGCAGCTCCTTCGGGCTATAGCGCTCCGGATGCCGAGCCCGCACCTGAGCCCGAGCCCGCGCCTGAGCCTGAGCCCGAGCCCGCGCCTGAGCCGGCGCCCGAGCCCATGCCGGAATCGGAGCCCGAGCCCGAGCCGACGCCTGAACCTGAGCCCGAACCCGAACCCGAGTCGAGTTCCGACGAGGACCTGCAGGACGAGTAGCCCTGCCGCCTGCCATTTGGGGACGGGGTAGAAATGGTAGAAATAGCGCTTGACAAATGAGCGGGGGCGAACGTTGAGATAACGTTCGCCCCCGCTTTGACATTGCGATGTGGTTATGACTGCGAAATGGCCGTGAATCGACTACTCGTCATGCTTCTCCTCGCGGCGAGCGGCGGCGCGAGCTTCGTGGATGCCCTTGATCGCGGCATGACGAGCCGTACGGGCATCGTGGATGGCGTCACGGGCCTCGGCAGTCGTCGCCTTGGCAGAGCGCAACTTGGCGGCCAGATCGGGGTTGGTTTCGGCGACCGCGGTAATCGCGGGCCCGTCGAGCTCCTCTTGCGTGGGCTCGGCCAAAAAGTCGATAGCATACTGGGCGGCCACCATGGAGCCCTTTGCCAGCACGGTCTCGTCAATCTTGTAAAAGCAGGAATGCTGGGCGTACGTGGCGCCAATCTTGGGGTTGCGCGTACCTACAAAGGCGAGCACGCCCGGTACGCGGCGCAGGTACTCCGAAAAATCCTCGCCCGAAAGCGTGCCGCGATAATGGCCTTGGCCGGTGGGGCCCAAGCACTTGATTACAGCCTGACGACAACGCTCGCTCGAGGCGACGTCGTTTTCGACCTTGTAGTTGGCGATGGTGTAGTCAGTGAGCTCTGCCTCGGCGCCCAGAGCTGCCGCGGTATGCTCCACGATGCGGCGCATAAGCTCCGGCATTTCCTCGTGGGTCGAATCTCCGTAGGTGCGCACCGTGCCGGCGAGGTAGGCTGTGCCGGCGATAACGTTGCGCGCGGTTCCGCCGTGCAGCTCGCCGACGGTAATGACGGCCGGCTCGTAGGGACTGATTTCGCGCGAAACGATGGTCTGCAGAGCGTTGACGATCTCGGCGGCAACCATAACGGCGTCGTGACCGCGCTGGGGCATGGCACCGTGGCACGAGGTGCCGCGGACGTCGATGCGGAACCAGTCGGTATTGGCCATGCGCGGTCCGGGCTCGCAGCTCACGGTGCCGGCGTCGACCTCACTCCAGATGTGCGCGGCGTAGGCGCCATCGACGCCGTCGAGCACGCTCGTGCCGATCATGAGCTTGGCGCCCTGGCCGTTTTCCTCGCTGGGTTGGAAGACGATGCGGACTTCGCCGTGGATGTCGTCGGTCATATGGCGCAGGATTTGCAGCGTGCCGAGCATCATGGCGATGTGGCAGTCGTGGCCGCAGGCGTGCATGCAGCCCTCGTTGACGCTGGCAAACTCCTCGCCGGTCTGCTCGGTGACGGGCAGGGCGTCGATATCCGCGCGCAGCAGGATACGTCGGCGCGGCGTGCCGTCCTCGCGATAGGCGTCGTGCGCGGTGCCGCGAAGGGTCGCCACCAGACCCGTCTTAAGGGGACGCTCGTAGGGGATATTCATGGCGTCGAGCTGGTTGGCGATGTCAGAAGTCGTGCGCTCTTCGACGAGGCTCAGCTCCGGGTGCTTATGGAAGTGCCGACGCTGCTTGATGATGTAGGGTTCAAACTCGGCGGCGATATCTTGGATGGCTGCGGTGACGTCGTCAGCCGCACGAGCCTCGGTCGCCGCCATAATCTGCTGTGCCTTGGTTTTCGTCATGGTCGATTTGCTCCTTGCTGGGTTGATCGCAAAATCGTACAGGCTCTCTCCAGTATGCCACCTGCCGCTAGGGCTGGTAAAGTTGCCGTTTGCCGCTTGGAGTTTTGTTGCAAGGGCGGGAGAGTACACTCGGGGGTGTTGAATTTCCTGCCAGAGATGGGGATGCCCATGCAACATATCGATCGGATTATCCGCTCCAAGAACGTTTTTACCGCGCAAGACGGTATCGATACCGCCCGCGAGCTGGCGATTGCCATTGCGGGCGATCGCATCGTCGCAGTCGGTGCGCCCGATGACGTGATTGACGCCGCACCTGCCGCCACGCCGGTGGTCGATTACGGCGAGCAGTTTGTCTGCCCCGGTTTCCACGATGCGCACCTGCATTTCTTCCATACCTCGGTTGGCTCCTCACCGTATATGCTCATGGATATGGGCACGTCCGAGGCGGCGCTGGTGCAGGACGCGCTCAAGTTTTCCCAGGACCTGCCCGACGACGCCTGGGTCGTGACGCAGGGCTGGCGCGATTACCGCTGGGATCCGCCCGAGCACCCTACCAAGGCCTCCCTCGATGCGGCATTTCCTGATCGTCCCTGTGTTATGTACTCGGGCGACGGGCACACGCTGTGGCTCAACAGCCGCGCACTCGAGGCGCTCGGCGTTACGCGCGACAGCGAGCCTCCGGCGGGTGGCAGTTACGACAAAGATGCAAATGGGGAGCTTACGGGTATCGCTCACGAGGCTGCGGCCATGCAGCTGCTGCCGCGCTGTCTTGAGTGGCTGGGCGAGGATCGCATCGCGAGCGCGTATGCCGACCAAATGAAACGCATGGCCGAGCAGGGCATTACCTCGATTTGCGACATGTCGCTCATGCCCATGCCGGGCTGTGACTTTATCCGCGACGACGTCTACGACAAGCTTCAGGCGATTGGCAAGCTGGGAATCCGCGCCCATTTGTTTCCCACGCTGTTGGATGACCAATCGCGCTTGGAAGAACTTCAGACCCGCTACGCAAACAATGCGTTGCTCTCGGCGCCGGGCTTTAAGCAGTTCTTCGATGGCGTGTCGAGCGAGCACACCGCATACCTCACCGATCCCTATACCAACCCGCGCTTCCCGGGCGACCAGGGCCGTCTGACGGTTCCCGTCGAGCGCATGCGCAAGTTGGTTCTGGCGGCAGCCGAGCGCGGCCACACCGTGCGCATCCACGTTATCGGCGACGGCGCCATCCATGCCGCACTCGATATCTTTGAGGAGGCGGCAGAGCTCTACGGTTTGCCCCCGCACGGCCATAATACGCTTGAGCATTTGGAGAATCTGCTGCCCGAGGACATCGATCGTCTGCGCAAACTCAACGTCATTGCCTCGAGCCAGCCCTGCCATATCACACTCGACCCGGGTGGCCCGGAGCGCGACCTGGGCCTGGAACGCAGCCGCATCATGTGGCCGTTCGCAACTTATCAGCAGCGCGGTATCCGTCAAGCTTTCGGTACCGACAGCCCCATCACGGCCGTTACCAGCATGAACGTGCTCTACACGGCTATCACGCGCCAAGATCCCCGCAGCCACTGGCCCGAGGGCGGCTGGCTGCCGAGCGAGCGTATCGACGCGGCAACGGCCCTGCGCAACTACACGCTTGGCAGCGCGTACGCAGCGGGCGACGAGCAAAACCTCGGCAGCCTAGAGCCCGGCAAATACGCCGACCTGGTAGTCCTGGACCAAAACCCGCTCGCCATCGACCCCCAAGAGCTCCAAGCCACCAAAGTCCAAGCCACCTACCTAGCCGGCAACCTGATCTACGAGCGCTAGCCCCATACCCCACCCATAAGGGGCGCGTTTCTGCAACGTGCCCCTTTCTTGTTCGCACCATCTGCATCGCCATTTTGCTGCACTGACTTTTCTGAATGCCGGGCCCGAATTAGTTAACCTGCCTCCCGTGTGGCTCCGGAGGGGCGGGGCATAAGGTTTATCGTGAGTTCCGCACGAGCCGAAGGCCACTTAATGTGGCCTTCGTGCGAGC
>CALEXE010000058.1:0-6812 GCA_937925265.1 uncultured Collinsella sp. | reverse complement strand
GTACCGCCTCGCGGTGACATCGTTTTTATGTCAACCTTGGTCTAACAGAGCCAAGGAAAAAGCCTCCGCAGGTTTCCCCGCGGAGGCTTTCGCCACAAAGACTATTTGTCGTCGTCGGTGTCGGCACCGGCATTGACGGCACAGTCATCACCGGCATCATCGGATGCGGCTTCGGCATCCTCCTGCATAGCCGCCTGCGCAAATGCCGCGGCGTCCGCCGCAAGCTCCTCCTCGCTCATACGAGGCGCACGCTTCTTGGTCGGCATGCCGGCCGCCTTGGCATTGCGCTCCTCCTTGGCCGCCAGGATATCGCCCTCGCGCTCAAGATAGGCATCCCACTCGTTGTCGAGCAGGGCGTTCACGGCGTCGCCTTCGACGGTCTCGCGCTCAAGCAGCACCTTGGCCATCAGATCGAGCTGATCACGACGGGCATCCAAAATCTCGACCGCACGGCGATGGGCCTCGCGCATGATGCGCTGAACCTCGATATCGATGCGGCGCGCCGTCTCCTCGGAGTAATCCTGGTGATCGGCATAATCGCGGCCCAGGAATACCTGATGCTGTGCCTCACCAAACACCTGCGTTCCAAGCTCCTCGCTCATGCCCAAGCGCGTGACCATCTCGCGCGCCATCTTGGTCGCGCGCTCCAGATCGTTGCTCGCGCCCGACGTGATGTCGTCGCACATGAGCTCCTCGGCAACGCGACCGCCCAAGAACACGGCAAGCTCGTCGAGCATCTCGTTCTTGGTCTTGAGGAAGTGGTCCTCCTGCGGAAGCTGCAGCGTGTAGCCCAGCGCCTGGCCGCGGCTGACGATCGAGATCTTGTGAACCGGATCGGAATGCTCCAGGATGTGGCCCACCAGGGCGTGACCGCTTTCGTGGTAGGCAATCGTGGTGCGCTCGGCTTCGGTCATCACACGACCCTTGCGCTGCGGACCGGCAATCACGCGCTCCATCGACTCCTCGACCTCGTCCATGGAGATCACAGAACGATGGCGGCGGGCAGCCAGCAGTGCAGACTCGTTGAGCAGATTTGCCAGATCGGCGCCGGTGAAGCCAACGGTCATCTGGGCGAGCTTCTCAAACTTCACGTCCTCGTCCATCGGCTTGTTCTCGGCATGCACGCGCAAGATCTGCTCGCGGCCCTTCACATCCGGACGGTCGACCGTGACCTGACGGTCAAAACGACCGGGGCGCAGCAATGCCGGATCCAGGATGTCAGGACGGTTGGTCGCAGCGATCAGGATAACCGACTCGCTCTCCTCAAAACCGTCCATCTCGGCCAGCAGCTGGTTGAGCGTCTGCTCGCGCTCATCGTGACCGCCGCCCAAGCCGGCTCCGCGCTGACGTCCTACGGCATCGATCTCATCGATGAAGATGATCGACGGGGCCTGGGACTTGGCCTCCTTAAAGAGGTCACGCACGCGGCTGGCGCCGACACCCACGAACATCTCGACAAAGTCAGAACCCGAGATGCTAAAGAACGGCACGCCCGCCTCGCCGGCAACGGCCTTGGCCAGCAGCGTTTTACCGGTGCCCGGAGGGCCCACCAGCAACACGCCACGCGGGATTTTGGCGCCCAGCTTGCGATAGCGGTCCGGATCGCTCAGGAAGTCGCGAATCTCCTCGAGCTCCTCGACGGCCTCGTCCACGCCAGCAACGTCCTCGAACTTGACCTTGGGGCGCGTGGCCTCGTTGGTCTTGGCGTTGGTCTTGCCAAACTGCATGTTCCTGTTGTTGGCGCCCATCATCTGGCGCATAAAGTAGAACATGATGGCGATCAGGGCGATCGTCGGAAGCACGCTCATCGCCAGGTCGCCCCAAAAATCGGGGTCATTGGTGTTGACGATGTACTTGGTATCGGGGTGCTCCGCCATAAGCTCGGCAAGCGAATCGGAGCCGACATAGGTCGAGGAGAAGCTCTTGAGCTCGCTCGTGTCGCCCTTGTCCTTTTTTGTCTTCCAGTAATGACCCGTCACGCTTCCGTCTTGAACCGTATAGGTCAGATCTTCGACGCGATCCTGCTTGATGGCACTCACCATCTCGCTCGTCGCGAGCTTAACGGTATTGCTGGAATTGGCAAAGCCGGAGCCCATGTTAAAGAAGGCGTAGCCCAGGAGCGCGCAAGCCAAAATAAAATACAGCCAGCCCGTACGCGTGGGCTTCTTGCCTCCGGGCACCCCCGGGATCTTAGGCTCCCGGGGAGTCTGGGAATTGTTGTCGTTACGGTCGTCGGGCATCTTACGAATAAACCTCCGGTTTCAAAATGCCCAGATACGGAAGGTTGCGATAGCGCTCGGCATAGTCGAGGCCGTAGCCCACCACAAAGGCATCGGGGCAATGGGTTCCAACATACTTGGGCGTGATGGCCGAGGTACGGTCCTCAACGTCCTTCCACAGGAAGGCGGCGACCTCCAGCGAGGCGGGCTTGCGGCTCTCGAGGTTCTTCATCAGATACTTGAGCGTCAGGCCCGAGTCCAGAATGTCCTCGACGATCAGCACGTCGCGACCGCGGATGTCGATATCCAGGTCCTTAATGATACGCACGATACCCGAGGACTTCACGCCGTCGCCATAGCTCGAAACAGCCATGAAATCGATATTGGTCGGCAGCTCGATCTTGCGCATCAGGTCGCCCATAAAGACCACGGCGCCACGCAGGACCGCAATCAGCACCAGATCCTTGCCCGCGTAGTCGCGAGTAATCTGCTCGCCTAGGCGAGAGACGATACCGTCGATATCCTCCTGCGTAAACAGAACCTTCTCGATATCCGGATGTTGAGAAGCCATGACAACCCTTTCTTGTGCTTATCGCCCAAACACCGCCGTATGGACGCGAACTACACATTCTAGCAGCGCACGGGGTATATTTACCAGCCCGTGCGCCATCAGCGCGGGAATACCGTCAACGTCGCACAGAATAGCTGGCGTGCTACGCTATTCCGCATCGACCACGCGAAGCAGATAGGCCACGCGCGTCGCCGCCGTGCACTTAAAACGTTCGTCCGCGCGAACGCCCGCGACCCATACTACGGCACCTCCCGGAGCCGTTCTTACCACGGGTACGCCAGAGCGGTCTGAAACAGGAATGCGCGCCTCGTTCAACAGGTCTGACACTTTCTTGCTTCGACCGTTCATCCCCAACGGGCACATCACGTCTCCCGGCACAGGGCTATCCACCCACAGGCGCGCCAATCGCGCCTCGGCGGGAATCTCCCCGCGCGAGCCGGCTAGCATCCGCTCGCTATCGCGGTCGGCAAACCCCAGGGCCGCCGCATCCACCAAGGCCGCAACCTCTCCGGCAGCAGCAAGCTCGCGGGCACGGTGCACGATATCGCACCCCGGCTCCACAGCCATCGGCTCTGCTGTCAGCATACGCCCCGCCCCCAGCGGCAGACGACCGGGAACGGAGATCCAGTCGGCCACTAAGCCCTCGCGCGCCGCCGGGGCCTTGAGCGCCAGCATGCCAAACTCCACACGGGCATCAATTCCCGCAGGAAGCGTAACCGAGCCCGAGCCCGCAGCGACACAAGCGAGTACGCGCTCCACATGACGCATCTCCGGTCGCGCGTCGGGATCGATGCGCTTAATCGCCAACCGCACGATACGCCGTGCAATCACAACCTCGGCGGCGGCAAGACGGCGCGCATCGAGCACCAGTGCGCCCGCCGCTTCCTTGCGCAAGCAGCTTCGAAACGCCTGTGCCGAAAGCTGGGAAAGAAAGGCGTCTTCGTCGCCTAGAATTTCGCAAGCGGCGCCAATCGTCTTACAGACGTTCGCGTTGCGCTGTGCCACCACCGGCATCACCCGATGGCGCACATAGTTGCGCAGGTACGAAACATCCTCGTTGCTTTCATCTTCCCGCCATGGCTGACCGTGCACCTGCAGATAGCTCACGAGCTCATCATGCGTGAGGTCGAGCAAGGGGCGCACCACAATGTTCCGACGGCGCGGAATGCTCGATAGACCCGCAGTACCCGACCCTTTAATGGCATTCATCAAAAATGTTTCCGCGCGGTCCGACGAGGTATGCGCGGTACAGATACGAGCCGCCGTCCGCGGTGCGCCCGATTCGGCACAAAGTTCGCGAACATATCTCCGCGCCGCGGCATAGCGCACCTCGCGAGCCGCAGCCTCGATATTGCCCGATTCGTTATCAAAATAGGCATGCTCAACACACAGCGGCAAGCCATATTGCGCGCACAGGTCACGTACAAAGCCCTCGTCGCTATCGGATGCCTCCCCGCGCAGATGATGGTTTACATGCAGCACGTGCAATCGCTCGCGCGCAATGGGAGCGACGCCGCGCCCGTCCTGGATATCCAGCTTTGATGTGCAGGCCATAAGGAGCAGCGCCGTCGAGTCCGCACCGCCTGATACCATGAGCACTACGGGGGCAGCGGCCTGCCGCGTTGCCAGGGCGCTCTCATCCGTCCTCGGCGCGGCATGATGTCCATAGTGCTGAGATACCGTTGGCATTCGCTTCCTCCTCTATTCGTCCGCACCCATTGTATCCTTTGGAATCTTATGTCTCGCCTGCACCTTCATATCCTCAGCAGCGGCTCAAAAGGCAACTGCGCACTCGTCGAGGGGCCTCAGGGGCTCATCATGATCGACAACGGCCTGTCCCGCCGCGAGACACTTAAACGCATGGCGGAGCTTGGCCTCTCGGCAGACGACGTCGCCGCTCTAGTAATCACCCATGAGCATGGTGACCATATCAAGGGGCTCGATGTATGGTGCAAGCACTGGCATGGTCCCCTCTTTGCCAGCAGGGACACCCTTTCATGCAAAGAAAACCTCGCGCACCTGCCCGTAGAGGAATTTGACCCCGGCGACACGCTCCCCATTGCCGGCATCCTCGTGCAAACCTACTCAACATCGCACGATGTCATCAATCCTGTCGGCTATCGATTTAATGCTCTCGACGATTCCATTGGGTTTGCCACCGACACCGGAGAGCTATCGAGCCAAGCCATGAACACCCTCAAAGATTGTCGAGTCCTCGCGCTCGAAAGCAACCACGATGTGACCATGCTGCGCGAGGGAGAATATCCCCGCTTTCTTCAGGAGCGCATCCTGTCTGCAAGGGGACACCTCTCCAATGGCCAAGCCGCCGAAGCCGCGCGCGAACTCGTTACCGATCGCACCGAACAGCTCATCGCCATGCATCTCAGCCAGGACAATAATCGTCCAAGCCTTGCCGTCAAAAGCTATGCCAACGCGCTTGATGCAAGTCTCGATGATGAACTCGGCAGTTCTGCCACCCGTCTTCAAGGGCCACGGAAGCTCTCGATACGCCCTGCAAGTCAGTATCAACCGACAACTATTCAATAGCCCCTCAAGACAACAAAAGGGGGCTGGGAATCACTTCCCAGCCCCCTTAACTCATACTCTCGATTGAAGCAGAGCCATCGTTAGTCGATGGAGATCTTCGTGACGTTCTTCTTCTCGACGATCTTAGGAACCGTAACGGTGAGGATGCCGTCAGCATACTTTGCAGAGAGGCCCTCGCTCGAAGCGTCCTTCAGATACACGCCACGCGTCGCGCTGTACGAGCTAAACTCCTTCTGGAGGAAGTTCTTACCCTCGTTTTCGGCGCTCTCCTCGACGTTCACGCTGATGGACAGGCGACCCTCATTGAGCTCAACGTCGATGTCATCCTTGGCGACACCGGTCAGATACGCCTTGACCTCGTAGCCATCACCCTTGTCCTCAACGTCAACGGGGAACGCCTTGGAGGCAATCGAGTTGTTTGCAAGGTCGGTCATATCATCAAACAGATCGAACAGCGAGCTAGCAGAAGGACGAACGCCAAAAACCGAACGATAAGGAACCATGCTTGCCATGTTTACCACTCCTTTTAAGGACTGCCGAGCCATCTTCTAGGTGACTGGGACTTCTTTTGACGCTCTTATATATGCCCACCCAGTGCCCATATATACATCGACTATAAAGTTTTTTGAGTCCAGTACTATAAGCATATCTAAGTGTGTATGACTCAGGTTTTAGTAAGGTTAAGGTTCTTTGAACCAGAGCTTAAATAACAAGTATGTTCGCAGCTACAAATAACAAGGGGCTTACAATGAGCGCGTACACGTTGTTGGTAACGAGCTAAAGGGCATCATGGACGATCAAAAACAGGACAACACGTTTATGCCGGAGCAGGACGAAGCATCCAGCCCGCAACCGATTCGATTCCATCGCCCCCACATCTCGCAAGAGCCCATCAATGATCCAGAGCCCAAATATGTGACAAGAAACCGATATCAAACACTCGAAGAAGCACAAACGGGGCGCAAACATATGGGCGTCGCCTCGGGAGACCCTGTATATCTGAAAGACGCACCATTATCTAAAAACAGCGTAGCTAGTGATGAGCCGATGAAAGCATCCGCCGTCCATCAACAAAGAGGGCCTCGACCCAAGCAAACCTTGACGCATTCGGCTCGCTATCTCGAAACGCCAAAACAGGGAAAGTCAATCTTCGTTTCGTCAAGTAAACGACGCAAGCAGCATCAGCTGACAATTCTGCTTTTGACCATTGCGGCCATAGTAGTTGCCCTTGTTATACGATTTATTTTCTTTAAATAAAGGCTCAATACCGAAAACAACAAGATCGTCTGGTGTAATTGAGTCATTTACGCCCCGTAAACGCAAAAAAAGGGGGAGGCCGCGAGGCCTCCCCCTTCTTCAGTTTCGATGACGGCTCGGTGCCGTCCACCGGTCAGCGGCGCCCTGGCCTCCCACGGGCTGACCCCGCAGTACTCTCGGCGCGATGGGGCTTAGCTTCCGGGTTCGGAACGGGACCG
>CALEXE010000056.1:0-1358 GCA_937925265.1 uncultured Collinsella sp. | reverse complement strand
TCGCCGAGGGCATGGGGCTCGGCTCCATGCGCGAGCGCGTCGAGGCGCTTGGCGGCACTTTCGCCGCCGGCCCGCGCGCCGGCGCCGGCGGCTGGCGTGTGTTTGCCACCGTTCCCAAACAGCAAGGAGATGAGGCCCGATGAGGCTCATTGTTGTCGACGACGACCGCTTGGTGGTCGATTCGCTCAAGATTATCCTGGGCGCCCAGCCGCAGATCGAGGTAGTGGGCACCGGCGCCAATGGCGACGACGCGGTCGCGCTCTGCGCCGAGCACGCGCCCGACATCGCGCTGCTCGACATCCAGATGCCGGGACGCGACGGCCTTTCGGCCGCGCGCGAGATCCTTGAGCGCGACCCTGCGGCGCGCGTGGTATTTCTGACGACGTTCTCGGATGACGAGTACATTGTGTCGGCGCTCAAGCTGGGCGCCCGCGGCTACCTGATTAAAACCGATGTCGCCGTCATCCCGCCAGCGTTGGCGCAGGTCATGGACGGTAAACGCGTGCTCGAGGGCAAGGCGATCGAGGACATCGATTTTGATGGGGCGGACGACGAGGCCGGCGCGACCCGCCGGCCCGCGGCCTTTGCCGGCCTGACCGACCGCGAGTTCGAAGTCGCCGAGCTCATCGCCCGCGGCCTCGACAACAAGGAGATCGCTGCCACCGCCTATATGGGCGAAGGCACCGTGCGCAACCACATCAGCTCGATCCTAGCCAAAATGGGCCTGCGCAACCGCACGCAGATCGCCATCGCCTACCTGCGAGGGTAGTTGCCCGAGGATCAACCGCTCCGGCATAGCAAAATGGCTGCCACCGATTTAATGCCATTTCAAAACTATGCCGGTTTCCGGGGCTGAGTCACGAGTCCCCAACCATGCCGATATTCGTGAAAATAAAACCGCAGGTAGACGAGCCGTCATTTTGCAGAAAACGCGGGTATGGATGGGAGTCCTGAGTTTAGCCCCGAAAACGGCATGGTTTTGTTTGAACGGTCCTGCGCGAACGCACCCACCAGCCGCGTGGGGCCAAAAATGATCCGTTTTCCTCCGTCCCCGGGGGATCATTTGGCGGCGCCAACCACGAAATCGGCCCATCTACTACGTTTGACTCGATACCCCCGACCATACCCCTGTTTTCCAGAAAACCGCAGGCGTTCTACCTGCGGTTTTGTTTTCGCGTTTTTTGGCATGGTTGGGGGTAAGGGGATAAACGTAGTAGATGGGCCGATTTCGTGGCGGCCCTTCCTCCCCTGCGCACAAAAGTGCCGCCACGGAGAAGGGAGACGTCTCCGTGGCGGCTGGGGGGGGGGGGTGTTCCTATAGTTTTGTCAACTGGGAAATGCTCTCCGTGCGACCGGAT
>CALEXE010000055.1:0-8338 GCA_937925265.1 uncultured Collinsella sp. | reverse complement strand
CTTATTTCAGTTGTCCGATATGAGCAAAAAAGACTGGCACAGATATGATAAAATGCCTCATATCTGTGCCAGTCTTTTTATACGCATTTCACTATTTCGACGATATTTTTACGGTTCCTGCAGCACCGGCTGTATCTGCTTTCCTTTCAATGCCGCCTCGATCGTTTCCGGTAACAGCTCAATTTTGGCGACCATGGAATTTGGCTTGCTCTTATAATTATCCTGTCCAAACGGCACAAAATAAATATTTTTCATATTCATCAGCATTCCAATATTTTTAAAACCGGCCCCAAGGGCATCGTTCGTGGAGATTGCAATAACAAGCGGTTTTCCATTCCGCATATGCGCCTTTGCCGCCATCAGCACCGGTGTGTCGACGATCCCTCCGGTCAGTTTTGCCGCGGTATTTCCGGTACAAGGTGCGATCACCATAATATCAAGGAAATTGTTCGGTCCGATCGGCTCCGCCGCACAGATGGTACGGATGCCCTCATTTCCGGTAATCTCGCAGATTCCGTCCACATAATCTTTCGCACTTCCGAACCGCGTGTCACACGTCTGCGCATTAAATGAAAAAACCGGCACCACATTGGCGCCCATATCGCACAGCACCGTCAGACCGCCGGCGCGATTGGGCAACGCATTGGTCAGACAGGGGCGCACCGGCTGCTTCTTGCCTTCGGCCTGATACCTAAACGGCGTCACGTATGCGGTAGCAGCGGCGGTCATGGCGCCGGTGGAGCCGGCGGAGAAGAACGCGGCCGCGTGGCCCTTTTTGATGGCGCGGCAGGCAAGCACGATCGAGGACTTGCGCTTGGTCATCACGGCGCGAATAGGATCGTCATCCATGGCGATAACGTCGGGTGCCTCAAGGGCCTCAACACGTGCATGGGAAGCAGCAAAGGGATTGACGATTTCAGAGGGGCCAGCTGCCAAGACCTCGATATCGGGATCGGCGGCAAGCGCAGCCTCGATACCATCGAGAACAACCTGAGGTTTCTCGTCTCCGCCCACAACGTCTACACAAACGCGAACGTTACTCATATACATGCTCCTTATACAAAAATGGCCGACTCATTGAGCCGGCCATTGTGGTTCCATTTGGAACGGCATCGCATCCAGAGTATACCGTTACTCGGTAACGATAACCTCGCGGTCCTTGTAGAAACCGCAGCTGGGGCACACGTGGTGCGGAAGCTTGACAGCGCCGCAACGGGGGCACGTGGACTGAGCCGCAGCCGAGATCTTCATGTTGGCGGAACGACGGGTGTGAGTGCGGATACGACCCTGCTTTTGTTTAGGTACGGGCATAGTGACCTTCCTTATGAACTATCCAGTGTGGCGATTACGCGCAAGTAGCGATACTACCACAGTTTTACTCATCGAGCTTGAGATTCTTCAATGCTGCAAATGGATTTTCCGTGGCAGCAGCCCATTCTGCCTCTGCCTGGGCGGCGCAATCGCATTGCTCGACGTTGAGATTGCAACCGCAAGTGGGACACAGACCGCGGCAATCGGGCTTGCAGAGCACCACAAACGGCGTGTCCATAACGACCGCGTCATTGATGGGCTCACCCAGATCGACGATGCGGTCCTCACCCAGGAGCTCGTAGCCGTCCTCGTAGGCCTCGGGATCCTCGGGCTCCTCAAAGAGGTAGAACTCCTCGATCTCGCCGGCGATATCAAACGAGGCGGGCTCCAGGCAACGGTCGCACTCGCCGGTGGCGTGCGCGCGGACCATGCCCGTGAGCAAGACACCGGTACCGGCATTGGTAAAGACAACGTCGTAGTCGATGCCGTCCTGTAGCTGGTACTCCTTCTCGCCCACCATGTAGGTGGCGACATCGACCTTACCGGTCAGCGGATACGAATCACCAGGAAACTCGAGCTGCTCGGAAAGATCGACGGTAACGCTCGGGAACTCAGCCATTACCACTGACCATTCTGTTGGGCGGCACCCTCGTTGAGCTGCTGACGGCAACGGGTAACGGTGCCGGTCAGGCTCTTGAGGTTCTCCTCCAGGTGCGTAAAGACCTGCTCCGCGTAGTCCTCGGCAGCATAACGCGTCTCGCGCTCGTACTGCTGGGCACGATCGCGGATGTCGTCGGCCTGCTGCTGTGCTAAGCGGACGATCTCCTGCTCACCAGCAATGGTGAGGGCCTGCTGCTGAGCGTCGGCGATGATGGAATCGGCCTGAGCGGCGGCGGAAGCCATAAGCTCCTCGCGCTCCTTAAGGATACGGCGGGACTTCTGCCACTCCTCGGGATAGCTCATGCGGATCTCGTCGAGGATGTTGAAGAACACGTCGGCGTCGATGACCTTGAACTGAGCGTTCTTGCCGAAAGGCGGCTTGGCTTCCTCGATCAGCCCTTCGAGCTCATCGACCAAGCTGACGATCCTATCGCCAGGAAAATTCTCGCCCGGCATCCGGTCTCCTTTCATAGGTAACATATCATCGTGCTAGTTTACCACATGCCACCAGGCAATAAAAAACGTCACGAAAAGCGATGTCTGAGCGCTTCGACCACGTTGGGCGGGACAAACGTCGATACATCGCTGCCGAGTGAGGCGATCTGGCGAACGACCGAGCTCGAGATATAGCCGTACTGCGGCGCACTCATGACAAAGATGGACTCCAGCTCGTTATCCAAGCGATAGTTGAGATCTGCCTGCTGCAGCTCGTACTCAAAGTCGGTCATGGCGCGCAGGCCCTTGACCACGGCCCCCGCCCCCTGCTCGCGAGCGAAGTCGACCAAGAGGCCGGTAAAGGGCAGGACCTCGACGCCGTCGATATCACCGAGCGCCTCGCGGGCCAGCGCCACGCGCTCATCGAGCATAAACGTGGTACCCACACCGTTTTTACCCTGCGACTCGGCAACAGCGACGATCACACTGGGAAAGATGCGGCGGGCGCGGCGGATGACGTCGATATGGCCAAACGTGATGGGATCGAAGGTGCCCGGGACGATCACGCGGTTGATGGTGTCATTCATGGTCGTCCTCCTGAAACGTCGTGGCATCGTTGTTGTGAGCATCGGTGCCAGCGCAATCTTCCTCACCATCGTCATCGCCGACCCAACGAAGCAGGTCGACCGAGGTAATGCCGTAGCGCTTCTCGCGCACGATCTCAAAGCCTGCCGGATGCGCGCCCGCATCGGCGGCGGCATGCTCAAACAGGGCATAAGCGCCAGGTGCAAGCAGACCCTGCTGAGCCAGCTTCTGCAGCAGCTCCTCGACCGGCTCGGCACCAAAAGCATAGGGCGGGTCGAGCAGGACCAGATCAAAGGGGCCGCCCGGCACACGACCGCGCGAGGCACTCGCCAGCATGTCGCCCGCTATCACGCGCCAACGCGCACGGTCACGGCAGAGCGACTCGATATTCTTGGTAATGAGCCGCGCGGCATTCCGATCGATCTCGAACGTCGTGAGCGAGCGGGCACCACGTGAGAGCATCTCTAACCCTAAGGCACCGGAGCCGCCAAAGGCGTCCAGCACGCGGACCTCGTCCAGATCGAAGTCGAATGCCGACATGACCATAGATGCGCATGCCTCGCGCACGCGATCGGTCGTGGGGCGGGTGACATCGCGACCACGGGGCTCCTCGATCTTACGACCGCGCCATTCGCCGCCGATGATTCTCATCCTCCGCTGACCTCCTTAAAAATGTGTCGATATCGCATGGCGACCGCATCGCGCAGGGGGCGCGTCGCCACGGAGTCAAGGTTGCAAGCATACCGCAAGAGCTCGACCGCGTCCAAATGGGCCCACTCGATCAGCTCCTCGTCGGCATCCAGGTCGACAAAGCGCAGGGTCACTCCGCCATGCTGGCGGTACCCCAGGATTTCGCCCTCGTGGCGCAGACGCAGGTCCATCTGGGCGAGCGTAAAGCCATCCGAGGTTTTTTCGAGCGATTGCAGGCGATCTTGTGCTGCCGAAGCGCCGCCGTTGCCCTTGGAGTGCGTCATGACCAGGCACGTGCCCGACACGCTGCCACGGCCCACGCGACCGCGCAGCTGGTGCAGCGCCGCCAAACCAAAGCGCTCGCCGTTCTCGATGACCATGACGGTGGCGTTAGGCACGTCGACGCCCACCTCGACCACCGTAGTCGAGACGAGCACGTCAATCTCGCCACGCTTAAAGGCATCGATAACCTGGTCCTTCTCCCCCGCTGGCATGCGGCCGTGAAGGCGCTCGATGGCAAGACCCGGCAACGCCAGACGCAGGCGATCGAGCTCGGTCGCCGTATCGTGCAGCGGCACGGGGACCGTCACGCGGCCCTCGTCGTCGCGGACGATACCGGGCACGTCCTCCAGATCATCGGCCGAGTCACTCGGCTCCACGAGCGGGCAAATCACGTAGGCCTGCTGACTCTTTTCATGCGCCTCGCGGATGGCGCCATAGGCAAGGTCGCGACTCGACTCGGTAAGCACGCGTGTCGTCACGCCAGCGCCAGGGACGGGCCGATGGCGGATGATACTCGTGTCCAGATCGCCGTAGACCGAAAGCGCCAGCGTACGCGGGATGGGCGTTGCCGTCATAACGAGCAGATCGGCACCGGGGCCCTTCGCGCGCAAGGCATTGCGTTGGCCGACGCCAAACCGGTGCTGCTCATCGATGACTACGAGCGACAGATACTTAAACGCCACGTTATCCGAAAGGACCGCATGGGTTCCAAAGAGGACGTCGAGCTCTCCGGATTCCAGCCGTGCATGGATGCGCTCGCGCTCTGCGGCCGGCGTGGCACCCGTCAGAAGCGCCCAAGACATGCCGGCCTGCGAGAGCAGAGGGCCGGTCTTATCGGCATATTGACGCGCCAGCACGCCCGTGGGCACCATAACGCAGGCCTGTGTGCCGCTATCGGCAGCCACAGCCAGCGCGCAGGCGGCAACGGCGGTCTTACCGGTACCGACATCGCCCAGCAGCAGGCGGTTCATCACGCGCCCGCCATCGCACATATCGCGCAGGATGTCTTGGAACGCGGCCTCCTGCTCGTCGCTCAGCGAAAACGGCAGGGCCTGCTTGAGCGCGGCCAGGTGCTCGCCCGCGGCGTGGGCGTAGGGAGCGACTTCGACCAAGCCACCGTCGTTGCGCAGGCGCAGCGCCAGCTGCAGGTAGAGGCACTCCTCGTAGGCAAGCCGTGCGCGCGCGATATCGCGCTCAGCCATGCTCGAGGGAAAGTGGATCGATCGAAGGGCACGGGCATGGCTCATCAGGCGACGTTTAACGCGTAAGCGTGCCGGAATGGGATCAAAGGGATTGCCGACGACCTCGAGCGCGCCACTTACGATACGGCGCATCCATGCCTGACTCACGCCGTCACTCACGTAATGGACCGGCAGGATAGTGCCCGCGGCGCGCCCTTCCTCAAGCTTTTCAAAGTGCGGCGAGGCCATCTGCTTAAAGCCGTAGGCAAACTCGACCTTACCCATTACGGCCAGGCGGTCGCCCTGCTTAAGCTGCTGGGCAATCCAGGGCTGGCGGAAAAAGGCGACCTGCAGCACGCCCGTCTCGTCAACGAGTGAGACCTCGGTCACCTGCATGTGCGGACGAGGCTGCTTTTGGACGATACGGTCGACCGTGGCGATGATGGTACACACGGTACCGATGGGCGCCATCTCGATGGACCAGGAGCGCGTAAAGTCCAGGTATCGATGAGGGATATGGAGAAGGAGGTCCCCCACCGTCCGAATTCCCAGACGGCGAAGGGCCTCCTCACGTTTACCCGAAACATATTTGAGTCGCGCGATATCCTCGTCGAGCGCATTGCTCTGGGCAAAGCGCTCCGAGACGCGCGGCACGGAGCACAGTTCGGACATGGGCAGTTGCCTACTCGATCGAGAAGATCACGGGATAGAGCGGCTGCTCGCCACGATGGGCGTCAATCTCCAGATCGGGCTGAGCCTCCTCAATGGCATCGACAATCTCCTGGAAGGCCTCATTGGACAGTTCCTCGCCTGCCAGAATCGTCAGCGCGTCGCCCTCCTCTTCCTCCTGCATACGGTTAATGCAATCGAGCGTGACCTGCTTCACGTCGGAGCCGACCACATCAATGGAGCCGGCAATGATACCCATGACGTCACCGGAGTGAATCGGCGAGCCGTCGGAGGCGCTGGAATCGCGCACGGCACGGGTGACCTCGCCATCGCGAACCTCACTGATGGCGTCGACCATAGCGGCGACGGCATCCTCAAGCTCGGAATCGGGTAGGACCGCGAACAGCGCGGAGAAGGCCTGCGGAACGGTCTTGGTGGGAACGACGGCGACCTTCTTGTCGGTGCAGGCTGAAGCAGCGGCCTCGGCGGCCATGCGGATGTTGCCGTTGTTGGGCAGGATGATGACCGAGGTCGCGTTGACCTGGTCGACGGCGCCCAGCAGGTCTGCAGTCGAAGGGTTCATGGTCTGGCCACCCGAGACGATCACGTCAACGCCGAGAGACTTGAGGATGTCTGCCTCGCCGGAACCGGCGGCAACGGCGACAAAGCCCAGGGCCTTCGCGGGCTCGGCGGCCTTTTCCTGGTCCTCGTGGATCTTGGCAGTACGGTCGTGGGCCTCCATCTCCATGTTATGGATAAAGACTTCGTAGATCTGACCAAGCTGCAGCATGTGCTCGAGCACCAAGTTGGGGGTGTTGGAGTGCACGTGAATCTTGTAATCGGGGTAAGCACCCACGAGCAGCTCGCAGTCGCCCATGGAACCCAGGAACTTGAGGCACTCGTCCTCGTCAAAGGGAGCGTCGGCCTTAAAGAGGAACTCGTTGCAGTAGCGGAATTCCGAGCCCTCCCAGTCGTCGTTGGCCTCGATCTCAACACGACCAAGGGCCGCGTCGCGGGCAGAGCAGGCGGAATCAAACGTGGCGGAGAAATCCTCGACAACGGTGCTGCGGCCAAGAGCGGCGGCAACAAAGTTCTCAAGGAAAATAGCAAAGCCAAAGGCGCCGGAGTCGACCACGCCGTTCTCCTTCAGAACGGGCAGCAGGTCGGGCGTGCGGGCGACGGACTGGTAGGCCTCGACGACGATGGCGTCGAGCGCGTCCTCGGCCGAGAACTTCTTCTTTTCGCACTCGTCGGCCTTGGTCGAGACATCGCGCAACACCGTGAGGATCGTACCCTCGATGGGCTTACGGACGGCCTGGAAGGCAACCTTGACGGCACGACGGAAGGCGAAGGCGATGTTGGCGGACGTAATGGGCTCGTCGGCGGAGACAAGGCCCTCGGCCACGCCGCGCAAGATCTGCGAGGTGATGACGCCGGAGTTGCCGCGGGCGCCCATCAGGGAGCCGTGGGTGATGGCGCCGGCGATGGCCTCCATGTCGGCGTCGGCGGGAAGGGCAGAAAGCTCCTTGGTCACCGAGGCGAGCGTGAGCGACATGTTGGTGCCGGTGTCACCGTCGGGCACGGGAAAGACGTTGAGCTTGTTGATCTCCTCGGCCTTGTCGGAAACGGCAGCCGCAGCGATCGGAAAACAGGTGCGAATGGTCTTTGCAATCATGGGTATTTAAATCTCCGTTTTCGGATGCTAGTTCAGACGGCTCTTGAGCGCGTCGATATGGATGCCGATCTTAAGGCTGGCGGGATCGATCTGGGCGATCTCCTGCAGGGTGAAGGCAACGGAGCTCGAAAGATTGTGGCAGACGGATTTCATGTTGACGCCGTTCTCGAGCACGACGTGAAGATCGACCGTAAGGCCGTTCTCGTCGGCGGAGACAAGCACGCCCTTGCGGAGGCGCTGACCGGCAAGCAGGCGCACGCTCTCGGCGCCTTGGAGCTGCTCAGCCATACCGACGACGCCATAGCACGTCATCGCGGCATAACCGGCAATATCGGCAATAACGTCGTTCGAGACGCTCAGGCTGCCGTTAATGGTCTCAGACACAAGAATCTCCTTATCTGGTGCTCGCGGCACCATGTCGTGGGAGCAATCATTGCAATATTCTACAACGACCGCGCCATGTTGAGGTGGTGGGTCGCGGGATTACATCCTCGACACGAAATGTTGATATGGCAACGTTCGAGTCAAGTGGTCGCGGCATGAAAAAACCCGCCGCATAAGCGACGGGTTTTACAACCTGGCTCCCCGGGTAGGACTCGAACCTACAACAGCGCGGTTAACAGCCGCGTGCTCTACCATTGAGCTACCGAGGAATTTAAAAGCCCAGCGGAATGGGCTGAGAAATTCTGGCTCCCCGGGTAGGACTCGAACCTACAACAGCGCGGTTAACAGCCGCGTGCTCTACCATTGAGCTACCGAGGAATTTAAAAGCCCAGCGGAATGGGCTGAGAAATTCTGGCTCCCCGGGTAGGACTCGAACCTACAACAGCGCGGTTAACAGCCGCGTGCT
>CALEXE010000054.1:0-1097 GCA_937925265.1 uncultured Collinsella sp. | reverse complement strand
TGCCTGCAAGTTTGATGCGGTGACAGAAGAAAGGCTAGCGGGATTTCTGCCTGGTGCTATCGAGATTCTGCCCCGCTGCTCGATAGCTCGAAGGAGTGCATCCCATTTGTTCTTTAAATACCTGGCTAAGATGGCTTGCTGTCGCAAAGCCGCATTGGCGCGCGACTGTCTGGACCGTTCGCGTGGTGTGTGTCAAAAGTTCGCAAGCACGGTTTACGCGGTATGCGCGCAGATATGCCGCCGGGGTCGTTCCTGCGCAAGCTTCGATAATGCGGTAACACTCTCTTTCGCTTACGCCGGCTGCAGATGCCATCTGGGGCACATCTATAGCGGCTGCATAGTTCGCGCGGATATAGTCTAGGATTGCCTTGAACTGTACGTCGCGGTTGGTCATCCAAGAGGCGTTGTCGGAGGAAAAGAGCGGTTCGGCCTTGGCGTAAATCTGAATCCAGAGCTCTGACAAGCTATTCCGAAGCGCCATCTCGTTCTGCGGCCGTTGAAGGTCGTGGTTAAAGGAACTCTTTAGCAAATCGATAAAGGGCATATCGTCGGGGTTGGTGGGCGACCATTTGAGCACATCGACGCCTCGACATTGCAGTAAAGGATTGATATAGCGCTTTTGAAGGCGTCCCGCGGGATCGCCGAGCATCGACGGCTGAAAGATATGCAACATTTGAATGGCTGGTGCCGAATTGGGTGATTGCAGCGTGCTGTGCAAAACGCCGCCGTTGATAAAGCCGGCGGACCCTTCCTCAAAGCGTACGTGCTCATGAGCCGCGCGCGTTCGATAGTCAATCGCTCCCTGCTCCATGTAGAAAAGCTCAACTTCGGAATGCCAGTGCCAGGGGACGGAATTGCCCGGATAGCGAGCGAATTCTGCGCGTTCGGCAATATAGGGCCAGTCATCGGCGGTCTCGGGAAACGCTTCCTCGCGTCCTCCGCGGTGCAATTCTATGTGATCCATGTTTCGCATGGCATCAGTATAAAGCGCGATGGGCTTAGATTGCTCTTGCCTGTTCGGGGAACGCCTTGTTTAGGGATGCTTGGAGCTTTTCGAACGATGCTCGCAAGTTGAGGTTCTGGTCGGTTGAGCGTTT
>CALEXE010000053.1:0-1532 GCA_937925265.1 uncultured Collinsella sp. | reverse complement strand
TGGTGCTCGTTTAGGATATAGCGCAGAGCTACCTGGATCGCATCGGCAAAGAGATCCGCCTCGGCTTGGTCTCGTGCGTCATCGCTGGCGGCGATTCCCTGCGGGGCTGAAACGTTGATCTCAAAGAACCCCATGATCGGTTCGGTTGAGATATTGACCGAGATTCTCCCCTGTTGCCAGACATTGATGCCTTCGAAATTGGCAGAAGTCAGCGAAGTGTAGCCGTCTTCCTGCTCCAAACCCACAATCTGCATGTGCGGATGAACGAGACTACTGCCCGAGAGCGGACCCTTGTTCTTGTACATGAGAACGCTGCGATACTGCTGTGAATCGATCATCTGCTGCCAGCAACCCAGGGCAAACCGTATCACATGGTGGAGTTCATCCGGCTCATAGATCACCAGGTCGGCATCGTGATCGGCCGACTCGATCAGCACGGTTTGACGGGTGGCGCGCAGGGTCTTGAACTTATTCTCGAGCCAGATGCAGTCACCATCGCGCCGGATGATATCGGCAAGTTCCTCGGTATCGCAAAAGGGACACGCGGTGCCAGGGCGCCGGTTGTCGTCGGGCTTACCGTTCGCCTGCTGAACGTCAAATACCAGCGCCACGGGTTACGCCTCCAGCGGCACGATCTTGGTGCCATGGAGCTCGGAGACGCTCAATGCCGCCGCCACGGTATCGCGGTTGGCCGTGGAAATGCCGCCGCCGGGAAGGATGGTCAGGCGGTCTCCCGCACACTCGATAAGACGCGACAGATGCTCAAGGTTGTCCTCGATCGGCGTGCCGGCGGCACCGCCGTGCGTCAGGATGCGCGTAACGCCGCAATCGGCGAGTGTGCCGACGGCGTCGAGCTGAGCCTCGGGCGAGAGCTGATCAAACGCCATGTGGAAGGTGATGTCGATGGGCTCACGCTTGCATTCCTCGGTCGCGCAGCCCGCGGCCATCACGAGGGCGCCCAACGTAAGCTCATCGAGCGCCCATCCGCCAGCGCAGGGCTTGCAGCAGCCAAAGACCAAGCCGTCAACGCCGGCGCTTACGGCAAGGCCCAGGTCCATCTCCATCATGCGCAGCTCGTCTTGGTTGTAATGAAAGTCACCGCCACGCGGACGAATCATGCACATCACGCGCGCATCGTGCTCGTGAGCGTAGTTGACCGTGGCGCTGATAACGCCGGCAGAAGGCGTGGTTCCACCGACGGCGAGGTTGTCACACAGCTCAATGCGCCCCGCACCGGCATCGATAGCTGCCGGCACCCGCTCAAAGTTCTCGGCACAAAACTCATACAGCATAGATAGACCCCCAAAGACAGCAGATGTTTTCCGACGGGCATTGTCACACATCCCCATGAAGTTGCGGTGGAATAGGGACTCTTTTGGCCTCTGGAGCCCGTATTCAGTCCCTATTTCACCGCAACTTAAAAAGGGGCGCTGACTGAGATAGTCAGCGCCCCTTTTGTTAGGTGGGTTAGCCTCCGAGGTAGGCTTTGCGCACGTTGTCGTCGTGCAGGAGCTCTTGGCCGGTGCCGGTCA
>CALEXE010000052.1:0-12876 GCA_937925265.1 uncultured Collinsella sp. | reverse complement strand
AAAGGGGAGAGCATGACGGATCAGGAAACGCCCGAGCGCGTGCATGTGACGGCCGACGATATCGAGGCCGCCAACGACCTTATCGACTTTATCGAGGCATGCCCCAGCATGTTCCATACGGCAGCGACCATTATGGCCGAACTCGACGAGGCGGGCTTTACCTACCTGCCCGAGAACGCAGCGTGGGACATCGAGCCGGGCGGGCGTTATTACACGCAGCGCAACACCTCGAGCGTCGTTGCCTTTAAGGTGGGCGAAGACCTGGCCGCTACGTGGGGCGAGGACGGCGTTGCCGGCGACTATCATTTTCAACTCACGGCGTCACACAGCGATTCGCCGACGTTTAAGGTTAAGGCCGTGCCCGAGCTCGACGGCGCGGGCGAGACGCTGCGCCTGAACACCGAGGCCTACGGCGGCATGATCGACTACACCTGGTTCGATCGCCCGCTGGCACTTGCGGGCCGCGTGCTGGTGCGCGAGGGCGACCGTATCGAGAGCCGCTTGCTCGCTACCGAGCGCGAAGTTGCCATTATCCCGAGCCTTGCCATCCATATGAATCGTGGCGTTAACGAGGGCTTTGCGCCCAACCGAGCTGTCGACCTGTGCCCGCTCATCAGCGCCGGCGACCTTAAGCAGGGAGATTTTGACGCCCTGATCGCCGACGAACTGGACGTTGAGCCCGAGCAAATTTTGGGTCGCGACCTGTTCCTGGTCAATCGTCAGGATGCGCGCATTTGGGGCTGGGCCGACGAGTTTATCTCGACGCCCAAGCTCGACGACCTGGCCTGCGCCTACACCTCGCTGCAGGCATTTTTGGGTGCCGAGAATGCGCACGACGTTTCGGTCTTTTGCTGCTTTGATAACGAGGAGGTTGGCTCCGAGACCAAGCAGGGCGCCATGTCGACGTTCTTGGCCGACGCGCTGCGCCGCATCAACGGGTCGCTGGGCTTCGATGACGAGTCGTACCACCGCGCACTTGCCGCTTCGATGCTCGTGAGCTGCGACAACGCGCATGCCGTGCACCCCAACCACGCCGAGAAGTGCGACGCCCGCAACCAGGTGGTGCTTAACGGCGGCATCGTCATCAAGGAGGCCGCCAACCAGCACTACTGCACCGACGCCTTTAGCCGCGCGGTGTTCCAGGCCATTTGCGATGACGCCGACGTGCCCACGCAGGCCTTTGCCAACAAGAGCGATATGGCCGGCGGTTCTACCCTGGGCAATCTGTCCAATATGCAGGCGAGCATGCATGCCGTGGACGTGGGCCTGCCGCAGCTTGCCATGCACTCGAGCTACGAGACCGGCGGCGTGCGCGACGTAATGTACGCCATCCGCGCCCTCACCGCCTTCTACGAGCGTGACCTGACCATCAACGGCGCCGAAAGCGTGGAACTCTAAAACCTGCCAAAAAGGGACAGGTTTATTTTGGCAGGTTTTATCTGGGCGAATGCAAAGGGTGAAACCGAACTAGATCTGCGATACGTGGCCGCCGAGGTGCAGTGCGCCTCGGCGGCTTTTTGTGTACAGAGTACGGCTAATGCTTATAAATGCTATACATGCTTTACGTATCTACCATAGAGCTTTATGATATTTTGAAGTATTAAGGAGGGGTCATGACCACAACAGCCGCTCAGATCAACGTACGTCTCGATGCCGATCTTAAAAGGAGTGGGGACGCCGCTCTCTCCAAGGCCGGTATGACGCCGAGCCAAGCGGTGCGAGCGCTCTGGCAGCTTGCAGCATCGCTGGCCGATCGCCCCGGTGCGCTCGAGGATATCCTGCTGCCCAGTCGTGCCCGGGCGGAACAGCGCGAGCGCGAAAAGGCCGCCAAACGTAAGCTCGAGCTTATGGATCAGGGGTCGAAGCTGTTCGCTGCCGCTTGCTGTGAGTCGGGAATCGATATGGTCAAGGCTCAGCCATCGGACGACGAAGAGCTCAAACGGAATGCCTATGCGGATCGTTATGGCGAGGAGATGAGCTGGCTCTATGAGTGAGACTCCAAAGCGCATCTTGGTTGACACCAACGTGTGGCTCGATTACTTCATTCCCTCACGACGTGGTCGTTCGGTGGCGATTGAGTTTTTACGCGATGCATGCACGGCGCAGGTTGATTTGCTGTATGCGGCGACATCGTCCAAAGACCTGTTTTATTTGATTTCAAGCGAACATAAGGCATGGTATCGGCGAGAGCACGGTTCGCTTTCCCAGTATGCCGCTACGGTAGCGACTTCGCTTGCATGGGATTGTCTTAGCGTGCTGTCGCAGCTTGCCACGCCAGTGCCCTGTGACCTGAGCGACATCTGGATGGCGAGCAGACAGCGTGAGCTCCATAGCGATTACGAAGACGATTTAATCATTGCGGCAGCGATACGCGCAAAGGCAGATCTCCTGGTCACCAACGATGTCAAGCTCTCTTCGCATGCGCCCGTCGCAGCAATGAACGTCGAAAACGCAAGAAACTATCTAACAACGCTTAAATAGCGCTAGACCCCTCTGGTCGAATAATGGTCAGCGAGAGTCCACAGGTAGGGCCGCGCCAGCAAAGCGCCGCAGGTTGAGCAAACGTCAGCGAGCGGTGTCCAGGGCGAACAAGTTGGCATGAAAAAGGCAAGGCATAGACCTTCTGGTCATGCCTTGCCTTTTGAATGACAAATTGTCGCCCTGGGCGGCGCGCAGCGTCGGCCGGTCCGCCGTTCGTTAGAACGGCGGAACCCTAATGTTCGATCCAGCAGCGCAGGGTCTCGCCGGCCTGCAGGTGACGCAGATTCTCCGCGGCGATGTCGACCACATTGTTGAGCGTAGCCTCCAAGTGGAACCAGTCCGAGACGTGCGGCGTGATGAGCATGTTGGGGGCATCCCACAACGGGCTTGTCTCAGGCAGCGGCTCGGGGTCGGTGACGTCGACCGCGGCGCCGGCGAGATGTCCCGACTCCAGGGCGGCAACCAGGTCGTCGGCAACCACAAGGTCGCCGCGGCCGCCGTTGGCAAAGAAGGTGCCCGGCTTCATCGCGGCAAAGAACTCGGCGTTCGCCAGGCAGCGGGTCTCGGGTGTGCTAGGCATAAAGGATGCGACGATGTCGGCCTCGGCCAGGCGCTCGGGTAGGGCGTCCATGCCGTCCATGTCCTCAAACACGATGGGGTAGACGAGCGGATGGCGCTTGATGCCGCGGACGTGTGCACCCATGCTGCGGCAGAGCGTGGCGAAGTGGCCGCCGATATCGCCCGCGCCCAGCACGAGCACATTGGCATTTTTGAGCGAAGTGACCGGCCCCAAATCCTCCCAGCGATGCTCGCGCTGCAAGTCGTGATAGCCAGGCAGACGCTTCATCATGGAAAGGACCATGGCAAACATGTGCTCGCTCACGGCCTGGCCGTAGGCGCCCACCGAGCAAGACAGTTTGGCGTCGGCTGGCACGGTGCCGGCGGCCAAGTAATCGTCATAGCCCGCGGTCTGTAGTTGCAGCAGCTGGAGGTGCTCGCATGCGGTAAGCAGGGCAGGGTCTATGTTGCCCAAGATCACGTCGGCGTTGACGACTTGTTCGCGCGTGATAGCGTCGGAGCTCGTGTAGATAAAGTCCTCGCCCGGAGCGCTCGACTCAAGAATTGCGCGATGGCGGTCGTTGACGGGCAGCAAAACCAGGATGTTCACAAGCAGTCCTCTCCGCTCAGCCTACCAAAAAGGGACAGGTTTATTTTGGCAGGTTTTATCGGGTAAAACGTTCAAATAAAACGCCGGATGCAAGACGAGCGTGCCCGTCAGCATCCGGCGCATCTACGGCTACCAGCTGAGCAGTTCGTAGCCGTCCTCGGTCACCACGAGCTGTACCTCGCACTGGGCCGAATCGCTGCCGTCCTTGGTGCGCACGCACCAACCATCGCCCTTGCTAATCTTGATGTCGGGCGCTCCGGCATTGACCATAGGCTCGATGGTAAAGACCATGCCCGGAGCCATGATGGTGTCCACATCGGGTGCCTCGGTGGTAAAGCCCACAAACGGGTCCTCGTGGAACTCCTTACCGATGCCGTGTCCGCCGTACTCGCGCACCACGCTAAAACCGGCGTCCTCGACCGTCTTTTGCACGGCCTCGGCCATGTCGGAGAGCGGCAGCCATGGCTTGACGGCTGCCAGACCCGCCTCCACGCTGGCGCGGGTGACGTCGACCAGGCGCTGGCGCTCGGCCGAGACTTCGCCGATGCAGAACATACGGCTCGAGTCGCTAAAGTAGCCGTCCAAGATCGTGGAGCAGTCCACGTTGATAATGTCGCCCTCGTGCAGCACGTCCGTATCGCAGGGGATACCGTGGCAGACCACGTCGTTGATCGAGGTGCACACGCTCTTGGGATAGCCCTCGTAGTTGAGGTCGGCCGGCGTGCCACCGTGCTCGACGGTGTAGTCGTAGATCATCTGGTCGATCTGATTGGTGGTCATGCCCGCGGCGATGTGCTCGCCTACGTAGTCGAGCACGCCCACGTTGATGGCGGCGGAGCGCTTGATGCCCTCGATATCGGCGGGCGTCTTGTAGAGCGTGCGGGGCAGAACCTCCCAGCCCTCTTCCCACAAGCGTTCGAGGCGCTCATCAAAGACGCTATGGCATTTCTTGTATTTCTTGCCGCTGCCGCACCAGCAAGCGTCGTTGCGGCCGGGCACGGGTCCTTTGTCATACATGGCTAGCTTCCTTTCGTTCGCAGCTAGTATAGCCCACCCACGCGTCCATAAAAGTTTCGGTGATATAGTTCCGATTTAAGCGGTTTAACAGCACAAATAGGAACTATATCACCGCAACTGATGGAGCGGGATGGCTGACACTAGCTGCTGCGTGGTTTTGCTAGTAGCTCACCTGGCAGGGGATGCCGAGGGCTTGGACGCGCGCGGCAATGGCGTCGAGCACCTCGGGCGCTGCTTTGGCAAGGCCGGCGACTGGTGTCTCGCGCGCGACCGTGTAGATGGTCGCCTCCTGCGGACGAATGCGCTCAAGCGCCGCGAGCCAGGGGGCAACATACTCCTCGCCGGTATTGTCGATGAGCTTGCCCTGATACTCGCCGGTCAAAAAGATCGTCTGGATAATAACGTGACCGTCAAAGCTTGCGAACGTCTCGATCTGGTGTTCGACGTTGTAGGGGCCAACAGGCTGGTCGAGCAGCTGGATAAACGCCGGGTCGACGGTATCGAGCTTAAGAATGTTGTCGTCGACCATCATGAGCGCGTCGTGCACCTCGGGGCGGCCGGCGCGTGTGCCGTTGGAGAGCACGGCGATCTTGGAGTTTGGGGCAAGCTCGTCGCGCAGTGCGACGGCACCGGCGATGGCCTGCGGAAACTCCGGCGCGGCGGTGGGCTCGCCGTTGCCGGCAAACGTGATCACATCGGGGAGCTCGCCCTCGGCTGCCATCTCGCGCAGCTTTGCCTCGAGCGCGTCGAGTACCTCGGCAGCTGTGTTGTACGGCTCGTGGCAGGGGCGCTCGGCGTTGAGGCCGTTCTCGCAGTAGATGCAGTCGAACGTGCAGATTTTGCCGCTGGCGGGCATCATGTTGACACCGAGCGAGAGGCCAAGGCGACGACTGCGAACGGGCCCAAAGATGGGGCTGGCATTCAAAAACGTAGACATAGGCATATGCTCCTCAAGACAATTGTGCCTAAGCATAGCATCGGCTCCAAAGCAAGGCGCGGGCTCTTGCTTTACAAGTTTCGTTTTTTCACGTCGCTCATGATGCCGTGCCATGAAAAGCCTCAGGTCGGGTACAGTTAATCTGTCAACAAGGTGTAAGGCAATGCGGGTCTATCCAACCGCACTGACGTGCAACTGGATGAGCATTGATGATGGGGGCACAACATGGATTTTACGGTCGAGAATGCGGGCACCACGATCGCCTGTCGCGAATATGTCGGCCCGGATGTGTCGCCTGATGCTCCTGCCTTGGTGTGCGTGCACGGCGCTTGTGTCGACGGCACATTTTTTGACGGTATCGCTTGTGAGCTCAGCCGCAACTACCGCGTAATTGCCTACGACCGCCGCGGCTGTGGTGGCAGCAGCGAAGCGGCAGACGGCAGCTATGATCTTGCCGCTCAGGCCGCCGACCTGCAAGCCGTGATCGAACACGTTGGCGCTCCGGCAAATGTGCTTGCGCATAGCGCCGGTACGTTGGTGGCGCTGGAGCTTCTTCGCACCGAACCCCATCTCGTTGCCCGTGCGATTCTGCATGAGCCGGCTGTGTCGGACAAAGGCGTCGGTATGGGCGCAGCTCCGGTTTTGCTCGATATGATTGCGGCGGGAAAGGTTTCAAGGGCGCTCCGGCTTTTCTTGGGAGCCCTCGGCGACTTGGACCCCGAGGCTCCTGGAACGACCGAAGCGGAAGCCAAACATGCCCTGCGCAACGGCCGCAGTTTCATGGCAAACGAATACGGGATTGCTATGACCTGCGTTCCCGATTGGGATAGCGTTCGCGCGTCAAAAACGGTGGCCGCCGTGCTCCTGGGCGAGCTCTCGATTGGCACATCCCGCGAGGCTGGTACGCGAGCGGCTGCCGAATATCTCGATTGCCCCCTCGTGACAATCCCGGGCGCGCACAACGGCCTGCGCGATCGCCCGGCAGCGGCTGCCCAGACTGTCCGTAGCATCCTGGGGCTCTAGCAGCCGTAAAAATCAAAACAGTCTTCACTCGCAAACGTTTCGGCCGTGTTAACAAATGTGCTCAAAACCTCACGTCTGCGGCTTCAATCGCGCCGTCTGCCAACTCATAAAAATGTAACAGCATTCACGTGCTTACCTGCATCGGCAAGGTGTTACCCTTGTAACATTTGGAACCCACCGCTACCATGCGAAACTATCGAAAGGGCCCCATATGCTCAATAATCACGAGGTCAATCTAACCGACGAGGAGGCTGCCGCCGAGGTCGCCCGTGTCGCGAAGACCTACCCCGTGGTACGTTTGCTGTCGGCCGATCAGATTAAGAGCGAGCCTAACTGCCTGCTCGCCGGCGATCGCTGCCCTTGTCTGCGTCAGTCGAGTCTTGAGGCCTTGGTAGATTCGGGCGAGGTGTCGGAGCAGCTACTCAATGATGGTATTGAGTACCGCGCCCGTCTGCGCCCTCTAAAGGTCGAGGGCGAGCCTCACGTCCTGCTGATGGTGCGTCCGATCGATGAGCAAGAGGCTGCAGAAGAGGACCTTGTCTACACCGACGTGCTGACGAGCGTGCACAATCGCCGATATTACGAGGAAAAGCTCCGCAACGCCCGCATGAATGCCGGCGTTGCGATGATCGACCTTGATGATTTTAGGGTCTTCAACGATACGTGTGGCCGTCATGCCGGCGACCTTGCGCTCGGTGCTGTGGCGACAGCCATGCGCAGCAGAATCCGTTCGACTGACGAGCTTGTGCGCTATGGCTGCGACAAGTTTGTGGTTGTCATGTCCAATATTCCCTCCGATGACTTCACCCGTCGCCTGCATCAGGTGTCCGATGCCGTTCGTTCCACGATTATTCCGGGCCATGAGTACGTGAGCTTGACGGCATGTGTTGGTGGCGTTCGCATTCATGGCGAGACGGTCGATGAGGGCGTTGGCCGCGCTGTCCAGTTACTGAGCCGCGCTAAGGCAAAAGCCGGTACGGTCGTGACCGATGCCGATTCCATCGAGGCCTTCCAAAGCGAAAAGCCTTTGGTGCTTATTGTCGATGACTCCGAGATGAACCGAGTCATTCTCAACGAGATGCTCAAGGACGAGTATTGTGTCCTCGAGGCCGATAACGGTCGTGCGGCGCTCGACATGGTCGACCGCTATGGCGATGAGTTGTCGCTCGTGCTGCTGGACATTATCATGCCGGGCATAAGCGGCTTTGAGGTGCTGGCCGATCTGTCACGCCGATCGGGCATCGACAATCTGCCTGTCATCATGATTTCGAGCGAAGATTCCGATGATATGGTTCTGCGCGCGTACGAGCTGGGCGCCTCAGACTATATCAACCGCCCGTTTGACTCCCGTATCGTGCGCCGCCGCGTAAACAACACCATCCGCCTGTACGCCAAACAGCGCCGCCTGACGAGCCTGCTGTCCCAGCAGTACAACGAGCGCGTCAAGAACAGTCGCATGCTCATCGACATCATGGCCGGCGTCATGGAGCTTCGCAACGGCGAGAGCGGCAGGCACGTTACGAACATCGAAAAGCTGACCGAGCTGCTGCTTGGCTGTCTGGTCCAGCGTAGCGGCACGGTCTCCCTCGACAATGAGGAACGCTCTACGATCGCCCTGGCTTCGGCGCTGCACGATATCGGCAAGATGTCGATTGACGATGCGATTCTCAACAAGCCCGGACGCCTTACGTCCGAGGAGTTCGAGATTATGAAGACGCATACCACGATCGGCGCCGACATGCTGCTTGAGCTGGGTAGCCATCACGCCGGCAATGCGCTTATGGAATATGCGTACCAGATTGCGCGTTGGCATCACGAGCGCTGGGACGGCAAGGGTTATCCCGATGGCCTTAAGGGCGACGAAATTCCCATCGCCGCGCAGGTGGTTTCGGTGGCTGACGTGTACGATGCCCTGACGAGCGTGCGCGTGTACAAGGACGCTATCCCGCACGAGGAGGCGATCCAGATGATCCTGGACGGTAAGTGCGGCACCTTTAACCCGCTGCTGCTCGACTGCCTGCTCGAGGTACAAGATCGTATTGCCGAAACATTGGCGCGCCCTGCCGACGTCGTCGCGTTTCCCACGATTTAGTTTGACCAAAGGAGTTTTTGATTCATGATTTCCATGCGTGAGGCGTATGAGAAGATCGGCGCTAATTATGATGACGCGTGCGCTCGGCTGATGGGCGAGGAAATGCTTGCCCGCTTTGCCCTCAAGTTTTTGGATGACGAGAGCATGGACAAGCTGGAGGCCGCCATGGCGGCAGGAGACGCCGAGAGTGCGTTTATGGCGGCGCATACGCTCAAAGGCGTGAGCCAGAACCTGGGATTCGATAATCTGTACGAGCCGGCGGTCGTGGTGACCGAAGCGCTGCGTGGTGCCGATGCCGTTGATGGTGCCCGCGAGGGAATGCATGCGCTGCAGCAGCAATATGCGGCTACGATGTCGGCCCTGCGCGAGGCGGCTGAATAGAAGCCTGCAAGCTTTGATGACTATGAGAGTGGATAATCTCCCGTTTTAGGCCCGGTGGCGGCCTCAAAGTGGGAGATTATCCACTCTCGTTCGATACGTGTCCAAAAATCCACTCTCACCCCTTCTGATTAGTGAATGGCCTATGCGCACTGGCGGGGCTTTCCGCATGCAATCCATATCGTTGTTCGATAAACTGTTCGAATAACGATAGAGTCGATGAGGGTGAGTGTATGTCCAACAGCGTTCAGCGTTTGGCCAAGGCGGGCGAAAATATCAGGAAGCTTGGTTTTTGCATGACAGCCGTTTTTGCAGGGATGCTCGTCGCTTTTGCCGCGTTGGTTGTTTACGTGATCTGGTGTGCGGTTGCAAACGGTGCTTCTGTTGATTCTTTCGGTGTCGTGACGCTTCTCAATGGCGGGTGCATCGTTATCCCAAGCGGACTGTGCCTGGCACTCGTCGTGGGTATTTCGCTTGTCGTTTTGTGCGGGATCAGCCGTAATATCTCTCGGGGCGTCTCGCCCTTTACCAAGACGCATGTGTGGCTTATCCGTGTTCTCGCGCTTGCCTTTGCTGTTAACGCCGCGGTTTCGCTTGTTGGTGCCTATGGATCGGTCAATCTCACCATTGGCGGACTGGAGCTTTACATCGTGCCTCATTCCTTCGTTATTGAGATTTGCCAAGGCGCTACCTTTGATGCGGGGTCGTTTATCGGCGCAGTTGTCTGTTTGTTTATCTCGGCGATCTGGAGTTATGCCTCGCTGCTCCAAGAGCAGTCTGACGAGCTTGTGTAGGAGGAAACATGAGCTATCTCATCATTGAGCTTGAGACGCAGCTGCTTAAGACCGGAAAGACCAGCGCTGATCTGATTCGGGCGACGGGGCATACTCCGGCTAATATTTCAAAGCTTAGAAACGGAAAGATAAAAGCTATTCGCCTAAAGACGCTTCTCGATATCTGTGATGAGCTTGATTGTCAACCGGGAGATATTATTCAGCGCGTGAGCGAGAAAGAGCTTGAGGAGCTTATTGTCGAGCGCGCGAAAAATGTCGTGAGACAGATGCAGGATGGCGGAGGCAACGAGGCGTCGCTTCCGACATCAGTCTTTGCTGTCGATTTGAGTGACGAGTAGCTTAAGGCGAACAACTAAAACGAAATATCAGCGTGAAGGGACCCGTGTCTAACACGGGTTCCTTCTTTTAGATTATCTTGACAAATATGAGTTATCGAAAAACAATAACAACTATGGAAAACGATAAAGGAAAGAAGGAACGATATGAGCGGTTTTGCTATCAAGCGGAACGGGAGGCCAATGAACGCATCGGCGATAAAGCTATCAAAAGTTTCAAAACGCTACGGGAAACGGCACGTTTTGCATGACGTTTCCTTCGAGGTGCATCAGTCTGAGCTCTGTGCCCTTGTCGGTGCAAACGGGGCGGGTAAAAGCACGCTTATTAAAATAGTGCTGGGCCTCTGTGAGCCATCGTCGGGGAGCGTGGAGCTCTTTGGAGGCAAATCAAAAAAAGAGCTTGGTCTGATGCGGACGCGTGTCGGCTATGTGCCAGATTCCAGCGGAGCATACCAATCTCTCAGCGCGGTTGAGAATCTTCAAATCCGATGTGCGGAATGGGGGCTTGATGAGAAACGTGAGATTCCTCGCGTTTTGAGCCTAGTCGGGCTGGACATCGATGAGAAAAAGAGCGTAGGCAGTTTTTCTCTGGGAATGAAACGGCGACTGGATATAGCTACGGCTTTATTGGGCGACACAGACGTACTAATTTTCGATGAGCCGGCAAATGGATTGGATCCGCTGGGCATCGAGAGTATATGGGCCCTTATCGGTCGATTGAATCGAGAGCAGGGTAAGACCATGCTCATCTCTAGTCATGATTTGGATGAGTTGGCATCGGTTGCAACAAGCTGCCTGTTTATTCATGACGGCGAACTGCTAAAAAAGGAATCGATGGACGTCATAAGGGATGAGGCGTCGTCCCTAAAAGAGTATTACAGGCGCTTGATGAAGGCGGTCTCGCTATGAAGCGGGCGATCCATCCCATAAAGGCGGATATGATGCGTTTGCACAGGATATTTCCGGCGCAGTTTGGTCTTGCGCTTATGCTGACGTTCGGCCTTCTCTTCGGCATCTTTCTAAAAAACGGAACAACGTTGCTCGCCTTTGGCTATGGCGTTTGTGGGGAGGATATTGGTTTCCTCTGGAATGCAATCGATCCTTCTGCGCCTGATGAGTCCCTTGCGCGCAGCGCTTTTGCCGGTACCTCTCTGTTCGTTCCACTCATCGTTTGTTTGGTGCTTTTACAGGAGCATGGCTATAAAGAGGGGCACCGAATTTCTTCGGCAAGAGGTCTCAACCGCTTTTATGGGGCTCTAGCCCATGCATTTTCGTCTGCTTTAATAATTGGCGCAGCGTATAGCGCGCTTTGCCTTCTTCTTTTTGCAATAGCCATAATACGTGGAGGGCATAACTACTCGCACAACATACTAACTGTATTTTTGCCTGCAATGATAGTCAACGCCGTATTGGTGATATCGGTTGCGCTGGAGACGGTGACCATCTATCGGATAACGGGCAGCGCTGTATTGAGTGGGGCCGTGGTGATAGTCGGATTTGTCATGAGCTTGACGCTCTACGGAGCCTTCCTTCAGACACCCATACCATCCTTGCGATGGATTTTCCTTCTTCCGGGGCCGTATCTTGGAGTCGGATGTGCCCTTGGGTATAGCGATATGGGCCAGCTGACGCTTCTGGGATATGGCGTGGCAGCCAGCTGTCTATCGGTATTGATTTACGCTCTCGTGAGCTTTCGTGCCGGGGGTGTGTTCAATGGCTCGTCAGATTAAAAGATTCCTCCATTCAGAATGGAAGCATGTGAGCAAATGGGCGTACGCCTTAATCCTGGTAATTTATGCGTGCATGGTGGTATTGCAGCTTAATTCTTTCCCGATGTGGCTCTGTGGCCTCCGTGAGAACAGTTTCTTGGGCTTTTTCCCAGACCCGACGCTTCGGCTATCGGCGGAGGATGCCCTTCTATTTGGTAATGCAGAGGTTTTTCGCGGTCTGCTGTTCAACGTAGCCCCGTTGGCTCATGCATTGTTCTTTCCGTTCATTGCTGCTTGTATTGTGCCGCGCTTTGTCAGTTCGGGCTTTGTCGAGGAACCGTGGGGGCTGTCGGAGGCCCGGGGAGGGAAGCGTGTGTGCGCTATCGTTGCGCGAGCGATGCTGTCTTCTTTTGCCCTTTTGGGCGCGTTTATCCTGACGAGTGTCGTTTTGTACTGTCTTAACTGCGCGATCGTTTTGGATGCTCAGCAGTATTTCAACCTGCATGTATTTTGCTATCGACTTGTTCTTGCTGCCGCCGCCTGCCTTGCATACGTGGTTTCTTGCGTAATCGTTGTTTCCTATTTTGGGTCCGGCTTCGGTCCGATTGGCATGCTGTTGCTTGTCAACGTTGTAGCGATCTACATACAGATCGGGGCCAATTCCATGCTTCCGCTTCCAGCCTCGATGCTCATGTGGATTTGCGGCGTGACCCCGTTGGGGGACGGTCAATGCGTTTCGATTTTAATTGACTGCCTCATAAACGTAGCAAGCGTTTTTGCCATCTGCTTTACGGTCGACCGATTGTGGTCGAGATTTCTTTGATTGTTTGTGAGGGATAAACATACCGAGCGTATCAAATACAGGGGGGCGGGCACCGTGGCTGGTGTCCGCCCATTACAGTCTGAAATAGGCCATCGATAAATTTCGATGGCGAGCATTCG
>CALEXE010000051.1:0-49290 GCA_937925265.1 uncultured Collinsella sp. | reverse complement strand
AGCGGGTGGTTTCTGATGCGGCGCGCTGCGCGCCCCGCACAGGCTAAAGCCTTTAAAGCAAGAGACCCGGTCCTGCACGAGGCAGAACCGGGTCTCTTTAGCAATGCTTGCTTTGCTCAGGCAGTAACTGTTAGTTACTCAGCCAGGAAGTCGCGCTGGATAGCGGGATCGACCTTGACGCCAGGGCCCATGGTGGAAGACACGGAGATGGACTTGACGTACTTGCCCTTAGCAGAAGAGGGCTTGACGCGCAGGATCTCGGTGTACAGGGCAGCGTAGTTCTCGACGAGCTGCTGCTCAGAGAAGGACTTCTTGCCCAGGGGCACGTGGCAGATGCCGTAGCGGTCGGCGCGGTACTCAACGCGGCCAGCCTTGAGCTCGAAGACCATCTTGGCGACGTCCATGGTCACGGTGCCGAGCTTGGGGTTCGGCATGAGGCCACGGGGACCAAGGATCTTACCGATGCGGCCAACCTTGGCCATCATGTTCGGCGTAGCGATAGCGGCGTCGAAGTTGATCTCGCCCTTCTGAATCTGGGCGACAAGCTCGTCGGAACCGATGATGTCGGCGCCGGCAGCCTCAGCCTCGCGGGCCTTCTCGCCCTCGGCGAAGACGGCAACACGAACGGTCTTGCCGGTGCCGTGGGGCAGGGAGATGGAACCACGGATGTTCTGGTCAGCCTTACGAGTATCGATGCCCAGACGGAAGTGGGCCTCGACGGTCTCGTCGAACTTGGCGGTGTCGAGCTCCTTGATGAGCTTGGCAGCCTGAAGGGGGGTGTAGAGCGTGGCGCGGTCGATCTTCTCGGCAGCGGCGTTATAGCTCTTACCATGCTTAGCCATGTGCATTACCTCCTGTGGTTAAACGGGCGTGAGCCCTCCCACATCGTATCGTGTGCCCTATTGCACACATATAACGGGCGCCCCGGTCGGAGCACCCGTCATTACCTAAAGAAATCGCTACTCAGCGATGGTGACGCCCATGGAGCGGGCGGTACCGGCGATGATCTTCTTGGCGGCGTCAATGTCGTTGGCATTGAGGTCCGGCATCTTGATCTCGGCGATCTTGGTGAGCTGCTCCTGGGAGAGCTGACCAACCTTGTCGGCCTGGGGCTTAGCGGAACCAGACTTGAGGTTCAGCTCCTTCTTGATGAGGTGAGCCGCCGGCGGGGTCTTGGTGATGAAGGAGAAGGACTTGTCCTCGTAGACAGAGATCTCAACGGGGATGATGTCACCCTTCTTGTCCTGCGTCTCGGCGTTAAAGGCCTGGCAGAACTGCATGATGTTCACGCCAGCGGCGCCCAGGGCGGGGCCGACGGGAGGAGCGGGGTTAGCTGCACCAGCAGGAATCTGGAGCTTAATGACGTTGGCAACCTTCTTCTCAGCCATGGTCATTCCTTTCGAATCACGAGTGTGAAGTACTTGCTATATCGTAAGCACGCACGTGTTAGAAGCACTCCTGAGATGAGCAGTCACAGAAGAAGCACGCTCGCGCGAACGGACAAAAACTTAAGCGATGACAGCGACCTGGTTAAAGTCGAGCTCGACCGGCGTCTCGCGGCCAAAGATCATCAGCGTGACCTTGAGCTTGCCAGCCTCGGTGTTAACCTCGGAGACCTTGCCATCAAAGTCGGTAAGCGGGCCATCGGTGACGCGGACGGACGTGCCGACCTGAATATCAACCGAGGTGCGCTTGGGCGAATCGCCCTTACCGGGACGACGAGTCATCTTATTGTACTCGTCACGGGAAAGCGGAGCGGGCTTGCCGTTGCCGCCCAGGAAACCGGTGACGCCAGGCGTGTTACGAACGCACGTCCAAGCGTCGTCATCCATTTCCATGCGAACCAGGACATAACCCGGGAAGATCTTAGAATCCTTGGTCTCACGCTTGCCACCCTCTTTAATCTCGGTGACGCGCTCCATAGGAATCTCGATATCAAAGATACGGTCCTGCATGCCCATAGTCTCGATGCGATGCTCGAGATCGGACTTAACGCGGTTCTCGTATCCAGAGTAAGTGTGAACGACGTACCAACGCTTAGACATGGTTTAGCCCCTCAATCCAGAGAACAGAGCAAGAGCCTCGCCAAAGCCAGCATCGAGCAGAGCGATGACGACGCCGACGACGATCAGAGAAGCGCAAACGACGACCGAGTAGTTCACGAGCTCCTTCTTATCGGGCCACGTGACACGCTTCATCTCGGACTTCACCGAAGCGAAATACTTCTTGGTGCGGGCGAAGAAACCAGGCTTCTCGTTCTTCTTAGACTTCGCAGCCTTCTCGCTCTTCTTGGCAACGGCCTTCTTGGCCTCAACCTTGGAGTTGGCGGCAGCGTTGTTGGCAGGTGCCGGCTGCTGTGCCTTCTTCTTGTTCTTCTTGTTGGCCATTTGGGTTACCTCCGCGCAATGCGCTTATACATGAGTAAACCGTAAGCCCCCAAGTGGGAGCTTACGGAATAATGACTGGCACGCCAGGAAGGACTCGAACCCTCAACACTCGGTTTTGGAGACCGATGCTCTACCAATTGAACTACTGGCGTATATGACTAGAGACTAGCGAGTCTCTTTGTGCAGCGTGTGGTGACGGCACCAGGGGCAATACTTCTTGATCTCCATACGATCAGGCATGGTCGACTTGTTCTTGGTGGTCGTATAGTTGCGGCGCTTGCACTCAGTGCACGCAAGAGTAACTAGAGTACGCATGTATCCTGAACCTTTCATTTCCGCCCCGTACGGGCACGATTTGTTACTTTATCAGCTCCACGTAAGTGCTGTCAATGAAAACCTCGAGTCAATTGGTTCTCGGTGGATCCATTCATATTTGGAACACATCAATGAAGCCATCGAGATCTAATCGACGGTGCATCCAGGACCATTATCGATCCTCTCGACACCAGCAACGGCTCAATATCCATTGCAGAAAAGAACCCGGCACCCATATAAGTGCCGGGTTCTCTAAGTCAGCTATATCAAAGAGCTAATTTACTCAATGATCGTGGAGACGATGCCCGAACCGACGGTGTGGCCACCCTCGCGGATAGCGAAGCGCAGGCCCTCCTCCATGGCGATCGGGTGGATGAGGTCTCCCTCGATGGTGATGTGGTCACCAGGCATAGCCATCTCGGTGCCCTCGGGGAGCTTGACCGTACCGGTAACGTCGGTGGTACGGAAGTAGAACTGAGGACGATAACCATCGAAGAACGGGGTGTGACGGCCGCCCTCCTCCTTGGTCAGAACGTAGATCTCACCGGTGAACTTGGTGTGCGGGGTAACCGAACCGGGCTTGCAGAGAACCTGGCCGCGCTCGATGTCCTCGCGCTTGATGCCGCGGAGCAGCAGACCGACGTTGTCGCCAGCCTCGCAGAAGTCCATGGACTTACGGAACATCTCGATACCGGTAACGACGGTGTTCTGGGTATCCTTGATGCCGACGATCTCGACGGGCTCGTTGAGCTTGAGCTCACCGCGCTCGACACGACCGGTAGCAACGGTACCACGGCCGGAGATGGTCATAACGTCCTCAACGGCCATCAGGAACGGGAGGTCGTTGTTACGAGCAGGCGTCGGGATGTACTCGTCGACGGCGTTCATGAGCTCGCGGATAGCGTCCATCCACTTGGCGTCGCCCTCGAGAGCGCCCAGAGCGGAACCACGGATGACGGGGATGTCGTCGCCGGGGAAATCGTACTCGGAGAGGAGCTCACGGGTCTCCATCTCGACGAGGTCGATGAGCTCGTCATCGTCGACCATGTCGCACTTGTTCAGGAAGACGACGATGTAGGGAACGCCGACCTGACGGGCGAGCAGGATGTGCTCACGAGTCTGAGCCATGGGGCCGTCGGTAGCAGCGATGACCAGGATAGCGCCGTCCATCTGAGCAGCGCCGGAGATCATGTTCTTGACGTAGTCAGCGTGGCCCGGGCAGTCAACGTGAGCGTAGTGACGGGCAGCAGTCTCGTACTCGACGTGGGAGACGGAGATCGTAATGCCGCGCTCGCGCTCCTCGGGAGCCTTGTCGATGTTCTCGAACGCAGTGAAGTCAGCCTTGCAGCCCTCGGTCTCGGAGAGAACCTTGGTGATGGCAGCGGTCAGCGTGGTCTTGCCGTGGTCGACGTGACCAATGGTGCCGATGTTAACATGCGGCTTAGTGCGCTCAAACTTCTCTTTGGCCATAAAGCCCTCCTCTAAACAGGTCGTCCCCGGACGGGACTTTGCCTTTATACCATAGTGGCCTCTCAACATACTATTGAGAAGCCACCGTGTTACCTATGGTAGCGGTGACTGGATTCGAACCAGTGACGCCACGGGTATGAACCGTGTGCTCTAACCAACTGAGCTACACCGCCGGATGGAGCCTGCAACCAGACTTGAACTGGTGACCTCTTCGTTACCAACGAAGTGCTCTACCGACTGAGCTATACAGGCACTTGACGGGTGGGAGCTATAGGATTCGAACCTATGTAGGCAGAGCCAACGGGTTTACAGCCCGTCCCCATTAACCACTCGGGCAAACTCCCAATCGTTCAAGTATCCGCAGGTTCTTTGGTCTTTTGGACCGCCGCCCCCGCGAACGAAAAAGATAATACGATGCAACCTTGGGGGCTGTCAACGAAAACCTCTAGATACACGGTGCCGGGCGTATCTATGTACCTTTTACCTGTGATTTTGTTGGGTTTTGATATGAAGGACGGTGGATTTGGCTGCGCTGGTGCCATTTCCCAAGGGAACACTTTGGCGTAGTGGAGTGAGTCTGCAGAACATCCCTTCGATAACGACTCATTTGCACCTATATATAGGTCGAGATCGGGCTTCCCAGACAGAAAATTGCTCTTCCCAGGCAAAATCGAGCGTGGATTTCTTCCGTTTGAAATCGAGCGTGGATAATCTCCCACTTTTGGCGTGTCCCCAAGGCCAAAGTGGCAGGTTATCCACGTTCATTCGTCCGATAATCCACGCTCGACCAGGATGACCGGGACCGGTCCAGCCTTTGTCTCGATCTGTAACATTTTGAGAACAGTTCCTCCCCTATCTGTTACAGATTGAGATACCACGCAGCGACCCCGGCTTACGTCTCATTCTGTAACAGTAAGAACGGCTTTCAGCCTCTTCGTGTTACAGATCGAGATGTTATCGGCCGTCCCTTGGCAATGTCTCGATCTGTAACAGCTTGAAGAGAAATACCGGTCTAGATGTTACAGATCAAGATTGAATCGTTTGGGCTGAATGCCCCCAAGATATTGGCTGGCGGTCACTAGAACTTAATCTCGTCAAAGTCAAAAGCTTTCAAAGTGAGTCCAGCGAGCTTGTCTGTGCGCTCCTGAATCTGCTCGCTGGTCCAGGTGTCCGTGTTTACCAACTCGTCGTTCAGATTCAACCCGTTGCGATATCCGACATTCGCTCCGTAAACATCCCTGCGGTCTCGCTTGGTCACAAAGGGCATATTGCTCAGCTTTGAGTTATACCCGGTGATGGTTAGATTTCCAAGCGTGTGGACCTGTTTCTCCTGCACCTCAATCGCCTTAGACATGTCGCCGTCCGCAACCATCTTCACCCATTCATCTGGAATGTTCTTGCCCTGAGGGAAGATGTGCTCGATTGTCCAGACGTAGTTTCCGGAGGCGTATCGTTCCCAAAGTGGCTTCATCTCTTTCGTAACGCTTGGAGATGCGATAACAGTAAGGATGTAGCGCGTCATATCGGGATTGACGTCGTAAATCGGCCCCTCAAGACGTTCTTTGAAGGAAGTGTCACTGGCAGACACATCGACGAGGCGCTTCTTGATGTACTCCGCGGCTGCAATGCCCTTGAGTCCCTCACTTTCGAGGCTCTCACAAATACTGATGAAGAGTCTCTCAAGATCACGTGTGGGAGGTGTATCGGTGAGGTTGCGTCGGACAAAGAAGCAGACGAGGAGCCTGACAAGAAGCGCGAGGGTTTCGTCTTTTAACTCCAACTGGTCCTTCTTCTTGAAAAGGAACAGCAGCATCAGGTAAGATGCGACGCCCTGCGCTCTCGAAAGCTCCAAAAGCTGATGCGAAAGTTCGGAATCCAGGCTCTCTTGATCGAGCCCAATGATCTTCGAGTAGAGCGCAGAATTCTCGGTCAGCTCGTCCAGCACCTTAAGGGCGCCGCCATCAGCTTCCATCCGCTTCTCGTAGATTTTCAGAAGGTTGGACCGCGTGGCAACGGAACCGAGGGGGAGCTGGGAACCAGATTCGCCGATAAATGGCTTGTTCACCTCCCGGCGGAAGGCGTCGTAGTTCTGGCGGAAGAAGCGCTCTTGCGTCTTGTAGTCATCGCCGAGATTGTGGAGCACTTCCTGCCAGCGCTCGAAGTAATAGTCGAGCTGCCCGTCATCCACCCCGGCAACCTTGCCGAGAAGCATATTCTTGATAAGATCGACGGCGCTCAAGGGAACACCGCGGTTGTTAAGGGACGCGAACAAGGTGTAGGCGTCAGCATGACTATCAACGGTAATCTGGACCACGACCGCCGAACACACCAACCTGCAGATATCAAGCAGGTAGCGAACGCACTCGATTCCGTCCCTGCCCCCAACATCCTCACCCAGTCGATCGTAAAAATAGTTGAATGCCTTAGACATCTTTCTCAGACCAAGGAACTTCGGCTTTTGCATAATCGCATCTAGGCCGATATGTTCCTTCAAGATCCAACGGTAATCCTCAAGGTTATGATTCTGGACCTGAGGAATAACGCGTGTCATTGACTTGTCAGATTTCAAGATCAGACGATTGCGCAGGGGTCGGATATCGTCCAACATCATGTCGTCATCGATAGAATCCTTATGTTCCATGATGCGAGCATAGAGAGCGGCAAGGAAAAGGCTGAGCGTCGTCAGACGTTGCTGGCCATCGATAACTTCATAGTGAATGGTATCCATCTTGGAATTCACAGTCCCGTTCACGACAATAAACGAGCCCAGGAAGTAGCCGGCGTCGTTTTGGGTGATATCGTCATAGAGATTCGCCCAGTCGCGCTGATTCCAAGTGTATTCGCGCTGGTAACGAGGAATGTCATAGATTTTTAGCATATCGGTCGACAGAATATTGGCAACCGTTGGGTCCTCTACGCTATTAATCATCATGGATCCTTTCAATCACCTTGCTCACAAACGACGGGAAATCCTTGTCGCTCCTGACTTCTCGCGCCGAATTAAATCTAGACTATAGTAATACCCATGGGCTACAGGAAAGGGAGCCGTGCACGGCGTGCGACCTTTCGAGAAGCAGCATCGGAGCTCTCGGCGCCTTGCTCACTCTCCACCCTATCCCAGTTGGAGACACAAAGCCCAAAACTCTAATGAAGACAGCGACTGTAAGCTTGGCTTTTCCCGCTTCATTGCACACGTTTATTGACAATGAGCATCGGTCACAAAACACACATAAATGCAATTCCGATTTAATTGTTGCATGTTTGTTGCATGAGAAGGCAGAATCAGAGGCTATACCGCCTCTGACCTGCGAAAACTCATGGAGCCAGTGACAGGAATCGAACCTGCAACCCACTGATTACAAATCAGTTGCGCTACCGTTGCGCCACACTGGCACACTTGGCGCTTTCGCGCGAAGCTAATTAAGAATAAATGAATTGCGGACGAGGCGCAACAGGCCGCACGGCGTTATACAAATATGCAAAATCCAGCAACAACGCGTACCAGGCCCATTCATTTCAGTCAGTGCGCCTCAATCTTAAAACCATTCGCCAGAACGAATAGTTTTAATTACAATCGGCTATATAAAACTATTCGTTCTGGCGAAGGGTTTCGCGATGCTTACTACCAAGGAAGCCGCCGAGCTGCTCGGCATCACTCCGCGCAGGGTGCAAGAGCTCATAAAAAACGGAGCACTTGAGGCCCGGAAGGCTTCTGGCGTGTGGCTTATCGACAAAGACAGCATCGACACGCGACTCCGCTCCGTGACCAAAACGGGGGGACGTCCCCGCCGCGGCCATGGTAAGAGCGAGATCGCGTTCACCCTCATGAATCGCACGCACGAGGTCGCTCAGCTGGTCTACAGCACATCGCGAAAAGACTTTACCCACATCGGTGCCGACATCGATTACGCCCACGCCCCTATTGGAGTATTTGGCCCTAATAGCCCCATATCGCTCGACTCCTTCCGCATCTGGTGGCGCGGCCGCGGTATCCCGCTCGCACGCATTGGGCTAGCCTCCCTGCTTGCAGAAGCCGCAGTCGATGTTCCCGATGAACTCGTACAGCGAAATCTTGGCCTCTCCTTATCCGACCAGTATTGGATAAGGCCACAAGACTCCGGTCTCGCGTGGGAAGATATCAATTTCTTCAATAATGCTTTTGACGATGTCTCTCTGTCCATCGCGTCCTTCGCCCCAGAGGGCAAGGCGGCTGCCGCAAAGCCCGACAACACCTCGGACGGCAATCTTCAAAAGTACTGGACATGCGAGGGTGACCGTCGAATCCTCCGCAAGGCAGGTGCGCATCTAAACCAGGAACCCTATAACGAGATGGTGGCGACTGCACTTCACCGTCGCATCCTAAACGCTTGCGATTATGTACCCTATTCGCTCGAAGGCGCGGGTACTTCTGCCTTGAGCACATGCAATGTCTTCTTAACTGACGAAGAAGAATATGTCCCTGCGTTCTATGTAAACCAGCATGCAAATGCAGACGAACGACTAACCGATTACGAACGGTATGTAGCAAACTGCGAGGAGCTTGGAGCGACAGATATAAAAGACGCCCTTGACCGCATGATTGTATGCGATGACATCATTGCCAACTATGATCGCCATTGGCGCAACTTTGGCCTCGTGCGAAACGTCAACTCACTGGTCTGTAGACCAGCCCCCATCTTCGATTCGGGCTCATCACTCTGGTGCAACATATCACTAGAGGAGCTTAGGGCGGGAGAGCACAGTTTTACCAGTGCACAATTTCATTCAAGCCCCGCGAAACAAATGCTGCTTGTTGAGGATATGAGCTGGTTTGACGGCGACAAACTCGAAGGCTTCGTTGACGAGGCAATCGAGACCCTGTCCAGAAACGACGCGCTCACGGCAAGGCTGCCATATCTAAAAGAGGCGCTTACATGGCGCCTCCGCAGAATAATCGACATCGCTGAATGGAGTTAGCGAGACAGCGTCGCGCCGTCAGCTCCCTTACCTCCCGCGCAACGCCTTGAGCTTGGCCAGGGCATCGGGGCTCAGACGACTGCCCAGAGTCATCTTGATCTGCGGAGCTTCCTCTGCCTCGTGCACGTCGTTGTCAATCTGCTTGATCTCGTCCACCAGCATGCGGCTCGAGATACGCGTGACACCCTTGCCCATGACGACGGCTTGAATTGTGCCGTCACTCGATACCACGGAGCACGCGCGGCCCTCCTCACGTGCCTCGATACAGAGCTTCTGCACCACGGTATCGGCAGAAACGCCCGTCGGCGAAAACTCGATGCGCACGCCACGGACCGGCAGGTTGGGACGCTCGCTGGAGATATTGCCCGCGCCGTCGAACACGATCACGGCCTCGTAGCGGCCCTGGGCAAAGGCGGCGACGTCGTTGATGAGGGCGGTGCGCGCCATATCGTGAACGTCGCTGGAATACGGATCGTCGGAATGGTCGTATACGAGCTTTTCGTAGCGCGGCGTGCAGTGGATCACGTTGTAACCGTCAACCACAAGCAGCTCGGGCTTGTTGGAGTGCACCGTCGAGACTGGATCGGCGATAGCCTGTGCAAACGCATTGCCGCCCACGCCATAGGTCGCGGCCGAAACAATCGGCTTGGCCGAGCCTTCGCCAAAGCGCTTGGCCTTGGATTTGGCGCGGTTCTTCTTGGACATGCGCTACTCCTCCCCCATAAGCTCGCCGGCGTTGCGGCGCAGCCACTCAAAGCACAGCGCCGTAGTCGCCTGGGCAACGTTGAGGCTCTCGGTCATGCCGCGCTGGGGAAGCTTGGTCAAAAAGTCGCATTTCTCGAGTACCAGGCGCGAGATGCCGTCGCCCTCGGAGCCCATGACGAGCGCAACGCGGCCCTCGAAGGGAGCATCCCAGCAGCTGCCCTCGGCGTGCTCGGAGGCACCGCCCACCCAAAAGCCAGCGGCCTTGAGGTCGTCGAGCGCACGGGCGATGTTGGGCACCTGCGCGATAGGCAGGTGCATGACGGCACCGGCTGAGGTTTTATAGCTGCCCACGGTCACGCCGGCGGCACGCTTATTGGCAATGACGACGCCGGCCGCGCCCACAACCTCGGCGGAACGCACAATGGCGCCAAAGTTGCCGTCGTCGGTCACATGGTCGAGCACGATGACGAGCGCCGGACCGTCGCCCGCGCGATCGAGGATATCGGCGACATCGGCATAGGGGAAGTTGCCAACCTCGAGTGCGATGCCCTGGTGAGCGCCATGGCTCGACAGTGCGTCGAGCTGCGCGCGCTGCACGTACTTAATGCGGACCCCAGCAGCGTTGAGGTCATCGACCAGGCGCGACAAGGCAGCATCGCGCTCCCCGCCCTCGGCGATGAGCGCGCACTTGATGGGAAAACCAGTGCGCAGCGCCTCGGCGGCAGCACGACGACCTTCGATAAACTCGCCCTTGGGAGCCTGGACAGCGTCGCGGTTGCGATCGCGCTGCGGGCGAGCAGCCTGTGAGCGCTCGCGCTGGCCCTTGGGAGCGGCAGCGCGATCATTGCGGCGAATCGGACGCGAGCCAGAAGCAGCCTGTTTGCCACCACGAGGCGCACGCTTGCGATTGTCGGCCATAAAGCGACCTCCTAAATACAACTATCAAACGAAACAAATAGACCGACCGCCCGAGGTGCGGCAGATTGCCTTGAAAGAGGAGGGCATAGACCTTGAGGTCTGCCCGACGATTGAAAGACAAGGTGCCGTGGCTCGGGCGGTCGGGTGCTTGGGAAACCCGCGGGGATTAGAGAGTCTTAATACGAGTGCCGGCGGCAGTATCTTCAATCGTCAGGCCCAGGTCCTTGAGCTGGTCGCGGATGGCGTCGGCCAGATCCCAGTTCTTGGCGGCGCGGGCCTCGGCGCGGGCCTCGAGAATCTTGGCAGCGGCCTCGTCCACGTCGTCACCCGTGTAGGCGACCAGGCCGGCGGCAACGCCCAGCAGGCCCAGCGGCAACTCGACCTTGGGCTCGGGGAGCTCAACGCCAAACGTATCGAGCAGCTCGACCAGCGTATCGGCGGCAGCAAGCGCGGCGGCCTTGTCGGCAGCGTCGCCCGCCTGCTCCAGATACTGGTTGCACTCGGTCACAAAGCCAAAGACGGCACCCATGGCACCTGCGGTGTTAAAGTCGTCGTCCATGCACTCCTTAAAGGCGGTGCGGGTCTCGGCGGCCTTGGCGGCAAACGCCTCGGCGGCAGCCTCATCGGCGTTGGCCGTCGCATGGTTCGCGGCCCAGCGCAGGTTCTCGACCGTACCGGCAATGCGTGTGAGCGAGTTCTCGGCACCATCTAGGCGCTCCCAAGAGAAGTCAAGCGGCGAGCGATAGCTCGTCTGCAGCATCAGCAGGCGCAGGGCCGCGGCAGAGTGCTGTTCGAGCACCTCGGCCAGCGTAAAGAAGTTTCCGAGCGACTTGGACATCTTCTCGCCGTCGACCAGCAGCATGCCCGTGTGCATCCAGGTGTTGGAGAAACCCTGGTGCCAGGCGCAGGTGGCCTGGGCGCACTCGTTCTCGTGATGCGGGAAGGCAAGGTCGGAGCCGCCGCCGTGGATGTCGATCGGGGTGCCCAGGTAGCGGTGCACCATGGCGGCACACTCGGTGTGCCAACCGGGACGGCCCTCGCCCCAGGGGCTCGGCCAGCTGGGCTCGCCGGGCTTGGCGGCCTTCCACAGGGCAAAGTCGAGCGGGTCGTTCTTGTCCTCGTTCTCCTCGATGCGCGCGCCAACCATCAGATCGTCGATGTTGCGGCCCGAGACCTGACCATAGTTGGGATCGCTGCGCACGGCAAAGTACACGTCGCCGTTATCGGCGGCGTAGGCATGGCCCTGCTCGATAAGCGTCTTGATCATAGCGATCATGGGGCCGATCTCCTTGGTGGCGCGGGGGCGCACATCGGGGTCGAGCACGTTGGCGGCACGCATGACGCCGATGAACTTGTCGGAGAACTCCGTCGCGACCTCGGCGGCCGTGCGGCCCTGCTCGTTGGCGCGCTTGATGATCTTGTCATCGACATCGGTGAGGTTCTGGGCGAACGTGACCTCGTAGCCGCTCGCGATGAGCCAGCGACGAATCACGTCAAAGCTGATGAACGTGCGGGCATTGCCGATGTGGATGTTGTCGTAGACCGTGGGGCCGCACACGTACATGCGAACCTTGCCGGACTCGATGGGCTGGAACTCTTCCTTTTTATGGGTAGCGCTGTTGTAGATACGCATTCGTTACTCCTTAACGGTTTTCTGTAGCAGGCAGACGGCCCAGGCGCCAATTCCCTCGCCTTGGCCTTCCCAACCGAGCTTTTCGGTCGTGGTGGCGGCGACGCCCACGTTTTCGACGTCGACACCCAGGGCATGGGCAAGGTTGGCGCGCATGGCATCGCGGTGCGGAGTGATCTTGGGTTGCTGGCAGGCAATGGTGCAATCGGCATCGACAAACTCAAAGCCAAGCTCGCGCGCATAGTCCATCACGCGAGCGAGCAGCACCATCGAATCGGCACCCTCGTAGGCGGGATCGGTGTCGGGGAATAGCTTGCCGATATCTCCCCCGCGGCAGGCGCCCAGAATGGCGTCGGCCAAGGCGTGCGCGAGCACATCGGCATCCGAGTGGCCCAGCAGGCCGCGCTCGTAGGGAATGTCAACCCCGCCGATGATACATCGACGCCCCTCCACCAAACGGTGGACGTCGTAGCCGTGGCCAATGCGCAGGTTACTGAACATGGGGAAGGTCCTCTCCCTCGGCCATGCGGCCGAGCAGAATCGCGGTTACGGGACGCAGGTCCTCGGGCACCGTCACCTTAAGGTTATCGCGCGGGCTCTGGACACAGCGGACGCGCCCGCCCATGCGCTCGACCAGCGATGAATCGTCGGTGCCGATAAAGCCCTCGGCGATAGCAGCGGCGTGAGCGCGCTTCATGGCGTCGACGCTAAAGATCTGCGGCGTCTGCGCGGCCCAATAGAGCTCGCGCGGCGGCGTCTCGACGATGTTGTCGCCATCGACGATCTTGAGCGTGTCGATGGCAGGCTGGCCGCACACGACGCCGTCGAGGGCACGGTCGCCCACAAGCACGTCGATCGCATGATCGATGGCCTCGGTCGTAATGAGCGGACGGGCGCCGTCGTGGATGGCGACATATTCGAAACCCGCCGGAGCCGCATGCACGCCGGCACGGGTGGAATCCTGGCGGGTCTCGCCGGCATCGGCAAAGCTGATGGGCGTGTCATAGTCAAACGGGTCGATGGCCAGGCGGCGCATCTCGGCACGGCGCTCGGAAGGACACACCACCACGATGTGGCCGACCTTATTGCTACGGTCAAATGCGCGGATAGACCAGCTCATGAGCGGACGGCCCGCCACGTTAACGAGCTGCTTGCCGCCGGGATTTCCAAAGCGCTGGCCACTGCCGCCGGCAACGACCACGGCGCATACGGGCGCCATTATGCGTTCCCCTGTTTGGTGCCCTTCATGCGGTACAGGGAGTCCGCAAGAATGGCAGGGTTGTTGACGCCAAAGTCGCCTAGGCGCTCCGGATCCTCGCTGATGTCGTCCATGAGCTCCTGCAACGAGCCGTACTCGTCGACGATCTTCTCGGCCACGCCGTCGCGCACGACGGACACGCGCGAAAGCGTGCGCAGGCCCAGTGGCGTCATGACGGAGTCCTCGTCCAGGTCGTCGTAACCCAGAACCGCCGCCACATGCTGTGGGTCGGACAGGTCCTTAGGTGTCATACGGCTTAGGTTGGCACGAATCTTCTCGGCATTAGCCTCGGAAGAATCACTTGCGTAGTCGCGGATCATCAGGTCGTATTCGGTATCCATGCTGGAGCCCGCGAGCTGCTCGAGCTGCATCTGCACGAGCTTGCCCTGGTTGCCCAACTTGACGATGCAATCCTTAAGCTCGGTCTTTGCCTGCTGCATGATCTCGAAGCTCGAGAAAATACCGGTAATGTCGGCGAGCGTAACGTAGTCGTCGAGCTCGAGGGCCGTCAGGCGCAGCAAGGAGCGGTCGAGCGACTGACGGGTAGTCTGGAGCGTGGCGACGAGCTGGTTGACCGAGCTCATGATGGTGGTGACGGGCTGGATCTCGTAGCTCTTGCCGTGAACGTACACGTTGACGACGGCACGACGGGCCGAGACCGAGATCACAATGGCATCGGTGAGCACCGACATGCGAGCGGCGGTGCGATGACGCATGCCCGTCTCGCTCGTGGCAAGCGAGGGATCGGGATTGAGGTGGAAGTTGGCGCGCAGGATCTGGGTGAGGTCGCCGTCGATGACGATGGCGCCGTCCATCTTGGAAAGCTCGAACAGGCGGTTCGAGGTAAACGAAATGTTGAGCGGGAAGCCGTCGTTACCAGCAGCGAGCACGTTTTCGGTGTCGCCGACGCAAATAAGAGCGCCCAGGTGACCAGCAATGATCATGTCGAGGGCGGTGCGGATCGGCTGGCCAGGTGCCGTCAGACGGATGGCCTGTTCCATACGCTTTTGCAGCTCGTTCTTATCCAAGGCATCGCTCCCATCGTATACGCTCCATAAACGCTAAATAGTTTCTCACGGTTTGTCCCCGCGGCGCTCGCGAAATCCGATGCTTACAGAATGAGCGAACACAGCTGAGAGCCCCAACCCAAATGAGCTGCTTATGTGGTAGCATCGGGATTCACATGAATGAGGGAGTAGTCGCGTGACCGGGTTCGCCTCCGGTGGCGCGGCAAGTCAACATACTGGCCGATGCGGCCTGGCTTGCCTTAATGAACGAGACTCGTGGTTGTGCGCGCAGCGCGTACGCCACGGGTCTTTTTTTGTTGCTCCCCCGCCAGAAGTACACGCGGGCTCGCCCGCAGAGAGGGAGCCAGACTATGGGACTCGCAGAGCTCGTGTTGCTCGCCATTGGCCTTTCGATGGATGCCTTTGCCGTATCCATCTGCAAGGGCCTTGGCATGAAAAGGATCAACCTTAAGGTCGCCGTGGTGCTCGGCCTGTTCTTTGGCGGTTTTCAGGCCGGCATGCCCGTAATCGGGTGGGCCCTTGGTAGCCAGTTTATGGGCATCATCGGCCCCATCGACCACTGGATCGCCTTTATCCTGCTCGCCTTCATCGGCGGCAAAATGCTGTGGGAGGCCTTTACCGAGGACGAGAATGAAGGCGACGGCAAGGATGCCGAAAAGATTGACCTGGGCGAGTACCTGATCCTCGCCATCGCCACCTCAATCGACGCCCTAGCCGTAGGCATCTCATTTGCGGCGCTCTCGGTTGACATCGTTCCCGCTGTATCGCTTATCGGCGTCACAACGTTTATCTTCTCCGTCGCCGGCGTAGCGATCGGCCACACCTTTGGCGCGCGCTACGAAAAACCTGCCACCATCGTGGGCGGCATCGTGCTCATCCTCATCGGACTTAAGATCTTGCTTGAGCATCTGGGGATTTTGGCGCTGTAACGCCAAACACAATCGCTCAAAACTCAACGCCAGTACAAGGCCTCATGCAAAGTTTTGCATGAGGCCTTTTCGTGCAGACTTTTGCATGTCATACTGATATGCAAAAGTCTGCACGTTAGGAGATCGCCGTGAATACCCTTCCCATCACCACACCGCGCCAAGCTGGCATCTACGTGCGCCAGGCACGCGAGGCTCAGGGTCTCACCCGTGCCGCCCTCGCCAAAACGGCCAGTGTTTCGGAGCGCCTGCTCGCATCGCTCGAGCTAGGAGACGCCACCGGCATTCGACTCGACAAGTTGCTGTCCGTCTTTAACGCACTCGGCATAGGTCTCTTTGCGCAAAGCGATAACGACTCCATCGCATCGCCCTCCGAACATCCGACGACGAAAGCGGACCTCCCTATCGCGAACTCGAATGCCCTGCCAAAGCCAAGCGTAGGCAGACGACCCGCTCGACAGGGAACGCCATCTTCCTATGGTGCCTTGCTGGCCCAAATCGCAGCCGAGCAAGGCCTTTCCGACACTTCAGACCTCTCCTTTGACTGTAAGGTTGTGAAATAAATGGCAGAGATGGAGCTTGCGACCCTCATTTGTGGCGAAATCGCAGGCACTCTCCGGCAAGACGAGCATGGACTCTGCAGCTTTGTATACGCCCCAACCTATCGCGGAGCACCACTATCGCTTACAATGCCGCTTTCCAATCGCACGTATGGCCATAACATCGTCCGCCCGTTCCTATTTGGCCTTTTGCCCGACAGCCAAGAGCAGCGTCGCGCTATTGCCGCCGAGCATGACGTTGCATCCAACAACCCCGTCGCCCTCTTGTGCCATATCGGTCTTGACTGCGCGGGGGCCGTTCAGTTTTGTCGAACCGATCAATTAGGCGCCGCCCGCGGCAGGGTCTCGGCATACCGCCCGCTTACCAATTCTCAAATCGCTCACAAGCTCAAAGCAATTCGCGATGACGAAAGAGAGACATGGATGGGCTCCAACGAAAGCTGGTCCCTGGGCGGCAACCAAGGCAAATTTGCACTAGCTTGGCATGATGGCCAATGGTGCGAATGTCTAGGGTCATCCCCCACTACCCATATCTTCAAAAATGGTGTCGTTGGGTTCAAACATCAGGCCTTAAACGAATTCGTCTGTATGAAAACGGCTCGGCGTGTTGGCATTCCAACTGCCAACGTCTCCTATTGCACATTTGAAGACGAAGCCGCGCTCGTCGTTGAACGGTACGACAGAATGGTCAATAGCAGCGGGAATATCGAAAGGCTGCATCAGGAGGACTTTTGCCAGGCGCTCGGTGTATTGCCAAGCCAGAAATACACCGCCGACGGAGGACCAACCACACGAGACATCCAAGAACGACTGATTAACACAGTCCCCCACCACATGAATCTTGTGCTTTTTACCTATATGTTGTTCTATAACGCCATTATCGGAGCGCCTGACGCACACGCTAAAAACTACTCGCTCATCCTAGGCAAAGGTACAAACGCAGCGCTCGCACCCATGTACGATGTCGCATCGGGCTTGGCGTACGAGCGTATGCGCCGCCGGGCGCGCCTTGCCATGAGCGTTGGCGGCGAAAATCGAGTGGGGCGCATCGGTCCAGGCGCTATCCGCCGATACCACGGTATGGGCGACCCCGCGCTGGAGGCGGCGCTCACCGATGCCGGGCTATCCGAGAAGTTTTGCTTTGCGACCATGATGGACCTCGCCTACGAGGTGCCCATTTGCATGGAAGAGATCATGGACGAATACGCCGACCTGCCCGGCATGGCGGACCTGCGCGAGCACATGCTCGGCCCCGTCCGCGAAAACTGCCAGCGCACCCTCGACCTCATCAAGGCGGATATGGGCTAGGCGCCAATCAATCCACATTTCTTAAAAGAAGAGGGGGGCGCCCGTCGCAAAAGTTCGGATGCCCCCTCTCGTAATGTCATTTGCAATCCGCCAGCACGTGGCTCGAACTGCTGCTAGCGCGACCCTTACGCGGCGAGGCGCTTGAGGACGTCGATGAGCAGCTCGTAGAAACGCTCGGCAGAAGCGAGCTCCATGCTCTCGTCCGGGGTGTGGACATCGGAGAGCGTCGGGCCCACGGCGATGGCGTCCAGGCCGTGCAGGGCCTCAGCAAACAGACCGCACTCAAGGCCGGCGTGAATGGACTCGATGCGCAGCTCGGAGCCAAAGAGCTCGCGATAGCTCTCGACAAAAACGTCGCGGACCGGCGAATGCTCGGCATAGCTCCAGCCGGGATACTCGAACTCGAACTTGGCGTCGAAGCCCAAGACATCGGCCAGCGTCTGCAGGCGGTCCTTGAACTCGTTCTGCAGCGAGGTGATCGAGGAGCGCGGGGACAGCATGATCTTGACCTGGTCGTCGGAAGTGGCGACCACGCCGATGTTGGAGGAAACCTCGACGGAGCCGTCGGTGGCGACGTTGCGGCGAATCACGCCATTAGGGGCAAGACGCAGGGCGCGGATGAGGGCAAGCGCGGACTTCTGATCCATGGCCTCGACCTCGGCGTCGTCGGCAATCTCGACGGTGCAGGTAAAGCCGGGGTCGAAGACCTCGAGCTCGGCAGTGACGTCGGCGATGATGTCCTTTGCGATCTGGGCCGCGGCCTCGGCGGCAGCGTGGTCGGCGTAAACCAGCTCGGCCTTGCACTCACGGTTGATGGCGTTGTCCTTAGTGCCGCCGTTAAAGCTAACGATGGCGGGCTCGCCGGCGACCATCAGGCGGTCGATGATGCGGGCCATGATGAGGTTGCCGTTACCGCGCTCCAGGTTGATATCGTTGCCGGAATGACCACCCAGTAGGCCGGAGATGTCGAGCGTGAGGGTGCTACCGGTCTTGTGCTCGCGCACGATGGGGCAGGTGTAGGTAACGACGACGCCGCCGGCGCAGCTGACGGTGGCAACGCCCTCTTCCTCGGAGTCAAGGTTAATCATGGTGCGGGCGCTAATCTGGGACTTGTCGAGCGTCTCGGCGCCGACCAGGCCAGTCTCCTCGTCGGTGGTGAACACGCACTCGAGGGCCGGATGGGCAATCGAATCGTCGTTGAGCACGGTAAGCATAAGCGCGACGGCGATACCGTTGTCGGCACCCAGCGTGGTGCCGTTGGCGGTAAGGACGCCGTCCTTGACGACCAGGTCGATACCATCGGTCGTAAAGTCGTGCTCGACGGAACCCAGCTTGTCGCACACCATATCGATGTGGCCCTGCAGCATCACGGTCGGAGCATTCTCGGCGCCAGCAGATGCGGACTTGCGAATGATGACGTTGTAGACCTCGTCCTGGTACACATCGAGGCCGCGCTCCTTGGCAAACGCAACCAGGAAATCGCTGATGCCCTTCTCGTTGCCAGACCCACGGGGGATCGCGCTGACCTCCTCAAAGAAATGGAACAGCTGGGCGGGCTCGTAGCCGGTGATCTTGTAATCCATGGTGCCTCCTTGGCGCAACTGGTTAGACAGTAAGACATGCGACTTGTATATTCCCAGACTTTGCGTGCATAAACCAGTCGAAAACGCCGAGCGCCCTCGCATCATCGGCTAACGGTGGGGAGACGCCACTTTATTAAGGTAAAGCAGGTTAGACGGGCCGCGCCGAAGGGACGTTGGGCCCTTCAACCAACCTCAACGCTTGATCAACGTTTATGCATACGCCATTGATATGTTTAATGAGATCTACTTTGAACGAAGGGGGCTTTCCAACAGAAAAAGGGCGCTCCTTTGGAACGCCCTCGTGGACACAAGGTTTTGTTACGCCCTACAGCGCGCCGGAACCGGCTTGCATCATGCCGCCGGGGCCCGAGGTCACGCCGCCGCTCACGGGCGCGGCGCTGCCAGTGTGCGGTGCCGCCGGGGTGGTATCGCCACCGAGCGTACCTGCCGGACGCGGTGCCGGAATCTCGCCCGTGCCGTGGCTAAAGACAAACTTGCCATCGGCCACGTCGCACAGGACGGTATCGCCCTCGCCCCACTCGCCGGCCAGAAGTTCCTCGGACAGCGGGTCCTCGATGAGCTTTTGAATAGCACGGCGCAGCGGACGCGCACCGTTGGTGAGGTCGGTGCCCTCGGCCACGATCTTGTCATAGGCCGCATCGGTGAGCTTGATGTTCATGCCGTTGGCGATCAGACGCTGGCGCAGGTCGTCCACCAGCAGGTGCGCGATCTTGGTGAGATTCTCGCCCGAGAGCTTCTGGAACACAACAATGTCGTCGATACGGTTGAGCAGCTCGGGGCGGAACAGGCGCTTGAGCTCGCCCATCGCGCGACCACGGATCTCACTCGACGTGAGACCCTGCTCGCCGGTGGTGCCAAAGCCCACGCTCGCATCCTGCGCAATCTCGCGGGCGCCCACATTGGACGTCATGATGATCACGGTGTTGCGGAAGTCGACCGTCTTGCCCTGGCTATCGGTCAGGCGGCCCTCCTCCAGCACCTGCAGCAAGATGTTGAAGATATCGGGGTGCGCCTTCTCGATCTCGTCGAACAGCACGACCGAGTACGGGTGGCGACGAACGGCCTTGGTGAGCTGGCCGCCCTCGTCGTGACCGACGTAGCCCGGAGGGCTACCGATGAGCTTGGAGACCTCGAACTCGCTACCGAACTCGGACATGTCGAAGCTGATGAGCGCGTCTTTGCTGCCAAAGAGATACTCGGCGAGCGTCTTGGCGAGCTCGGTCTTGCCCGTGCCGGTGGGACCCAGGAAGATAAAGCTGCCGCCGGGACGACGCGGGTCCTTGAGCGGCGAGCGGCTGCGGCGCACGGCCTTGGCGACGGCCTCGACGGCCTCGTCCTGGCCGATAATGCGGGTCTTGAGCACGCTTTCGGTCTGCAGCAGGCGACGGCTCTCGCTCTCGGTGAGCGAGGAAACCGGCACGCCAGAGGTCACGGACACGATGTCGGCAATCTGACTCACGTCGATGGTGAGCGGGCTGGCGTCGAGCTCGGCGGTCCAGGCGGCCTTGGCTTCGGCGAGTTCAATCTCGGCGGCCTTCTGCTGCTCGGTGATCTCGGCGGCCTTGTTCATGTCATCGCTCTCGGTGGCCTCCTGCGCGGCGGCCTTGAGCTCCTCTATACGATGCTCGGCCTCGCGCACCGGCTCGGGCGCGCGATTCGCGGCGATGCGAGCGCGGGCACCGGCCTCGTCGATGAGGTCGATGGCCTTATCGGGCAGGAAGCGATCCTGGATGTAGCGGTTGGAAAGGTTCGCGGCGGCCTCGATAGCACCCTGCGTATAGCGCACATGGTGGTGCTCCTCGTAGCGCGGCTTGAGCGCGGTCAGGATCTTGACCGTGTCCTCGACGCTCGGCTCCTCGACATCGATGGTCTGGAAGCGGCGCTCAAAGGCCGGATCTTTAGTGAGGTACTTACGGAACTCCTCAGCCGTGGTGGCACCAATGATCTGGAAAGCACCGCGCGCGAGCACGGGCTTGAGCATAGAGCTCGCATCGATAGAACCCTCGGCAGAACCGGCACCGATGATGGTGTGCATCTCGTCGATAAACAAGATGACGTCGTCGGCTTCGGTCGCCTCCTGGATCACGTTCTTGAGGCGCTCCTCAAACTCACCGCGATACTTGGCACCCGCGACAAGACCCGGCAGATCGAGCGTCCAGATATTCTGGTTCATAAGATTCTCGGGCACATTGCCAGCAGCAATCTGCTGCGCCAGGCCCTCGACGATAGCCGTCTTGCCCACGCCGGGATCGCCCAGGATAAGCGGATTGTTCTTGGTGCGGCGCGAAAGGATCTCCATCATGCGCTGGACTTCCTTTTCGCGGCCAATCACGGGATCGAGCTCGCCGTCGCGCGCCTTCTGCGTGAGGTTGGTGGCGAACTGCTTGAGCGTGTCGGTGCCGCTCCCCTTTTGCTGCGAGGCGTCCGAACCGCTAAAGAACGGCAGGCCCGCACCGGGGCGACCGGCGCCGGCTCCGGCGAGCGGACGCTTCTTGTCCTGATCCTTGGCGGTGAGTTTCTCGATAGCCTTTTTGATGGAGGCGGACGACACACCCAGGCGCATGAGGATGTCCATGGCCATGCCGTTGCCCTCTTCGACGATGCCGATCAGCAAGTGCTCGGTCGACACGTAGGTCTGGTTGTTCTCACGCGCCACGCGGAAGGAGCGCTCCATCACGCTAATGACGAGCGGCGTAAAGGCAAGCTTGGCAGCCTCGGTCTCCTCGCTGGGCTCGGGAACCGTGGTCTGGGCCTCTTTGAGGGTATCCATGATGTCGTCGTAGGAGATATCGAGCGAGCGCAGCGCCTCAGCGGCAATGCCCTCGTCCTCCTTGGCGAGCGCGAGCAACAGATGCTCGGTACCCACCTTATTTGAATGAAGATCGAGCGCCTCCTGCTTGGCCATGGACATGACCTTGCGCGCGCGATCGGTAAAACGGTCTAACATGCTAGTTCCTCTTAGACGAGCTAGTTTTTTTCAAACGCAAAGCGCCACTCGTGGCGGCGCTTTGGTCTCTTTACCCATATGGAGTATATGTTAACCGCTGGGGCCTTTTCCGCATGCAGCCATACGACAACGTCTACAAAAAAGGAATTGCCAGGTGCGTCTGCATCGGCCCAACGAGCGTGGATTTTCGGACACCCATTCCACGAGCGTGGATAATCTCCCGTTTTGAGCCCGTAAACAAGCCAAAAACGGGAGATTTTCCACGTTCATGTTTTGCGGATCAGTTTCATTTGCACCAATTAGCTGGTGTGGCGCCAGCGAGAGTCGGTGAGGGTTCTCGCCACGCCCAGGCCAACGGGCAGAAACGCCACAATGAGCACTGCACGCACAAACCAGCCGAGCATATTGACCGTGTCGAAGGTGCACATGTAATACATCGAGCGATACAGATACAAGCCCGGCACCATAATGACAATCGATGGCACCGTGAGGGCGATACGTGGGTAGGTGAGCTTGATTTCGGCTAAGCTCGCGAGCAGCCCCGATACCAGCGCGCCGATAAACGCTGCCGCCTCGGGAGGCATACCTACGCTCAGGCCCAGAAAGGGAAACAGCGTCGGCGCATCGACGAGCGTAAGGCGCAAGGTATTGGACACGGCGCCGATCAGCCCAGCTGCCGCGGCCATCTTTACCGGGCTGTTGAACATCACCGAGAAGCCGAATACGCCAACAAAGCTCATCACCACGCGCAGGAGCGTAAGGGCAAGCGGCGAAAGGCCGAGCGGGGCAAAATCATCCGGTGCCAGCCCCACACACTCGGCAACCATCCAGCCCACAAGGGTCGCCATCACAATAATCGACACGGCATACGAAAGACGCTCAATGCCGCTTCGCATATCGAGCTTAGCGATGTCGAGGCCTGCCGTAATGAGGGGAAAGCCGGGAATCACAAAGAGCATGGCGCCGATATAGCCTTCTTGGTGCGACATTGCCCCCGGTACGACCTGGCCAAGGCCGAGCAATGCCAGCAGATACGAAACGCAAGCGAGCGCAACGCCAATCGTCAGCGCGCTAAACTGGCCAAGACCCTGCTTGAGAATATGAGAGCGAGCAAAGTTGCCAACACCAGCGCCTACGAATGCGCAGGCCATCTCGATAGGGCCGCCGCCGAGCAAAAAGACGAAGGCGCCGCAAGCACAAGCTGCCGCAAGGCCCTGTTGCCAGGGAGAGTAATCGGGTTTTGAACTCTCAACGGTCTTGAGCATCTCGTGGTATTCGTGCACGGTAAACCGGCGCCCATACGTCTCGATTTCCTTTAGGAAGCTCTCCATCATCCAAATGCGATGGGTATTGACTCCCGTTGTGGGCAGGCTGACAACCTCGTTAAAGCAGTGGCCATCTTCGATGCAGGTGCACTCAAACGACAGAAGACTTAAGTCAACGTGGACGGTGACACCGAGTACGGCGGCGACGCGATTCATGGTATCGCGTACACGCCAGGCACCCGTTCCGCTCGCGAGCATAAGCATACCGGTGCGGCAGATGATGGATGACTTATCGGTGAGCGGCGCATCGACGGCAAGCTCATCGCCTGCCGTCACGATCTGGTGCCAGTCAGTTTTCATATGGAGTGCGCCGGCACGAACACCGTGGTGCATGGGGGCTCTCGAAAGCAGCGAGTCAAGGCGCGAAGACTGTGGGGACTCCGTTGATTCGTCCTCAACCTCATCAGTCTCTTCATCGACCAGATCAAATGAGTCAAGCGATGCCGGCTCGCGACGATCGATTAGCTCCTCATCCTCATCGTCAAAGTAATTGAACTGATCGAGCATGTCCTCTTCGATTGCACGCTCGCTCGCGTCGTCCATATAGACGCTCCCTTCCTACCGACTAACCCCCATCCTAGGCAGCAACGGCTAAAGGAAACATAAAAGAGACGGCTGCCATGCGAGCCATGTGCTCAATAGCCGTTGGGTAGTCGTTTAAGAACGTCCCCAATGACTATTGACGGCCAAGGCAACGCCGATGTATTGGCGACGTCAGCGAGCGGGTCGCATTTGAGACAAGGTGACGTGAAACGAAAGGGCGCTGACCTTCTGGTCGCGCCCTTGAAGTTGAGCGTCAGATTGTCCAAATGCGGCCCGCGCAGCGTCGAGCCGTTACGCGGTTCGTAGAACCGCGTAACTAGTTAGTACATCTTTGCGCCGGCGGGGATGGAAGCGTCGAGCTGGATCAGATTGAGACGCTCCTCGCCCTCCTCCTCGTGGATAGCGCTGATGAGCATGCCGCAGCTGGGAATACCCATCATCTTGCGCGGAGGCAGGTTGGTGATGGCGAGCAGAGTCTTGCCGACCAGGTCCTCGGGCTCATAATAACCGTGAATGCCGGAGAGGATGGTGCGGTCGGTGCCAGTGCCGTCGTCGAGCGTAAAGTTCAGCAGCTTCTTGGACTTCTTGACGGCCTCGCACGCCTTGACCTTCACAGCGCGGAAATCGCTCTTGGAGAAGGTATCAAAGTCGACGAACTCCTCAAACAGCGGCTCGACGGCGATCTTGGAGTAATCAACCGTGGGCTTGAGCGGCTTGACGAACGGGCTCGCGGCGTTGCCGGCCTCGGCAGCCTTGGCGGCAGCGGCACCGGACTGGAAACCCTTCTCGGGCTTCATGTGCGGGAACAGTAGCACGTCGCGGATGGAAGCCTGGTTGGTGAGCAGCATGACCACGCGGTCGATACCGATGCCGATGCCGCCCGCGGGAGGCATACCGTACTCGAGGGCGCGCACGTAGTCCTCGTCGTACTCCATGGCCTCGTCGTCGCCGCCAGCCTTCTCGGCCATCTGGGCGGCAAAGCGCTCGGCCTGGTCGACCGGGTCGTTGAGCTCGGAGAACGCGTTGGCGTACTCGTGACCGGCGATAACCAGCTCAAAGCGGTGCGTCAGGCGCGGATCGTCCTCAAAGCGCTTGGCAAGCGGGCTGACCTCGATGGGGTAATCGCACACGAACGTGGGGTTGACGATGGTGTCCTCGCCCAGCTCATCGTAAATCTCGGCGATGATCTTGCCAGCAGTCCACTCGGGCTTGATCTCCAGGCCCTTCTCGCGTGCTGCGGCAGCGAGCTCCTCGACCGGCGTGTCGATGGTGACCTGCTTGCCGAGCACGTCGGAGACGATGTCGGTCATGGGACGGCTGGCCCACTCACCAGAAAGGTCGATGGTCTGGCCCTGGTACTCGATGACCTCGGGGTTGCCGATGGCCTTGTTAGCCGCCTTAATGACACCCTGGGCGAGCGCCTTCATGCCCTCGAGGTCGGAGAAGGCACGATAGGCCTCCATCGTGGTGAACTCGGGGTTGTGGGTAAGGTCCATGCCCTCGTTACGGAAGATACGGCCGATCTCGAACACGCGCTCAAAACCGCCGACGATGCAGCGCTTGAGGTGCAGCTCGGTAGCAATGCGCAGGTAGCACTCCTGATCGAGCGCGTTGAAGTGGGTAATGAACGGCTTGGCAGTAGCGCCGCCCTGGATGGTCTGCAGGATGGGGGTCTCGACCTCCATGTAGCCGTCGGACTCCATAAAGCGACGGAAGGTGGAGAGAATCTGCGAACGCTTACGGAACGTCTCGCGAACGTCGTCGTTGGCGATCAGGTCGACATAGCGCTGGCGATAGCGGGTCTCCTTGTCGGAAAGACCGTGGAACTTCTCGGGCAGCGGACGAACGGCCTTGGCAAGCAGGGTCGCGCTCTTAGGGGCAACGGAAAGCTGACCGCGCTGGGTGCGCACAACCACGCCGGTCACGCCCAGGATGTCGCCCAGGTCGAGGGACTTGAGCGTATTCCAGGCAGCCTCGTCCATGTCGTTGATGCGGCAGAACAGCTGAATCTCGGCAGTCGCATCGCGCACGACGATGAACATGATCTTGCCCTGACCGCGCTTGGCGACCACACGGCCGGCGATCTTCACGACGTCCTCGGTGTCCTCGCCATCGGCAAGCTCGGCATACTTAGCCTCGATATCGGCAACGTAGTCCTCAAGCTCAGAGTGCTCGGGATAGGGGTTCTGGCCCGCCTCGAACAGGGCGGCGCGCTTGGCCAGGCGGGTGGCGCGCTCGTCGTTGAGCGTCGATGCCTGATCTGCGGCGTTCTGGTTCTCTGCCATAAGTTAGCTCCTCAAACTAAAACGCTCCCCAGGATTCGGTCCCAGGGAGCGAAAACAAACCTTTACGCGGGACCGTGGTCTAGCGTGCAATCTTGGCGATGGTGTAGACGCGAGTCTTGCCGGAAGGCGTAACGACCTCGACGGAGTCGCCCTCGCCGTGACCGATGATGGCGTGGCCGACCGGAGACTCGTTGGAAATCTTGTGCTCGAGCGAGTTGGTCTCGGTGGTACCGACGAGCGTGACTTCCATGACCTCGCCGTTGGGATCAATCAGCGAAACGGTGGAACCGATGGAGACGGTCAGATCACCTGTGGTGGCAGCAACCTGAGCGTTGGCGAGGATGGCCTGGATCTCGGCAATACGAGCGGCGTTCTGGGCCTGCTTGTCCTTGGCGGCGTCGTACTCGGAGTTCTCCGAAAGGTCGCCGAACGCGCGGGCTTCCTTGATGTCCTCGACGATCTCCTTGGCGTAATCGCCCTCACGCCAAGCGAGCTCCTCGACGAGCTTCTGGCGGCCCTCAGCGGTCAGTACGATCTGGCTTGCGTCCATACGGATATCTCCCCAACTCTGATCAAACAATCAACTGTCAACAAAACGAAAAAGACCGGCTAGCCTGCGGGCAAGCCGGTCAGGTGCTCACCCCAAAGGGATGGGACTACTCTGCGTCCGCGTCGCTGTCCTCTGCCTGCTTCTTCTTGGCAGCAGCGAGCTTGGCCTCGAGCTCAGCGATCTCCTTGTCCTCCTCGGACTGCTCGACCACGACCTCCTCGGCCTGCTTGGTCTCGGCCTTATCGTCGCCCTCCATACCCTCGCGGATATTCTTGACGGTAGAGCCGAGGGACTTGCCGAGCTTCGGCAGGTTCTTGGGCCCGAAGATAATCAGGACAACGACGAGAATAATGATGAGCTCAGGAGCCCTCAGTCCAAACATGTAGACCTCCACAATACAGCGAGACAAGCTCGAATGAGTATACCGCGGGTATCGCGGTATCACAACAATAGCTAAAAAAAGGGACCGCAAGAAGCGGTCCCTCCTCATGCTCTGGTCGGGTTGACTGGATTTGAACCAGCGACCCCTGCGTCCCGAACGCAGTGCTCTACCAAACTGAGCCACAACCCGTTAGCTCGACTATAGTAACAAAGATTTCCGTCGCGTGCTAGAGAAATTTTTACTTCTTTGGCACTTCGATGCGAACCGTGTTGGGAATGAGCTCCGTCGCGCAGGACCACCAGCCGTTTTGCAGGGCAGCGTCGGCAAGCCTTTCGACCGTGGCGGCGGTGTCGCAAATGGCAAACGAGCAGGCGCCCGATCCACACACATCTACAGCAACCGTGCCGTCCTGTTTACGCAGCCAATCGAGAACCGTTTGAATCTGCGGCTCCATCTGTGCGGAAATGACGCCCAGGTTGTTATGGATGAGCGCATATGCCGTCTCGGCATCACCAGCATGCAAGGCAGAAGCTATCGCGCCGGGCTTGTTTGCAGGCACCGGAGCCTCGTCAAAACGTCGATAGGCTTCAATTGTCGAAACGCTTGCCTCGCGCGGCTTGACCAACGCGACGGGCGTTGCGGGCAGCGCGGGATACTCAGTTGCCAGCACGTCTCCCCCACCTACGTAGAACGCAGGGCTCGCGTGCAAAAAGAACGGGACGTCAGCACCAATACCCCGCGCAATGTCGTCGAGCGCGGGGTCGGTGCGATCAATTCCCCAGAGCTCCGCCAAGGCGACAATGACCGCGGCCGCATCCGTCGAGGGGCCGCCCAAGCCGGCGCACAATGGAATGCGCTTCTCAATCGTCACGCAGATGTTTGCCTCGCGACCATAATGCTCGGCCATAGCAACCGCAGCCCGATACGCCGTATTCTTTTGCATGGGAAAATCTGATGCCGGAACCGTCTGGACGGTCAGCGCCTGTGCCGGCGTAACCGTCACGGTATCGGAAAGACCGACAGCTGCCATCAGGGAATCGACCCTGTGGTAGCCGCGGTCATCGCGCTCGGTATGAACCCCCAGGTAGAGGTTAATCTTTGCCGGCGCGGTAAGGGTGAGGGACCGATCGGTCACCGCTAGTGCTCCTCGAGCTGGTTGCCGAGCGGGGTAAAGATATGCTCGCCGCTCTCGGGGTCAAACAGTTCGACCTGCCCGGTGAGGACATCGATATACTGGTAGGACTGACGCGACTTGCGGCCGCGGCGCTCGTCAACCTCGACGATAAAGACTGCCGGATGGACGCTCTTGATGGTGCCCATGCGCTCGACGACGCGGGTGCGGCCCATGTTGGCCTTCACCTTAACGCGATCGCCCACCATATCGGTCAGCTTCTCGTGGATGTCGTCGACGTGATTGACTTCCATCTCTTCCATGAACAGGGCCTCCAGAAGATGCAATTCAAAAAGGGGATAATACCCCTAAGATAGACAAAACTCTAATACTATAGCACCCTGTTGCGACCACGCGCAAGTAGCTAATTTGGCTACTTACAGATTGTCGGTATCGAGGACGATGGTGAACGGACCGTCGTTGACCAAGTCGACTTTCATATCGGCGCCAAAGATGCCGTGCGCCACGTGTTCGACATCTTTGCGAACGAGCGTCAAGAAGTACTCGTAGAGCTCGTTGGCAACATCGGGGGCGCCGGCATCGGTAAACGATGGGCGGCGGCCGTGACGGCAATCGGCGAACAGCGTGAACTGCGACACTACGAGAACCTCGCCGTCGACATCGGCAAGTGCCAGGTTGGTCTTGCCGTTCTCGTCCTCGTTAATGCGCAAGCCGCGGAGCTTGCCCCACAGCTTATCAGCCTCGGCGCGCGTGTCGCCGTGGCCCACGCCCAACAGCACCAGATAGCCGCGCCCAATTTTGCCCACGTACTCGCCGTCGACCGTCACGCCGGCGTTGAGCACGCGCTGAACCACCGCACGCACGGCCTACTCCTCGCCCGTCAGTTTGGCGGATAGGTGCTCGAGCGCATGGAATCGATGGCTGATGGCGTTCTTCTCGTCCGCCGTGAGCTCGGCCATAGTCTTGCCCGGCGTATCGACCGGCAGGAACAGCGGGTCGTAGCCAAAGCCGTGATCGCCGCGGCCCTCGTGCGCGATAACGCCCTCACAGGCGCCCTCGCCATAGGTGACCAGGCCGTCCGTATCGATGAGCGCAACGACGCTCATAAAGCGCGCGGTGCGGTCCTCGTCTGCCACGCCTTCCAGATTCACGAGCAGCTTGGCATTGTTGGCGGCATCGTCGCCGTGAACGCCCGCGTAGCGCGCGCTATACACACCGGGCTCACCGTCCAGCGCGTCGACGACCAGGCCCGAATCGTCGGCAATGGCCATGAGCCCCGTCTCTTCGACGGCAGCCTGCGCCTTGATGATGGCGTTCTCCAAAAACGTCGTGCCGTTTTCCTCGGGGTCCTCAAATTCGCCCAGCTGGCCGAGCGCCACAAAGCGCACCTCGGGCATGACCTTGCCCAAAATGGCCTCGATCTCGGTGAGCTTATGGGCGTTGCCCGTTGCCACGACAATGGTCGCCGCCGGGTCGAGGGTGTCGATGTCGATCTTCTCAAGTGCCATGAGTGGTCTCCTTGTCTCTATAGCAATGCCGCGCCGAGGGCGACGAGGGCCTCCGCCTCTCCCCTCTCAATCAACGGCAGTCTTATACTTCGACGTTTTCCCAGATAAAACCTGCCAAAATAAACCTGTCCCTTTTTGGCAGGTTAGGCGATGGCTTGGCGCTGAAGCTCGATGAGCTCGGCGATGCCTTTGTCGCCCAAGTCGAGCAGGGCGTTGAGGCGCTTACGGTCAAAGGGCGCCTGCTCGCCAGTGCCCTGGAGCTCGATCATCTCACCGGTGTCGGTGGCGACGAGGTTCATGTCGACTTCGGCATGGCTGTCCTCGGAATAATCGAGGTCAAGCAGCGTATTGCCGTCGACAACGCCCATGGAGATGGCGGCCACCTGGCCGGTAAGCGGGATGCGCTCGATCTTGCCCGCCTCGACCCACATGGCGAGGGCGTCGTGCAGCGCCACCCAGGCGCCGGTAATGCTCGCCGTACGCGTGCCGCCATCGGCCTGAATCACATCGCAGTCGACGGTAATGGTATACTCGCCGAGCGCCTTCATGTTGACGACGGTACGCAGACTGCGGCCGATAAGCCTCTCGATCTCCATGGAGCGGCCCTTGCGGTTGGCATGCTCGCGCTTGCAGCGTTTACCGGTCGAGGCCGGCAGCATCGCATATTCCGCCGTTACCCAGCCGGCCTTGGCGCCCTTGCGCCAACCCGGCACACCCTCCTCGATGGTGGCGGCGCACAGTACGCGCGTGTCGCCAAACTCCGCCAGGCACGAGCCGTGGGCGTGTTTCATAACGCCGCGGGTGAGCTTAACGGGGCGCAGCTCATTGGCGGCGCGGCCGTTGGTGCGGTTGACCTGCATGTATTCCATGGAACTATCCTTTCGGCAAAAGATGTGGCAAGGGCTTCGGCGACATTGCGAGCCTAACCGAGTTCGTCGATATCGACATGCTCGATGCTTTTGAGCGGCTGGCCAAAGATAAAGCTACCCGCCACCGCAAACTCGGCAATGTTGTCAGACGTGGTGGCAAAGCGATGCTGCGGCTCGGCGGTATCGCCCGCCAGCTGCTCACGGCGCGTGAGGATATCGGTCAGCTCGCGGGTGGTCTCCTCGGCGGAGCTCACCACGCGCACCCCGGGTCCTAGCGCATGGCGGATGGGACCCACCAGCAGCGGGAAGTGCGTACAGCCGAGCACCACGGTATCGATGCCACGATCGTGCAGCGGCTCGACTGTGGCGCCGACCAGCGCGCGAACGGCTGGCGTATCAAAAATATCCTCGTTCTCGAGCCACTGCTCCTGCAGATGCGCGCCCGAGGCGAGCTCATGCTCAACGACCTCGACAAAGCTCGAAGCCGGGCAGCCATACACATCGACACCAGCATCCAAATCCTGGATGGCGCGCGTGTAGGCGCCCGAGCGAATGGTGAGGTTGGTGGCGAGCACGCCCACGCGACGCGAGCGGGTGCTGTTGATTGCCGCACGGGCACCCGGCGCGATCACGCCGATCACGGGAACGTCGAGCACCTGCTGGGCCAGACGCAAGGCCGCAGCTGTCGCCGTGTTGCAGGCGATGACCATAATCTTGACGTCGTGCTTCGACAGCCAACGGCCCGCCTGCAACGCAAACGAGCGCACCTCATCCTCGGTGCGCGTGCCGTAGGGGCAGCGTTTGGTGTCGCCGAAGTAGTAGACGGACTCATGCGGCAGCGCCGTCGCGATGGCGCGCGCAACCGTCAGACCGCCCAAACCAGAATCGAACACGCCAATCGGGCGCGTGTCGCCTGCCGGATTCTCGATATCGGACATTACCTCACCAGTCTCTCTCGAAAAGACATATCCAAGTGCGGCGACGCCGCGCTACGAACGCGCCGCGACCAGCAGCTCTGCCGTCGCCGCCCAACCGTCGACAATTTTGCCGCGCGTAACGAAAGCGTTCTCGCAAGCAGTCAGGAACTCGGGCGCGCCGGCGCTCGTCAGGCCATTCTCGACCAGACAGAACGTGCCCACGTGATCGGCCATGTAGAAGTCGGACTCGGAATCGCCGAGCGCGAGCGTCTCCTCGCGCTCGATCCCCAGGTGCTCGCAGAAGCGCGCAATGGCGACGCCTTTGTTGAGGCCCGCGGGGTTGATGTTGAATGCGCGACCGTCCTCGACGCGATCGAGCTCGAGCGTCGTCGGCTTGGACAGATGCGTCAGGTGACCGTTACAGGCCCACACCAGGCCACAGCCGGCCTCGTCGAGAATGGCCTGCGCCTCGTCATCGGGGATGTCGCCGCGCATGCCGACGGTAACCTCGCGGTACTTGTAGCCGGTCGACATGTCGTTGTGATACTCGATCTTGTGCGGCCAGCGGGCGAGGATCTTCTCGCACACGCCAGTCTGCTCGATCACCTGGTGCGGCGTGAGACCGCAAGATGGGTCGTAGGGCATATCGCCGGTCAGATACTCCCAATCGTTGGCCTTGAGATCGTACATGACCAGGCCACCCATCTCACCAATGTAGGAGTTGAGGCCGAGCACGCGCGCATCCTCGTGGATCATGGTACGGTTGCGGCCCGAGGTGGGAACCACCTGAATACCAGCGCGGGCAAGTGCCACGACGGCCTCGACGAGTTTGGTCGAGGGGTTGCCGTCGTTGTCGCGCAGCACGCACGAGCCGGGTGCGAGCATCGTGGCATCCAGGTCGGTAAAGACGTACTTGACCTTGGCCAAGCGCTCGCGCATCTCGCCCGAAAGCTCGGCGACGGTCGGCAGGGTGTTGTGGGACATGGTTACTCCGTTTACGTAGAAGGGTTTGGGCTTAGACGGCATGTTTTGATTGAGGGAACACGTTTATGGCGACAGCGCACTCAGGGCGCCTTCGCCATCATGGTTCATTAGTCAAACTGGGTAACATCGATCAGGCGATTGGCCAACGAAAGGTCGCTCTCGATGGGCACGAACTCGTCACCCACGTGCATGAGCTCCTCGTCACCCTTTGCCAGCAGCAAGACAATGGTGGGAGCATCGGGGTTGACGTACTCCTCGCGCGCCGCCTTGAACGCCGCGTGCACAGCGGCTTCGCGATCGAGGATGATCTTGTTCGGCGTATCGTCGGGAACGTGTTCGGCAAGCTCGCGACAGACCTTCATCGGGTCCTCGTGAGCCGGGTCCTCGTTGGCAAAAATCATCAGGTCGGAATATGGTGCGGCCTCGCGCGGAAGCTGCTCGCGGCGCTCCTGCGCCTTGCCGCCGGCAGCGCCAAACACTGCAATGACTGGACTAGTGGGAAACGCGCGCTTGACCGACGAGAAAAGCGAACGGAACGAAAGCTGGTTGTGCGCATAGTCAACGACGCAGATCACGCGGCCATCCTTCGACTCCACAACCTCCATGCGACCAGGCACGCGCAATTTGGAGAGGCCCTTCTTGATAGCCTCGATACCGATGCCGATCTCGTGCGCAGCGGCGATAGCGACCAGCGCGTTTTCCACGTTAAAGTCGCCCGCGATACCCAGCAGGACCTTCTCCCCCGCCTCGGACTCGTCGGCACACAGGCCATGCAGGTTAAACTCGATGTTAAAGCCGACCATGCGGACATCGCTTGCCCACAGGCTTGCCTCGGGATGCTCGACGCCAACGGTCACCAAGCGCTCGGCCGTCGACGCTGCCTCCAGCACACGGTCAACCTCTTCGGTGCCCAGGTTCACCACGGCGGTCTTTGCCTGGTCAAAGATCCTGAGCTTGCTCTCAAAATAATCCTCAAACGTGGGGTGTTCGATCGGCGAGATGTGGTCACGGCCGATGTTGAGGAAGCACGCCACGTCAAACGGCAGATTCTCGACGCGTTGGTACTTGAGCGCCTGGCTCGAGACCTCCATGACCATGGACTGGCGACCGGACTCACGGCAGTTGGCGATATGGCGCCAGACCTCGGGGGCCTCTGGCGTGGTATTGGTGCTCTCGTAGCACTCGATGCCATCGTCGGTACTCACCGAGCCGATCATGCCGCAGGACTCGCCCGCCGCTTTGATAATCGACTGGAGCATAAAAGCAGCCGTGGTCTTTCCCTTGGTACCGGTGATGCCCACGATCTTGACGTCGTGGTCGGGACGGTCGTAGACCTCCGGCGGCAACAGGGCCATGGCCGTGCGGACGCTGTCCACGACCAGCATCGCCGCGCCGTTCTCCTTCGCCAGCGGCTCCAGAGACTCGACCAGCGACTCCTCGCACACAAATGCGACGGCGCCCGCATCGAGCGCCATACTCAAAAACGCGGGCTTAAAGGCAGCGCCTTTGCAAAAGAACACGTCACCTGCCGAGACCGCGCGCGAATCAAACGAGCAGCCGGTCACGGCACGCTCGTCAACCTGCTCTGATGCGCGCAGCTCGCCGCACACATCGAGAAGCTTGGCAAGCGTATCGACCGTGGTCACGGTCGCGGAATCCGAATGGTGCATCTTTCGCCTTTCTCAGCCATTTGGCAGGGACGGTTTTTATAGTAACTGAAACGCACCCACGCAAAAACGGCTCCCGGAGGAGCCGTTACGCGCAGGCGTTCGTAAGCCGAGGCTAGGCAGCCTGAACAGCGGGCTGGTCCTCGTCGATAAAGAAGCGCTTGTACCACACCAGGAACACGAGCGGCGTATAGATCTTGCGCTGGAAATCGCCCTTGCCCGCAAAGTGCAGATCGAGCAGGTGCATGAGCTCGTCGGTATCGAAGAACTCGCTTGCCCACGGCGCGGTGAAGTACTCCTTGACATAGTCGTACCACTTTTGCTCGCGCAGCCAGTAGACAATCGGCACCGGGAAGCCCACCTTGGGACGGGTGGCCCACTCATCGGGCAGCGACTTGTTGGCAGCGTGGCGGAGTACCTGTTTGTTGCCGTTCTCGTTGATGCGGTAGCGGTCGGGAATATGCTCGGCGAACTCCATGACTTTGCGGTCCAGGAAGGGCACGCGCAGCTCCAGCGAGTGCGCCATGCACATCTTGTCGGCCTTGAGCAGAATGTCGCCCGGGAGCCACATGTTCATGTCCAGGTACTGCTTCTTGACCAGCTCGGGCTGACCTTTCACGCGCGCATAGATGGGAGCGGCAAGCTCGAAGGCGCCATCGCCGGTGTTGTACTCGGGCTTGAGCACGCCGTCGACCTCGCGCTCCGGCCAAACCAGAGCCTGTCCCAGGAACGACTTCTCAGGGATCTCGGCACCCTTGACCAGGAAGTTATGTCCCTTGAAGTACGGCATATGCAACGCCAGGTTACCGAGCGCGCGACGGATGGGCAGCGGCACCATCTTTTTGTACTTGCGGACCGGAACCGTGTCCTCGTAGTAGGCGTAGCCGCCAAAGAGCTCGTCGGCGCCTTCGCCCGAAAGCACGACGGTGACGTCCTTGCGGGCCATCTCGGCCAAGAACCACAGCGGCACGGAAGACAGGTTGGACTGCGGCTCGTCCATGTGATACTGGATGTCCTCGAGCGCACCGAAGAACTCGTCGGCGGTAATCATCTTGCGGACATTCTCGACGCCGAGCTTGTCAGAAAGTTCCTTGGCGTAGTTAGTCTCGTTGAAATTCTTGTAATCGAAGCCCACCGAGAAGGTCTTGTCGGGCATGAGGCAAGCGGCGATGTAGCTGGAGTCGACGCCGCCGGAGAGGAACGACGCGACCTTGACGTCGGCGATGCGATGGGCCTCGACGCTCTCGTGCACGACCTCATCCAGCTCGTCGACGTACTCCTCGAACGGCTTCTCGACGGCAGAGTAATCGCAATCCCAATAGCGCTCGATGTTCATCTTGCCGGTCGGGATGTCTACGGTAAAGTAATGCGCCGGCGGCAGCTTGTAGACACCCTCGAAGAAGGTCTCCTCGGTTGCCGAATACTGCAGCGTCATGTACGGACGCAGGGCCTTTTTGTTGACCGCCTTGTGGAAGTGCGGGTAGTCTAGGAAGCTCTTGATCTCGGAACCAAAGAGCACGCCCGGAGCGCCGTCGCCCGCATCGGCCATGGGATAGTAGTAGAGCGGCTTGATGCCAAAGATATCGCGGGCGCCAAAAAGCTTGTTCTTCTTCTTGTCCCAGATGACGAAGGCGTACATACCGCGCAGGCGATCAAGTACTGCCTCGCCCCACTCCTCATAGCCGTGCAGGAGGCTCTCGGTGTCGGCGCCGCAGTGGAACTTATAGCCCTTGGCCTCGAGCTCGGAACGGAGTTCTTGGAAGTTGTAGATCTCGCCGTTGAAGACGATAACGACGCTGCCGTCCTCATTGGCCATGGGCTGAGCGCCGGCCTCGGTCAGGTCGAGGATCGACAGGCGGCGGAAGCCGAGGGCAACGCGGCCGTCGATAAACTGACCGCCCATGTCGGGACCGCGATGGACGATGCGGTCCATCATCTTGGTGAGCACCTCGGATTGGTTATCCGTCCCACCGACAAAACCGACAAAACCGCACATATACTATCCCCTCTGCTGTTGCTGGGCATCAAATCGAATCAGTAGCTTTTGAGTATACCCGAGGGCGTAATGAGGGGCGGAATGTTCAGGCAATCTCAACTGAATCAGCTCCGCTGTGACACGCGACGGTTACCTTTAATGGATATGAGATGAATGAGGCGATTGTTTTGCTATACTCTCTCCGCACGGGCGATTGGCGCAACGGTTAGCGCAGGTGCTTTACACGCACAAGGCTGGGGGTTCGAATCCCTCATCGCCCACCACTGATTTGATAGGCTCCCAGCAATGGGAGCCTTTCTTTTTTGGGCCCATTTCATGGGATTCGAACCCGCAAGGGTGCGGAGCTGAGGAAACGCGAAGCGTTTTCCAGCGCAGCACGCGAGGAGCGGAGCGACGAAGCGGGGCGCGGGCGGCGCCAGCCGCACGCGGACATCCCTCATCGCCCACCACTGAATTGTTAGGCCTCCAGCGATGGAGGCCTTTCCTTTTTCAGGCCCGGTGCACGGGATTCGAACCCGCCAGCACGTCCGTCACAAAGGCCGTGGCCAAAAAATGGCAAAAATGAGTACTGTTACTAATTTTGTAGCAGCGATTTTTGGGTTTCGCTGGGTAAATCTAGCCCTGAATCAGCGATTTGAAGCCTTTGCTAGCTGTTTCCCCATTAGCATAACTGAACATGTGTGGTCTAACTAATCCTAGATAGTCGGTTTCATATGAGATTCAGCTGGTGACAGTACTCACATTTGGCATTTTTTGTCCAAAGGCTCTCCTGGCCATTGCAGATTTGTGGCAAAACGGGCTCCAGACCGCTGAATCGTGCCGCATATGGCACATCCGCAGTCCGGAACCCGGTCCAAATTGAGTTATTGCGCCGCGTTAGCCCAAGACACCCGCCAGGATCTCGATTAGGCTGTCCACGTCGGATTCCTCGCAGACGAGCGGCGGCAGGAAACGCAGCGTATGAGCACCTGTAGCGTTAATCACGGCACCAGCGGCCAGCGCGCGGGCAACAATATCATGCGCGTCGCCCGCGGCATCATCCAAATCACAGCCGAGCATCAAGCCGCGGCCACGCACCTCGGTCACGTGCGGCAGCTTGGCGAGCTTTGCCTCCATATAGGCGCCTACCTTGGCAACATGGTCGGCATAATCGCCGTGCACGAGCGCGGAGAGCGTCGCGGCGCACGCCGCGATGGCCAAGCAGCTACCGCCAAAAGTCGAACCGTGGTCGCCCGGCTTAAACACGTCGGCAATCTCCTTCTTTGCTACGACGGCACCCATGGGCACGCCATCAGCAATGCCCTTGGCAAGGCTCATGATATCGGGTTCCACGCCATAGGTTTGGAATGCAAACGGCTTGCCGGAGCGGAAGATGCCGCACTGGACCTCGTCGGCGATAAGCACGGCGCCCACTTCGTGTGCCAGGTCGCGCGCTGCCGCCATAAACTCCTCGGTCATGGGGTGCACACCGCTCTCGCCCTGAATCGGCTCGAGCATCACGGCACATATTTCGCTCCCCAGCTGCTTAAAGATCGCACGCAGTTCATTGATATCGTTGGGCGTACAGGCCACAAAGCCACCCGGCAGCGGGCGGAAACTATCCTGCAGCCAATCCTGCATGGTGGCGGCAATGGTCTCGAGCGTACGGCCGTGGAAGCCGCCGCGCATGCACACGATAGTGTTGCCGCCGTTACCGGCACGCTTGGCGTACAGGCGCGCGAGCTTCATCGAGCCCTCGTTGGCCTCGGCGCCGGAGTTGGCAAAGAAGGTCTCCCAAACCTGCTCATCCGCAGCCGGGGCACCAAGAGCAGCTGCCGTGGTCTCATCGCCGGCGGCAATGGCATCGGCAAGCACGCGTGCACCATCTAAGTCGTCGTTGGCAAGCTTGGACAGCAGCGCCGCGACCTGTCCACGCTGCTCGATGTAGAAGTAATTGGAGACATGCATGAGCTTTTTGGTCTGTGCCTCGAGCGCCGAGAGCACAGCCGGGTCGCCATGACCTAGGCTGCACACGCCGATGCCGGCAAGAAAGTCGAGGTACTCACGACCATCGTCGCCGGTGAGCTTCATGCCGTGACCCTCGACAAACTCGACCGGAGAGCGGCCAAAGGTATGCATAACGTAATGGGATTCAAGCGATTGCTGAGCTGCAAGTGACATGGGATGCCTTTCGTTGAGCGCCGGACGGCGCAGGCCTATGGGTGCAGAAATGGGGCGGCTGCGGGTCAGTTAGACCGTCTGAAGCTTCTCGACCTCGTCGAGGTTCTCGGTCAGACGCGCAGCAAACGTCGAAAGCGGATGCGGATGCGTATCGAACTCGTAGGCCGTCTCGGTGGAATGGATCACGGTGCCGACGCCGGCATCGGTCAGCAGCTCCAGCAGCAGCGAATGCGGCGTGGTGCCGTTGATGATGTGAGCGCGAAATACGCCGCCGGCAAGCGCATCGACGGCCGCGCGCAGCTTGGGAATCATGCCCTTATCGACCTCGCCGCCGTAGAGCATTTCGTTAACCTCGTCGAGTGTTAGGTTGGAGATGAGTGAGTCTTTATCGCTAAAGTCCTTGTACAGGCCGTCGACGTCGGTCAAAAAGATCGCCTTGTGCGCGTGGAGCGCTGCCGCAACGGCACCGGCGGCGGTATCGGCGTTGATGTTGAAGAAACCGCCGTCCTCCCCCGCCGCGACGGTAGCGATAACGGGGATGTACTCGCTATCGAGTAAGCGCTCGATATAGTCGGTGTTAACGTGCGTCACTTTGCCCACGCGACCGAGCTCGGGGTCGAGCGGCTCGGCGATGAGCGTACCGGCATCGCTGCCCGACACGCCCACGGCCAGGTTGCCGTGATGGTTGAGCGCCGCGACCAGCTCCTGGTTAACCTTGCCGCCCAGCACCTCGCGCACGATATCCATAGTCGCCGGCGTGGTCACGCGCTGGCCGTTCTTAAACTCGACGGGGATGTCGTAGTGGCTCAGCGCCTCGTTGATGGCCTTGCCGCCACCGTGCACGATGACGGGGCGCATGCCGATGATCTTGAGCAGCACGATGTCGCTCATCACGTCGCGGCGCAGCTGCTCATCAACCATGGCGGCTCCGCCATATTTGATAACAACCGTCTTACCGGTCAGGTTCTTAATCCACGGCAGCGCTTCGAACAGCAGCTGCGCGGTTGCTTCGTTGGATTCGTTCGAACGACAATCGCGTGCGAATTTCATAATCTGCCTCGTCTTTCGTATCGTTATCGCGCCGTGCTCCGCTGTCCGCAATCGCGGCAAGATGCGCAGCGTGCCTGGAATCTAGGAACGGTAGTCGCCGTTAATGGAGATGTACTCGTGCGTGAGGTCGCAAGTCCACACGGTGGTCGCCGCGTCGCCCGCGCCCAGGTCGGCCGAGATCACGATCTCGGGCGCCTCAAAACGTCGCAGAGCCTCGTCCTCGTCAAAGGGAACGGTCAGGCCGTCACGGCAGACGGGCATGCCCATCATGTCGATGGAAACGTCTTCCTGATTAAACTTCACGCCGCACTTGCCGAGCGCCATGGCAACGCGGCCCCAGTTGCAGTCGTGGCCGGCGATGCAGGTCTTAACGAGCGGCGAGTTGGCAACGGCACGGGCGGCGATATCGGCCTCCTCGTCGTTCACGGCGCCGGTAACGTTGACCGTAACAAGCTTAGATGCGCCCTCACCATCGGCGGCGATATTGCGCGCCAGGCTCTCGCACACCTCGTGCACGGCAAATGCCAACTCGTCAAAAGCATCGGAGCCCTCGACGATAGGCTCGGCATCTGCGGCAGCGGCGCCGGAGGCAAGCATGATGCAGGTGTCGTTGGTCGAGGTGTCGGAATCGACCGTTACCTTGTTGAAGGTCTGCTTGACGGTCGAGAGCAGCAGGGCATGAAGTGCCGCAGGCTCGACGGGGGCATCGGTGGTGATAACTGCGATCATGGTGGCCATGTTGGGCATGATCATGCCCGAGCCCTTGCACATTCCGCCTACCGTATAGACATTGCCCGCATGACCCGCAGCCTCACTGACGTAGGATACGGCGTACTCCTTGGAGTGCGTGTCGGTCGTCATGATGGCGCGAGCGGCATCGGCACCACCGTGGGCAGAGAGCGCCTCGTAGGCAGCAGGAATGGCGGTCTCAAACGTGTCGATCGGCAGAATCTGGCCAATCACACCCGTGGAGGCAACCAGAATCTGCTGGGGCTCGCAGCCGATGACCTGCGATGCGATGCTGCACGTCTCGCGCGCGCATGCAAGGCCGGTCTCACCCGTGGCGGCGTTGGCATTGCCAGAGTTGACCGAAACGCCGGCGATGATACCGTAGCCCTTGTCGGCACCGCCCAGGTTGGCACGGCTCACCTGCACGGGCGCCGCGCAAAAGCGATTGGTGGTAAACACGCCGGCACCGGGACAGGGTTTATCGGGCACGACGAACGCGTAATCCAGGCGCTCGGGATTCTTGCGGAACCCAGCGTGGATGCCTGCGGCTTTAAAACCAGCCGCAGCCGTAACGCCACCCTCGACGGCGCGAATCTTGATATCAAACAGCTCGGTATTCATCGTCTTTATGACTCCTTATGTCAAACAAAAAACGGACATCGGTTGGTGCGCCATGCCAGTCGTGATCATGAGACCAGCTTAAGAGTGGCACCCCACTCGATGCCCGACTACCAAATCGTTAACAATCGAATGTGCTACACCGGGCACGCCACTGTAGGCAAGCCTCGTCGCTCGTCAAAGCCAAAGACGATATTGGCGCACTGGACTGCTTGGCCCGCAGCGCCCTTGCACAGATTGTCGATGGCGCCCGTCGCCACCAGCACGCCCGCGCGCTTGTTGAGCGCGAGGCCAATCTGGGCGGCGTTGGTGCCGACGACCGAAGCCGTCTTGGGCTGCTGACCGACATCGAGTACGCGTACGAAGGCGCGACCGGCGTAGAACTGCTTGTAATGGTCGACAACGTCCTCAAGGGTCAAGGTATCGATAGCCTGCGGCGTAAGCGGCAGCGTCACCGTGGAGAGCAGACCACGCTTGAGCGGTGCCAGGTGCGGGGTAAAGACGACGCGATCGGTCAGACCAAGGATTTGCTCAATCTCGGGCGTGTGGCGATGCTTGCCCACGCCGTAGGCCTCCAAGTTCTCGTCGGCGCTGCAAAAATGGGTGCGGGCGTTGCAGGACTTACCGGCGCCCGTCACGCCGCTAATGGCATCGACAATCACGGGACTGTTCTCGGCCACCCAGCCGACGCGCACGGCGGGCGCGGCGGCAAGGCTCGTTGCGGTGGGATAGCAACCGGCGCAGGCGACCAGCACGGGTTTGCCGTCGGCATGGTCGGATGCGGCGGTCTCCAAGTCTTGGCAGAACAGCTCGGGCAGACCGAAGGCACGGGTCTTGAGCAGCTCGGGGCTCGTATGCTCGGCGGCATACCATGTCTCAAAGACGGACGCGTCGTTCAGACGGTAGTCGGCCGAAAGATCAAAGCAGGAGACGCCCGATGCAAGCAGCGCGGGCACCTGTGCCATGGCAGCCGTGTGCGGCACGGCCAAAAAGACCGCGTCGCAGTTCTTGAGCTCGGGGGCATCATGCGTCGTAAAGACAAGATCGCTTACGCCGGTGAAGCTCGGGTACACCGCAGACAACGGCTGGCCGGCATCGGCGTTGGACGTAATGGCAGCAAGTTCAAACTCGGGATGACCGAGGACGAGGCGAATGAGCTCGGCTCCGGCATATCCAGCCGCGCCGACGATTCCAACCTTCAAAGACATATCAGACTCCTTGTCTGCGATTTATGCACCGATGCGCATTTCGCAGCGGTCGTTATGAAGTAGGTTGAAACTTTAGCACCAAAAGATGCATGAATACGTAAATGGCTTGCATATTCATGCATTGAAACATTCCCGACACATTCGCTTGAAGGAATTGACAAATGGAGCGGGCCCCGTATTGACCGGCGCTCCTAACGGCGCCGGGCAATACGGGGCCCGCCCATGCGAAAACCAAGTTGTTAGGATGAGCCAGCTGGCTAGAGCTCGACCGGCACCCATTCGTCATGGTTGCAGATAAAGGCCTCGGGTTCCTCCACGCTAAAGAAGACGAGCGTGGGGTCGTTAGGCCCCTCATAGTGCTCGCCCAGGCGCTCTAGATGCTTCCACCCAGCTTCGCGCATTTCGCCTAAAGCCCGGTCATCCAAGCCGGCACGCCCGCGCAAGATGAGCCAGCCATGGCCCGGCCACCAACTCGTGGCCTCAAAGCGCTGATTTTGCAGCAGCTCTTGCCACACGTCTTTGGTGCGCGCCGTCACAAACCACAGCTTGCCGTCCTGAATCTGAGCAAACGAAAATGGACGTACATGTGGCTGCCCGTCCACACTCGTCGCCAAGTACCACGCCGGCACCGACGTCAGATACTCCAAAACCGTATTCAATCCGTCCACGTTTCCTCCTGTACTAGCCAGTTTGAGAGCCTGGTTGGTGTGAGCTAGAGCTCCAGGCGCTCCTCGCTGCCGTCGATATCACAGAAGCGCGCGGCAATATTGCGGACCGAAAAGAAAGCAAGGCGGCCGTCGTTGGCACTCTCGTGTTCCTCGCCGATGCCCACCATGTGCTTAAAACCCGCTTGACGCACCTTGTCGCTCGCAACTGCGTCGTCCTCAAGTGCGGCCTCGCCGGTCAACACGATCCAGCACTCCCCCGGCTTCCAGCCCGAGAGCTCAAACTTGGAATTCGCACTCAGCTCCGCCCACACATCCTTGTCGCGCGACGTGCAAAACCACAGCTTACCTTCATCGACCATGGCAAACGAAAACGGCCTCACGCGAGGCTGATGCCCGTCGGCCACATCGGTCGTGGCCAGATACCACGCCGGAATGCGCCTGAGATACGAGCAGGCGCGCTCAAGCTGAGCTGTGCGGTCGTTGTCGGTCATAGGGACCCCTTTCTTGCGCTCGAATCGCGCCTAAATAAGTTGAAGGTTGATGACGATGACACACGCGAGCAGCAGCGCCGTCACCACCGCAGCCAGCGCATCCCCGCGGCGAAATGCAAGCGCATGCAGGCGCGTGCGGCCCTGCTCGCCGTGATAGCAGCGTGCATCCATGGCAGCAGACAGCGTCTCGGCATGGCGAAACACACCCGTGAACAGCGGGATCGCCACACTGCCGAGCATACGCACGCCGCCGAGCGGACCGCCCGTCACGCGTGCACCGCGGCTCGCCTGCGCATCGGCCGTCTGCTTCATCTCGGTGGCAAACTGCGGCATAAAGCGCAGCGCGATACCCATAATCATGCCGAGCTCGTGTGCAGGAAGTCCCACACGCGCAAACGGTGCGAGCAGACGCTCAAAGCCCGCGGTGAGGTCGAGCGTGGGCGTGGTGAGCGTAATGGCGCTCATGCCGGCCATCATCAAGCTCAGGCGGCACGCCATAAAGGCGGCGGAATGCAGCGAGCCCTCGCTTATCTGCAAAAAGCCGAGCTGCCACAGAATGCGCCCGCTCTGGTCGGAAAACAGGTTGAGCACTGCGACCACCGCGACGATTGCCAGCAGCGGCGCCATCGATGACAGGACGCGACGAGCCGGCACCCGGGACACGGTATAGATCAGGACAACGAAGATTGCGACCGGGGCCAGCCCGCGGAAGCTGCCGACCGTGAGCGTCGTGATCAGAAACACAAAGCCCAAGAGCAACTTAGTTCGCGGGTCCAGGCGGTGGATTGCACTATCGCCGGGATAGTAGCTGCCAAACGAAAACGCCTCCATTAGCAGCCCTCCTCTCGCGCGACCGTCTTGGATTTAGCAATGTCCGTGACGTTAGAAGAACCGTCTGAGCGACCGATCAGCAAATCTGCCAACTCGTCGGCCAACGACTCAACCGTATAGAGCCCGCCGCAACGCAGCGGCACGCCCGCTTCCGCAAGCGCCAGCGCCATGCGCTGGGCAGCGGGAACACCCAAGCCGATTGATTTAAGCTCATCCGCACGCGCAAAAACCTGAGCGGGCGTGCCCTCGGCAAACACCGCGCCCTCATTCATCACGACAATACGGTCGCAGCAATTGGCAAGGTCATCCATACTGTGTGAGACCATGACGACGGTCAGGCCCCCATGGTGAAGTCGATCGATAAGCTCCAGGAAATCACTGCGCGCCGCCGGATCGAGTCCCGCCATGGGCTCATCGAGTACCAGGACCTCGGGCTCCATGGCAAGCACGCCGGCAAACGCCACGCGCCGCTGTTGGCCACCCGAAAGCTCAAAGGGGCTCTTGTCGCCCACCGTAGCCAGGTCGAGGCCCACGCGCGCGAGCGATGACTCAACGCGGCGGACAACCTCGGCCTGCGACAAGCCAAGGTTATGCGGACCAAACGCCACGTCCTGTGCCACGGTCTCGGCAAACAGCTGACGCTCTGGATACTGAAACACCACGCCGACCTTTGCCTTAACCGCGGCGGCATCTTTCTTGTTTGCCAGGTCGAGCCCCAACGCGTAAACGGAACCCTCCTGGGGACGAATCAGGCCGTTGAGATGCTGAACCAGCGTCGACTTACCCGAACCGGTATGGCCCGCAAGGCCCAGGAACTCGCCGCGACGCACCGTTAGTGACACATTGCGCAACGCCCAGGGGCTGCTAGGGTCGTTGCCCCAGAGGGCCTGTTTGTTCGATGCGCCCTCGGCGGCTGAGCGCTTGTGCCAACGGCGACGATCTCGGGCGCTCAGCGAATAGCTATACGAAAGGTGCGAAATCTCGATGACGGGCTCCAGCGCGTCTGCGCCATCGATTGCAGAGGAGACGCTGTCGGGAATACGAGGATTGGATGCGAAAAGCCGCCCGGCGATGCCTGCCCTACTCCGCTCGGCATAAGCCTGCGCTATATCGGCGACCATATCCGCCTCACGCACCTGTGCGCAAATGGGCACGCCCTTCGCGCGAAGCGCCCTGCCAAGACAGCACGATGCCGGCATATCCAGGTTCAGCCGCGCGAGTTCGTCCGCCCGCGTCAAGATTTCCTCGGGCGTACCGAACATGGCAACACGGCCCGCCTGGAAGACAGCAACGCGATCGGCCTCGGCTGCCTCTTCCATAAAGTGCGTAATCATCACGATGGTCATGCCGCGAGCGTGCAACGCGCGACAAGCCTTCATGAGGCCCTTGCGGCCGCGCGGGTCGAGCATCGAGGAGGCCTCGTCCAAGATGAGCACGCGCGGTTCCATGGCAAGCACGCCGGCAAGCGCTACGCGTTGCTTTTGGCCACCCGAGAGCGCATGGGTCTCGTGGCGCTCAAAGCCCACCAGGCCCACGGCCTTCAGCACATCCCGCACACGCTGCGCGATCTGGGCCGATGGCACGCCCAAGTTTTCGGGACCAAAGGCAACATCGTCCTCGACAAGCGTCGCCACAAGCTGGTCGTCGGGATTCTGGAACACCATGCCCGCAGTCGAGCGGATGTCGTAGACCAGCTCGGGATCGGACGCGTCCATGCCGTTGATACGCACCGTGCCTGCATCGGGCTGCAGCAGCGCGTTCAAATGCTTGGCGAACGTCGACTTGCCCGACCCGTTGCCGCCGAGGATGCAGAAAAACTCGCCATCCTCGATGTTCAGATCGATGCCGTCGAGTGCCGGTGTGGCACCGTCATAGCTAAAGGAAACGCCCCGACACTCAATCATGCGCGGCCTTTGACCTGGTCCTTCTTGGGCGTGATGAGATTAGAGACCGCCTTGTACACCGCAAGTGTCAGCACCGAGTTGAGCACGGTCTTGATGAGGTTGAACGGCAGCACGGCAGGAATCATAAGCGGGGCGATCACATCGACCGAGCCATACCAGAACCAAACGCCGATGGTCAGATTCGCAACCATGGACAGCGCCGTAGCGGCAATAACGCCCAGCACCAGGCCAATCACGGCACCCTTATAGGTATGCATCTTTTGGTAGACGATAGCCGCAGGCAGAATATAGCCCAGCGTGGCAACCAGGTTCATAAGCGCGCCGACCCAGTCACCCGTAGTGAGCGCATGGATAACGATCGCCATGGCGGCAACGGCAGTGCCGGCACCAGGGCCATACGCAAATCCGCACACCATCGCCGGCACCAGCGACGGGTCATAGGTCAAAAACGGCGCCGAAGGAAGGATGGGCAGCTGCACATACATAAACAGGGCGCCCAAGGCGCACATCAACGCCATGGTAACGAGCTGTTTGGTGCTCCACCTATTCGTGTTCTCAAAATGGATATGCTGCGACTGTTCAGACATAAGATCACCTGCCTCTTTCATCCGGACTCTAACCGTTGGTACTGGGATCTCACCAGTTCAGCCGGCATGCGAACCAACGCACACACGGGTCGCGGACTCATCGGCTCGGTCGCAGGCACTTTACCTGCGCCACGGCGCCCCTTTGACACCGCCCGATTTACCGCCAGTGGGGAATTCCACCCCGCCCTGAAACAGCAAGGAAAAGTGTAGCACGAGGGAAGACAGGTGCAAGTATGCCGAGGATAATTTATGACGGGGATCAGTTACCGCAACAACCACGTTCCCCATCCATCCCAAAGTAACGCGCCTTTCGCGCAAAGCGCGAAACAGCGACCGGGACACGCACCCCTATCAACCACGTCCTCCACCCACGCCGACCTCAAGGCCGTAAACGCAGGGGATCCGGGGGCGTGACGGGGGTTTCTCTCCGGAACATTCCGCAGGACGCAAAGAGGCTCCGCAGCGCGAAGCGCGATGCGGAGCCTCTTTGCATGTCCGAGGACGTTCCGGAGAGAAACCCCCGTCACGCCCCCGGATCCCCGGTGGGAGTTCTAGACCTTGTCGGCCTTAGTACATACCGCCGCCCTGCTGACCAGCGGTGGCAGCAGCGATAGCGTCCTCAAGCTGAGTGTTTTTGGGGACATCGGAGACGGTAGCCTCGGTGATGAGGATCAGGCTGGCGACAGAAGCAGCGTTCTGCAGGGTGACGCGGCTGACCTTGACGGGGTCGAGGACGCCCATCTCGATCATGTCGCCCCACTCGCCGTTGGCAGAGTTGAGACCCTGGCCAGCAGGCAGCTCGGCAACCTTGTCGACCACGACAGCGCCCTCAAAGCCAGCGTTCTTGGCGATGGTGGCGACCGGAGCGGTCAGAGCCTTCTTGACGATGTCGACGCCGATCTTCTCCTCGGGGTCGTCGATCTCGACAGCATCGAGCGCAGGAGCAGCGTCCATGAAGGCGACGCCACCGCCGGCGACGATGCCCTCCTCGACAGCAGCGCGGGTAGCCTGCAGGGCATCCTCAACGCGGTGCTTGATCTCCTTGAGCTCGGACTCGGTAGCAGCGCCGACCTTGATGACGGCAACGCCACCGGAGAGCTTGGCCAGGCGCTCCTGGAGCTTCTCACGGTCGAAGTCAGAGGTGGTGTTCTCCATCTCGCCCTTAATCTGAGCGATACGGGCGTCAATGGCCTCCTTGGAGCCAGCGCCGCCGACGACAACGGTGTTGTCCTTGGAAATGGTGACGGACTTAGCGGTACCGAGCATATCGGCGGTGATGTCAGCGACCTTCACACCCAGCTCGTCCAGGGCAGCCTGGCCACCGGTGAGGACGGCGATGTCCTCGAGGATGCGCTTGCGGCGATCGCCGTAGCCCGGGGCCTTGACGGCGCAGACGTTGAGGGCGCCACGGATCTTGTTGAGGACCAGGGTCGGCAGAGCCTCGCCGTCGATGTCCTCAGCGATGATGAGCAGGCCACGGCCGGCGCGCTGGACAGCCTCGAGAACAGGCATGATGTCCTGAACGCTGGAGATCTTCTGGTCGGTGATGAGGATGTACGGATCCTTCATCACGGCCTCCATGCGGTCGTTGTCCGTGACGAAGTAAGCGGAAACATAGCCCTTGTCGAACTGCATGCCCTCGACAGTGTCGATGGTGATGTCGAACGTCTGGGAATCCTCGACGGTGATGACGCCGTCCTTGCCCACGACCTCCATGGCCTCGGCGATCTTCTCGCCGACCTCGGGGTCACCAGCGGAGATGGTGCCGACAGAAGCGATCTGCTCCTTGGTCTCGACCGGCTTGGCCTGCTTCTTCATCTCGGCGACGGCGGCGTTGACGGCCTTGTCGATGCCGCGACGGATAGCCAGCGGGTTGGCGCCGGCGGCGACGTTGCGCAGACCGTCGTTGACGATAGCCTGAGCGAGCAGGGTTGCGGTGGTGGTGCCGTCACCCACGGTGTCGTTGGTCTTGGTGGCGACCTCCTTCACCAGCTGAGCGCCCATGTTCTCGATGTTGTCCTCGAGCTCAATCTCCTTAGCGACGGAAACGCCGTCGTTGGTGATGGTCGGGGCACCGAACGTGCGCTGCAGAGCGACGTAACGGCCCTTGGGGCCCATGGTGACGGTAACGGCGTCGGCCAGGGTGTTGACGCCCTTGGCGAGCTTAGCGCGGGCATCGGTGTTGAACGTAATGTTCTTTGCCATGGTAGGTAATCCTCCAAAAGAAACGTGACTCGCGTCGCCGCTTCCGAGTCCTATGCGGCGGGCGCGTTCAAAGACGAATCAGAGATTCTGACGAGACTAGGCCTCGACAACAGCGTAGATGTCGTCGGCGCGCATCAGCAGATACTTCTCGCCGTCGACCTTGACCTCGTTGCCACCGAACTTACCGTAGATGACAACGTCACCGACCTTGACGTCCATGGGGATGCGCTCACCCTTGTCGTTGACCTTGCCGGCGCCAACGGCAACGATGGTGCCACGCTGCGGCTTCTCCTGAGCGTTGCTGGCGATATACAGACCAGAAGCGGTCTTCTGCTCGGCCTCGTCGGGCTTGACCAGAACACGATCTGCAAGCGGCTTCAAAGACGACATGCTTGTCTCCTCCTTTGTGGGCCGCGCGGTCATGCCGCGCGGGTTAACCCATTTTGTTTGCGTACGCGTTGAATGGTACCCACGAATGGCGGGTTATACAACACAGAGTCAAAAAATCTTATTTTTTGGCACTTAGATTTTCTGAATGCCGGGGGATAACTTAGCGATGCCTCCCGTGTGGCTCCGGAGGGGCGGGGCATAAGGTTTCCTGCTCGGGCAGTCCTGCTCGCACGAAGGCCACATTAAGTGGCCTTCGGCTCGTGCGGAACTCACGATAAA
>CALEXE010000050.1:0-16471 GCA_937925265.1 uncultured Collinsella sp. | reverse complement strand
GGGAAACGCGGACGCGTTCTTCTCCGCCGGCTCCACCGGCGCCATGACCGCTGCCGCTACCGCCTACGTGACGCCGTTTAGGTATTTGGCGGAGGGCAAGAAACAGCCGGTGCGTCCGTGCCTCACCAATGCACTGCCCAACCGCGCCGGCGGTCTGACGGTTCTGTGCGACATGGGCGCCAACCCCGATGTCACGGTGGACGATATGGTGCGTTTTGCCCAGATGGGTAGCGCCTATGCGCGCGTCGTCTTGGGCATTGAGCATCCCCGCGTGGGCTTGCTTGCCAACGGCACCGAGGACGAGAAGGGCTCCAACTTCACCAAGTCGTGCTTCCCGGCCATGAAGGCCGCTGTTCCCGGTTTTGTGGGCAACTGCGAGGGCACCGATCTTACGTCGGGCAATTTTGACGTCGTGGTTGCCGACGGCATGTCGGGCAACATCGCACTCAAGGCCACCGAGGGCGCTGCCAAGTTTTTGCTGCAGGAGCTCAAGGGCGCCTTTATGGCCTCGCTCGGCACCAAGATCGCCGCGCTGCTCATCAAAAAGCAGATGCGCGAGATTAAGGCCAAGCTCTCTGGTGATGCCAAGGGCGGCGCGATTCTTTTGGGCCTGCGTGGCGTGGTCCTGATCGGCCATGGCGCCACCTCGGTCGAGGCTGTTAAAAACGGTACGCTTGCGGCGGCCGAAGCCGTGCGCGCGGGGCTGGTCGAGAACGTCGCCAACTCCATGGACGGCATCGTTTTGTAAGAGCGAGTTAGAGCGCTGTTATGTGCCTCGCGGCCTGCTTCGTGGGGTAGAATCAGAACCGTGTCTTGGTACCGCCCGGGCGGTACCATTCTTTTGGTATTCATGCACTATGAGAGGAAGCGCTATGGACCGCTCCGAAATCTTCGACAAGATCGCCGAGGTCGCTGCTGACGTTCTGGGCGTCGATGTTGCCGAAATTAGCGATGAGACCACCTTTGACGACCTCGATGCCAACTCGCTCGAGCGCCTGCAACTGGTTACGGCTATCGAGGACGAGTTCAATCTCGAGATCGATGACGAGACCCTGCTCTCGCTCAACTCTGTCGCCGACGCCGTCGACGCGATCGAAAACGCCAGGGAGGCTTAGGTCTTGGCTTTATCCGAACGACTTACGCGCGCCCAGGAGATTCTGGGCCACGAGTTCAATGACAAGGTGCTGCTGCGCGCGGCCCTTACGCATCCTTCGGCCGTCGAAGGCCAGCCAGTCTCGGCAAGCTACGAGCGCCTTGAGTTCTTGGGTGATTCCATTTTGGGCGCCGTTGTCGCACGCTCCCTGTTTGTGTCCTATCCGGAGTTTGACGAGGGCAAGCTCACGCGCCTGAAGGTGTCCCTTGTCTCGGGCGCCACGCTGTCCGAGGTGTCGCACGAGCTGGGTATCGATGACATCATCATCTTTGGTGCCTCCGAGACCGGTACCGGCGCGCGCGGCCTGCACTCGGCGCTCGAGAACGTCTACGAGTCGCTCGTGGGCGCGCTGTATCTGGACGCCGGCTGGGATGCCGCGGCGGAGTTTATCCACCGTACGCTTAAGCCACATTTGGCATCCGAGCGTGCCGAGCACCCTGCGAACCCCAAGTCGTATTTGCAGGAGTGCGTGCAGGCCGACGGCCACGAGCCTCCCGCGTACAAGCTGGTCGGCTCCGAGGGCCCTGCGCATGCGCCCACCTTTACCGCCGTGGTGTTGATCGATGGTATTCGCCAGGGTCGCGGCTCCGGCTCCTCAAAGAAGGAAGCCGAGGGAGCCGCTGCACTCGAGGCACTTGACCGCATGGGCTACACCACCAACGGCGTGATTCTCAACAAGAAGCCTGTTTAAGCGAGGAACCGTGTATCTCAAGTCCCTCACGCTCAAAGGGTTCAAGTCGTTTGCCGACCGCGCCCACATGACGTTTGAGCCGGGCCTAACCGTCATCGTCGGTCCCAACGGCTCGGGAAAATCGAACATCTCCGACTCGATTCTGTGGGTTCTGGGTGAGCAGAGCGCCAAGCAGCTGCGCGGCCAGGCCATGGAGGACGTCATCTTCTCGGGCTCGTCGGCGCGTAAGCCGGTGGGTGTCGCCGAGGTCACGCTGGTGCTCGATAACTCGGACCATATGCTGCCTGTCGACTTTGACGAGGTGGCTATCACCCGCCGCATGTACCGCTCGGGCGAAAGTGAGTACCTCATCAACTCGAGCCCGTGCCGCCTGATGGACATCCAGGACATCCTGCACGATTCTGGCCTGGGCAAGGATACGCATTCCATCATCAGCCAGGGCAAGCTCGATGCCATTTTGCAGAGCCGCCCCGAGGAGCGCCGCGCCCTCATTGAGGAGGCCGCCGGCATCTCCAAGCACAAGCGCCGCAAGGAGCGTGCGCTCAAAAAGATCAAGTCGATGGACGAGCACCTAACCCGTGCCCGCGACATCAATAAGGAGATCGCCCGTCAGCTGCGGCCGCTGGAGCGTCAGGTCGATCGCGCGCGCAAGTACAAAGAGCTGTCCTCGCGCGCGAACGAGCTTACGCAGATGCTGGCCGTCGACGAGCTGCGTTCGCTGCAATCGCAGTGGAACGACCTGGAGAGCCGCTCTAAGGAGGGCGCCGCCGAGCTGGAGCTTGCGCAGTACCGTCTGGGTGAGAAAGAGCGCGAGCTCGAGAAGCTCCAGGTCATGCTCGAAGAAAAGGGCCTGTTTGTGGGCGACTTGGGCGAGCAGCGCCGCCATATGCAAGATGTGGTCGGTCGCATTAACTCCGACATGCGTCTGCTCGAGGAAAAGGGCCATAACATGGTGTCGCGCCTGTCCGACATGCGCGGCCAGATCTCGAGCTCCGAGCATCAGCGCCGTCGCGTAGTCGAGGAGCTCGAGGATGCGCGTGCCCAGCTTGAGGAAGTGACCGGCGCGCATATGCAGGCCCAGGAGGACGTTGACGCCGCCGGTCCTGCCGCCGCAGCGCTCCACGAGCGTCGCGTTGCGCTCGACAATCAGATTTCGCAGCTTACGCGCGAGCAGCGCGATGTGCAGCGTGTGGCCGATAACGCCGCGCTCGAGCTCGCCAAGGTGAAGGATTCGCTTTCCAATGCCGAGGTCGAGGACAACATGTATGCCTCGCGCCTGGAGCAGATTGATGAACAGCTCGAGGAGGTCACGGCATCGCTTGAGAGCCGCCGCGACCGTGCCGAGGAGCTTGAGAGCGCCCTTGAGGCGGCTCGTCAGGCCCAGAGCGATGCGCGCGAGGCCACCGAGACGGCACGCGCTGCCCTCAAGGACCTGCGTGCCCGCGAGGGCGAGGCGCGCAACAAGCTGTCCGAGGTACGCTCGGAGCTTGCCAGCCAAAAGAAGCTCGATGCCCGCATGGCAGACAGCTCGCCGCTCGTAAGCCGTCTGGTGGGCGCGCTGGGCGACGATGTTTCGGGCCGTCTGGGCGAAGTGCTCGAGGCACCGCGTGAGCTTGAGGGCCTGGTTGAGCAGCTGCTCGCCGGCGATATCGATGCCCTGTTGTTCGATAACGCTGCCGCACTCGAGCGCGCCGGTCGCGCTGCCCTGGACCAGAAGAAGGCCTCGGGCGAGGCGCTGCTGATGGCGCGCGGCGTGAGCGGCTCTGCTGCCGCCGAGAGCGCTGCCGGTTCGCGTCTGGTCGATCGCCTGTCCGTGCGCGCCGGTTATGGTCCGGTTGTCGAGGCACTGCTCGGCGGCTATTACGTGGTCGATGATTTGGCTGCCGCACTGGCCGCGCCCGTCGTTGACGGTGTGACCTACGTGACGCCCGATGGCGCCCGCGTGAGCTGTGGTGGCCTGGTGCGTGTGGGGCTCGATGCCGGCGAGGCTTCGGGCGCTTTGGAGCGCAAACGTCTTATCCGCGAGCTGGAGGGCCTGGAGCCCGATCTGGCTGCCGTGTTTGAGCATGTGTCGGACCAAGTCGTTGAGGCCAACGTCGCCGTCGAGGAGGCCCGTGCCGCCGAGGGCGATGCCGCTGGCGAGATCGCCCGTCTTGAGGGCGAGCGCCGCTCGCTGCTCTCCGAGATCGGCCGCCTGGAGCAAAGCGCCAACAATGCCGAGGTCGAGCGGGTGCGGATTTCCAAGCGTCGCGAGCAGGCCGCTGAGGCCGTTCGCGCCGCGCGTCCGCGCGTGGACGAACTTACCCGTTCGCGTGACGAGGCCCGTGCGCAGGCGAGCGACTTAGGCTTACAGATTGCCGAGGCCAACGACGAGCTCGATCGCGTGCGCCGCGACGATTCCGAGGCAGCCGGCAAACTCGCCGACGCCAAGGTTCGCCTGGCCCAGACCAGCGAGCGCCTTCGTTCGCTGAAGGGCCGCGTGCCCGATCTGGAGCATCGCCTGGAGGGCATCGACCGCCGTATCCGCGGAACGCGCCAGGCCTCGCGCTCGCTCGAGCTCCTGCGCCTGCGTGTCGACCCCATGCACGAGCGCTATTCGGCCCTGCTGGAGCGCGCGTCGGATTGGGCTGCGCGCCTGCGCGACCAGGCGTCGCTCGAGGAGGCGGACTCGGCCTCGCTCAAGAAGACCATCGAGGACGCCAAGACCGAGGTCGCCCGCGCCAAAGAGCGGGTCGATGTTGCCGCCACGACGCAAAATGAGTTCAAGGTGGCGCGCGGCAAGCTCGAGGTACAGGTCGAGGCTGCCATCAAGGCCATCACCGCCGATGGCACCACGGTGCTCGAGGAAGCGCTCATGCTTCCTGTGCCTACCGACCGCGACGCCGCCGAGCGCGAGCTCAACCAGCTCGTGCGCCAGATCAACAACCTGGGCCCTGTGAACCAAGTCGCCATGGAGGAGTACGAGCAGCTCAAGCGCCGTGCCGATTACATCGAGGAGCAACTTGCCGATCTGGAGAGCGCGCGCAAGGCGCTCACCAAGATCACGGTGGCCATCGACCGCAAGATGCGCAAGGCGTTCCTGGTGACGTTTGAGAAGGTTGATGCGAACTTCCGCGAGATCTTCGCCATGCTCTTCCCGGGCGGCCAGGCTCATCTGGAGATGACCGACCCCGAGCACCCGGCCGAGACGGGTATCGAGGTCGTGGCCCAACCGCGCGGCAAGCGCATCACCAAGATGATGCTCATGTCGGGCGGCGAGAAGAGCCTGACGGCGCTCGCCCTGCTCTTTGCCGTATACCGTACGCGCACGGTGCCGTTCTATGTGCTGGACGAGGTCGAGGCTGCGCTCGACGACGCCAACCTGTCCAAGCTCATCGGCGCCCTCGATGTGCTGCGTTCCGATACGCAGCTCTTGGTAATCTCGCATCAGCGCCGTACTATGGAGGATGCTGACGTCCTCTACGGCGTCTCGATGCAAGCCGACGGCGTCAGTCGCGTCGTCTCGCAAAAACTCGATCGCGAAACTGGAAAGGTCGTGAATGCATAATGGGATTCTTTGACGCACTCTCGCGCGGACTTGAGCGCAGCCGCGAGGCCCTCAACGAGGTCTTCTACTTTGGCGGCGAGGTCGACGAGGATTTTTGGGAGGATCTTGAGGACACCCTCGTCATGGGTGACATGGGCGCCGAGGTCGCCATTCAGGTCTCCGATGACCTGCGTGACGCCGCCGCCAAGAAGAACCTCAAGACCGCCCCGCAGCTTCGTCGCGCCCTGGCCGAGCAGCTCGAGGGCCATTTTGTGCCTGTTGAGCGCGACCCGTTTTCCGATACGCCGAGCTGCGTGCTGTTTGTCGGCATCAACGGTGCCGGCAAGACCACCACGGTCGGCAAGATTGCGAGCGCCATGGCCGCCCGCGGCAAGAACGTGGTGATCGGTTCGGCCGACACTTTCCGCGCTGCCGCCATCGAGCAGCTTGATGTGTGGGGTCAGCGTGCCGGCGTACCGGTTATCAAGCGTGACCGCGGCTCTGATCCGGCGAGCGTGTGCTATGACGTGCTCGACGAGGCCGATAAGCGCGGCAGCGACCTGGTGCTCATTGATACCGCCGGTCGTCTGCACACGAGCCCCGAGCTCATGCGCGAGCTTGCCAAGGTGGTCAATGTGACCCGTAAGCGCGCCGCCAATATGGCCTCCGGTCCCATGCCGGTCTCGGTCGTGCTTGTGATCGATGCCGCCACTGGCCAGAACGGTCTGAACCAGGCGCTCGAGTTTAACGAGGCGCTGGGCCTGGACGGTATTATCATGACTAAGCTCGACGGCACGGCTAAGGGCGGTATCGCCATGGCCGTGGCCGAGAAGCTCAAGCTCCCGATCCTGCGCATCGGCGTCGGCGAGCAGGTCGATGACCTGCAGGAGTTTAATGCAAAAGATTTCTGCCGCGCCCTGGTGGGCGAGTCCAATTAAGGAGTGACTAGTGTTTGATTCCCTGAGCGATCGCCTCAACGACACATTTGACCGCCTGCGCGGCAAGGGTAAGCTGACCGAGGCCGATATTACTTCGGCCATGCGCGACATTCGCATGGCGCTGCTCGAGGCCGACGTTAACTTTAAGGTCGTCAAGGAGTTCGTTGCCAAGACCAAGGAGCGCTGCATGACCGCCGAGGTCATGGAGTCGTTGTCGCCGGCGCAAAACGTCGTCAAGATCGTGCTCGACGAGCTCACCGAGATGCTCGGCTCAACCGAGAGCAAGCTCGTCTTTAGCAACCGCATTCCCAATGTCATTATGCTCGTGGGCCTGCAGGGCTCCGGTAAGACCACGGCAGCCGTAAAGCTTGCCTACCTGCTCAAGAAGCAGGGCCGCTCGCCGTTGCTCGCAGCGTGCGACGTCTACCGTCCCGCCGCTGCCGACCAGCTGGCCACGCTCGGTGGCGAGATTGGCGTACCGGTCTTCCGCGGCGACGGTGCGCACCCGGTCGACATTGCCAAGGGTGCCATCCAGGAGGCCGTCGACCACCTGCGTGACGTGGTCATCGTCGATACCGCCGGTCGTCTTCAGATCGACGAGCAGATGATGCAGGAGGCCGTTGACATCAAGAAGGCCGTCAAGCCCGACCAGGTGCTGATGGTCGTCGACGCCATGACCGGCCAGGACATCGTCAACGTCGTCTCGACCTTTGCCGATCGCACCGACTTTGACGGCGTGATCATCTCCAAGCTCGACGGTGACGCCCGTGGCGGTGGCGCACTTTCGGTACGTCAGGTGACCGGCAAGCCCATCAAGTTCGTGAGCATGGGCGAGAAACCCGATTCGCTTGAGCCCTTCTATCCCGATCGCATGGCCAAGCGCATCTTGGGCATGGGCGATGTCGTCGGCATCATCGAGAAGGCCCAGGAGGCCGCCGATGCAGAGCAGCTCGAGGCTGCCGAGCGCATGCTGCGCGAGGGCTTTACCATGAACGACATGCTCGACCAGATGAAGGCCGTCAAGAAGATGGGCGGCATGAAGGGCATTCTGGGCATGCTCCCCGGTGGTCAGCGTGCACTCAACCAGATGGGCGGCAACCTGGACGAGGGCATCTTCGATAAGAACGAGGCCATCATCATGTCGATGACCAAGGAGGAGCGCCTGCGTCCCTCCATCATCAACGGTCAGCGTCGCGCGCGTATTGCCAAGGGCGCCGGCGTAACCCCCACCGAGGTCAACAGCCTTATGAAGCAGTGGGGCGAGATGAATAAGATGATGGGCCGCATGCGCACGATGGCCAATCAGGCACAGGCCGGCGGCAAGAAGGGCAAAAAGGGCAAGAAGGGCAAGAAGATGCGCATGCCCAATATCCCTGGGCTGGACGCTATGGGTTTGGGCGGCATGGGCGGCCTGGGTACGGGCGGTCCCAAGTCCGATATGGAGCTGCTGCGCCAGATGGAAGCGCAGATGCGTAGTAAGAAATAGAGCTGTAATTCCAGCTTGATATGGCAAAGGCCACTCGGAAGCTACCGGGTGGCCTTTGCTGTTGGCTTTGATTGTTGGGTTGCGTTCGGCTTCGCGCCCCGAGCTCGCGGTGCCGTGCCGTTAGTGGCAGCCGCAGCCCTCGTGGCCTTCGTGGTCGTGGTGGCCGTGGCAGCCGCAGGACCCGCCATGATCATGGGTGTGCTCGTGGTCATGGCCGTGGCAGCCGCACGTGGCCTCGCCGCTCTGTGCGAGCGTGCCGGCGATAAGGGCCTCGACGCAAGCGTCGCAGCTGCCCTGGGCACCTGCGTATACCGTGATGCCGGCTTGGGCAAGCGCGTTGATAGCGCCACCGCCGATGCCGCCGCAGATGAGCGTGTCCACGCCGCCGTTGGCGAGCAGGCCCGCAAGTGCGCCGTGGCCGGTGCCGCCGGTGCCCACGACCTGCTCGTTGAGCACCTTGCCGTCCTGAATGTCGTAGATCTTGAACTGCTCGCTGCGGCCAAAGTGCATAAAGATGTTGCCATTGTCGTACGTGGTTGCCACCCTCATGGTGCCGACCCCCTCTGCTGGCCATGCGGCCGTTGTCGTGGTGATGGGGGAGTACGCGATATTGCCGCCTTCGATGATGAGCGCCCGACCATTGACCAGCGCGTTTGCCACCTTGCGATGCGTTCGGCTGCAAATAGCCGCCACTGTGGCGCGCGCGATGCCCATCTGCTGTGCGACTGCCTCTTGGCTAAGGCCTTCCAGGTCGCACAGGCGCAGCACCTCGAGTTCGTCGATCGTCATGTCGATGGCGTCTCCGCTGGCTAGGCCGTCAGGGGTAAAGCCGCGGTATTCGGGGATGATCCCGACGCGGCGCAGTTTCTCGCGTCTTCCTGCCATGCGCCCTCCTTATCTGACATATGTCAACAATAGGATAACGCGCATGCGCCGCAGAGCAAGGCATTTTTGGCATATGTCAGAAAAGCAAAGGTGTTGCCTTGACGCAGACGGTGCTGTGCTGCCGTGCATTGCGTGTGCCGGCCCAAGTGTCCAATCCGACACTCGCGCGCCTGGGCTAGAATAAAAAATAGCCTATAGGCAACTGACAGGAGGGTCAATGAGCAAGGCTGATCAACAGTTTGTAACCATGTGCCGCGATATTCTGGACCATGGCACCACGACCGAGGGCCAAAAGGTCCGCCCGGTGTGGGAGGATGGCACCCCTGCCTATACCATTAAAAACTTTGGTGTCACGGCACGCTATGACCTGCGTGAGGAGTTTCCGGCGCTTACCCTGCGTCGTACGGCCCTCAAATCTGCCATGGATGAGATCCTATGGATCTATCAAAAGAAGTCCAATAACGTGCATGATCTCAACAGCCATATTTGGGATGAGTGGGCCGACGAGACCGGCTCCATCGGCAAGGCCTACGGGTATCAGATTGGGCAGAAGAGCCATTATGCCGAGGGCGATTTCGACCAGATGGACCGCGTACTGTACGATCTTAAGCACACGCCGTACAGTCGCCGCATCATGACGAACACCTATGTGTTTAGCGACCTGTCCGAGATGCACCTGTATCCGTGCGCCTACAGCGTGACGTATAACGTGACGCAGCGCCCGCAGGATGACAAACCGACGCTCAACATGATTCTCAACCAGCGTAGCCAGGACATTTTGGCTGCGAACAACTGGAATGTGTGCCAGTACGCCATTTTGCTGATGATGGTTGCGCAGTCGGTCGATATGATCGCTGGCGAGCTGCTGCATGTGATTGCCGATGCCCACATTTACGACCGTCATGTCGATATTGTCCGCGAGCTTATCGAGCGTCCGCAGTTTGCCGCGCCCAAGGTAGCGCTCAACCCCGATGTGCATGATTTCTATGCGTTTACGACCGACGACCTGATTGTCGAGGGTTATGAGCACGGCCCGCAGGTCAAGAACATCCCCATTGCGGTGTAGGTGGCGCTTATGACGTGTAAGCTTTCTGCCATCGTCGCCGTATGTGACGATTGGGGTATTGGGTGCGAGGGTGACATGGTCGTGTCCAATCGCTCCGATATGCGCCATTTTGTGGCGTGCACCAAAGGTTGCCCGGTCATTATGGGACGCAAGACGCTGCTGAGTTTTCCCGGCGGGCGTCCGCTTAAGAACCGTCGCAATATCGTGCTCACCCGCGACGAGAGCTTTGCTGCCGAGGGCGTCGACGTGGTGCATAGCGTCGACGAAGCGCTCGCTGCGGTTGCCGATGAGCCCGTTGCGTGGGTGATCGGCGGTGGCGAGGTGTATCGGCAGTTTTTGCCGCATTGCGTGGAGGCGGAGGTCACGCACAACCATTGCGTGCATGACGTGGATACATACTTTCCCGATTTGGATGCCGATCCCGCGTGGGGGATTGCGCGGCGTTGCGGTGTTGCCACGATTGCCGCGGGCGAGGGTGACGAGGGTCTCGATTATGAGTTCGTGACGTATCGTCGCGTTGATGCGTAAATCGTCTGGCGTGAACGGTATCATCGGGTTGTTTGAATGCATGGGGCGGCGCTTAGCGTCGCCTCGTTTGGTATAGATGTGCTGTAAAGAAGGGTGCGGGCTGGCTGCTATGACTGATGCCGTTGAGGTGCTGCGAATCGATTCTCTCGAGGACGAGCGGCTCGATGCCTACGTGCGACTGACCGAGCGCGAGCTGCGCTGCGTGCTGGAGCCGCAAAAGGGCATCTTTATCGCCGAGAGTGCCAAGGTCATCGAGCGCGCGGTGCGCGCTGGATACGAGCCGGTGAGCTTTCTTTTGGGCGAACGCTGGCTCGATCAGATGATGCCGCTGTTTGAGCGCCTGGTTGTGCGCGAGGGCGCGGGTCCGGTTCCCGTGTTTGTGGCCTCGATGGAGCTTATGGAGCAGCTGACGGGCTTTAACGTGACGCGCGGTGCGCTCGCGGCATTTCGTCGCCCGCGACAGATTCCGGTTGATGAGTTCTTGGGCGGCGTCGTCGAGGCGGCGGGGGAGCGCCCGGTGCGCCTGTGCGTGCTCGAGGGCATTGTCGACCACACCAACGTCGGTGCGATTTTCCGCTCGGCGGCTGCGCTGAACGTCGACGGTATTTTGGTGAGCCCCACTTGCTGTGACCCGCTGTACCGTCGCTCGGCCCGCGTGAGCATGGGCACGGTGTTCCAGGTGCCCTGGACGCGCATTGGCAGCGAGGCGCGCGTATGGCCGCATGATGGGCTGGCGGCGCTGCACGATGCCGGCTTTTCGTGTGCTGCTATGGCGTTGACGGATGATTCGGTGTCGCTGGACGATCCCGCGCTCCAGGAGATTGACCGCCTGGCAATCTTTATGGGCACCGAGGGTGCTGGCTTGGGCGCCAAGACCATTGCAGGCTGCGACCGCGCCGTGCGTATTCCGATGGCGCATGGGGTCGATTCACTCAACGTGGCCGCGGCAAGTGCTGTTGCCTTTTGGCAGCTGTGCCCACATGTGAGCAACGAGTACCACTACCAGCCGGGTCTGTATCACTAGGCAGATAGTTCGCACCGGGCTCTGGTTCGGGGCGTTTCGGCCGACGTCGGTCGGTGCTAAGCTGGTATTGGCTTTGGTCTTAAATTGCCGCTTTGTTGTTTGGCGTACGCTGGTGGGGAGGGCGTGTGGCTAAGAAATCTACGGCTATCGATGTAACGCAGGGCGTTATTTGGCAGCAGCTGCTGTCGCTGTGCGTTCCCATCTTCTTTAGTTCGTTTTTTCAGCAGGCATACACGCTTATCGGTACCTATATCGTCGGTCAGTTTGGCGGCAAGCTCGCGCTGGGTGGCATTCAGGCCACGATGGTGCTTACGGAGCTCTGCATTGGTTTTTGCGTCGGTGTGGGTGCTGGCTGTGCTGTCATTACCGGTCAGTTTTTTGGTCAGCACGATGACGAGCGCTTGAGCCGATCGGTCCATACGGCCATGACGCTCGCGCTGGTGGGCGGCATTGTCATTTCCATTCTGGGCATGGTGTTTGTCGAGCCGATGCTTGTGCTGATGAATACACCGCATGAGCTGCTGGCCGAGGGTGTGGCGTATGCCCGTTGCTACTTTGCCGCCATGTTTGCGGCGCTGCTGCTCAATATGGGGACGGCGCTGTTGCGCGCCGTGGGCGACACGCGCGGTCCGGCGGTTATTATTGCCTCCGGCTGCTTCGTCAATGTGGCATTCGACATTCTTTTTGTCGCCGTGCTGCACATGGAAGCGCTGGGCTGCGGCATCGCGGTGGCGCTGACTATCTGCACCAATGCCACGATGATTGTGATCCGCATGATGCGCGCTCCGGGAGCGTGGCGTCTTTCGCTCTCAAAGCTCGGTATTGACCCCGGTATCTGCAAGAGCATGCTATCGTGCGGTTTGCCGCTGGGCGTTCAGTCTGCGGCGTATTCGATCTCCAATGTTTTGATTCAGGTGTCGGTCAACTCGTTTGGAGCCGATGTCACGACCGCTTGGGGCCTTTCCGGCCGCCTGGACGGCATTATCTGGATGGTGACCGAGGCACTCGGCGTGTCGATCACCACGTTCTCGGCGCAGAACTTTGGTGCGCGCAATTACGAACGCATGCGAAAGGGATACCACACGTCGCTCGTGCTTTCATTTGTGCTTATCGGTGGCCTGTCTGCCGTGCTGCTGGTGTTCTCGGGCCCGCTTTCGCGTCTGTTTATCGACGATGCCGCGATTTCGGCCTACACCACGACGATTCTTCATTTCATCGCGCCGTTCTACGCGATCTTCTCGATTATCGAAAACGCGTCTGGTTCCATCCGCGGTGCCGGCGTGAGCTTGCAGCCTATGATGCTCACGATATTCGGCACGGTCGTGCTCCGCGTGGCGTGGGTGTTCGCGATTATGCCGCTCGACCCCTCGCTCGAGCATCTGCTGCTGGTCTACCCCGCAACCTGGCTCATTACGGCCACGATGTTCACCATCTACCACCACAGCGGCAACTGGCTAGGCCGCGCCACTGCCAAATGATCCCTTGGGGACGGAAGATAACGGATCATTGCTCTCCGTTGTGATATCAATGATCCGTTTTCCTCCGTCCCTTTCGGATCAATTAGTATTCGAAGCCTTGGCGGGCTAGGAGGCCTTCGTCGAAGTAGTGTTTGACGGGGCGCATTTCGGTAACTAGGTCGGCAAGGTCGGCGAGGGGCAGCAGGCCGCGGCCGGTGAGCACGAGCTCCGTGGTGGTCGGTTTCATCGCGATCAACGCTTCGACATCTTCGCGCGTCACAAAGCCCCGTCGCATGGCCTCGCCGAGTTCATCCAAAATCAGAACGTCGACCTGTGATATCTGCTCGCGCGCCAGCTCCATGATCTGTGCAGCGCAGGCTTCGGGTGTGTCGCGGTCGGCTTGTACGATGCGTAGCCCCAATCGAGGAGCTGCGTCATGTTCGGCGCAGTGCAGCTTCTTGGCAAACTGAAGCATGAGTACGTTAAGTCCATAGCCCGTGGCGCGCAGTGCGAGCCCCAGCGCAGCCGTCGTCTTGCCCTTGCCGTCGCCCGTATAGATTTGAACCTTGCCGACTTCCAGCGATGCCATCTCTGTCCTTTCGTGCTCGGCGTCGGTTTATCGCCGTCCGGGTTGGGTATTCTAGAAAAGATTATCAACCCCAGTAGATGGAGTTCAAGCAGATGGAGATGGATGACAATAAACGTAGACGGAATATGATCCTCTACGTGCTCATCGCCTTCGTCGTCTACCTCGTGCTCTCGACCGTTCTGTTCCCCAACATCGGTCACACGCAGCAGATTACGAAGACCGATTACTCGACGTTTGTCAAAGCGCTCGATAAGAAGAGTGTCGACAAGGTCGAGTACAACACGGACGATTACTCGATTTATTACACCAAGAAGGGCGAGGACGAGAACATCGCCTACAAGACGACCGGTGTGCCGAATGACGCGGGCTTTACCGATCGCGTGCTTGAATCTGGTGCCTCGCTTGAGTCGGTCGTTCCCGATAAAAACTCGGGTCTGATGACCTACTACCTGCTCACGCTCATCCTTCCCATGGCCATCTTCTTCCTCATCGGCTGGTGGCTCAACCGCCGCATGAAGAAGGCCATGGGTGATGACGGTCCGTCGATGAACTTTGGCGGCGGTGGTTTTGGCGGCGGCGGACTGGGCAAGTCCGGTGCTCGCGTTATCGCTTCCAAGGATGTGGGCGTGACCTTTAAGGACGTTGCTGGCCAGGAAGAGGCCAAGGAATCCCTTAAGGAGGTCGTCGACTTTCTGGAGAAGCCGCAGCGCTACGAGGAGATCGGCGCCAAGCTGCCGCGCGGCGCTCTTCTTGTCGGCCCTCCGGGTACCGGTAAGACCCTGCTTGCCAAGGCTGTGGCCGGCGAGGCGGGCGTGCCGTTCTTTAGCATTTCGGGCTCTGAGTTCGTCGAGATGTTTGTTGGCCGCGGCGCTGCTAAGGTGCGTGACCTGTTTAAGCAGGCCAAGGAAAAGGCCCCGTGTATCGTCTTTATCGATGAGATCGATACCATCGGTAAGAAGCGCGACGGCGGCGGCTTTAGCGGCAACGACGAGCGCGAGCAGACGCTCAACCAGCTGCTGACCGAGATGGACGGCTTCGATAACCACAAGGGCATCGTCGTTCTCGCTGCGACCAACCGTCCCGACAGTCTTGATCCGGCCCTGCTGCGCCCTGGCCGCTTCGACCGCCGCATCCCCGTTGAGCTGCCCGATCTGACCGGCCGTAAGAACATCCTCGAGCTCCACGCCAAGAGCGTGAAGACCCAGCCGCCGATCGATCTGACCGCGATTGCCCGCGCCACGCCCGGTGCCTCGGGCGCCGACCTGGCCAATATCATCAACGAGGGCGCTCTGCGTGCCGTTCGCGAGGGTCGCAAGCGTGCAACCCAGGACGACTTCGAGGAGTCGGTGGAGGTCGTCATCGCCGGCCAGCAGCGCAAGTCAACGGTGCTGTCCGACCACGAGAAGCAGGTCGTTTCTTACCACGAGATCGGCCATGCCATCGTTGCCGCCCGCCAGAAGGGTTCTGCGCCGGTTACGAAGATCACCATCGTGCCGCGTACGAGTGGTGCTCTGGGCTACACCATGCAGGTCGAGGAGGACGAGCGCTTCTTGACCACGCGCCAGGAGGTGCTCGACAAGCTCGCCGTCTACTGCGGCGGACGTGCTGCCGAGGAGCTCATCTTTGGTGAGATGACGACTGGCGCGGCCAACGATATCGAGCAGGCCACCAAGCTCGCCCGCAACATGGTGACGCGCTTTGGTATGTCGGAAGAGTTTGGCATGATGGCGCTCGGTACCGTTCAGAATGCCTACCTCAACCAGGACACGTCGCTCACCTGCGCCCCCGGTACGGCCGAGCGCGTCGACGCGATCGTCGCCAAGCTGATCGAGGACGCACATGACCGCGCCCTGCAGATCCTCAAGGAGAACAAGTTTAAGCTCCATGAGCTGGCTCGTTATCTGTACAAGAAGGAGACGATCACGGGCGAGGAGTTCATGAATCTCCTCACGCGCGAGAATCCGCTGATGCCAAAGCAGCAGTAAAGCCGCGGCCGAGCCAGTAAACGCCGACGCCCCATTTGAGCAGCTTTCTCAAATGGGGCGTTTTGCTTGAGAGGGATGTAAATGAAGATCGTGGTGAGCGCCTGCTTGATGGGCGAGAGCTGCAAGTATAACGGGCTCGATAATTACCACCACGCGTTGGTCGAGGCTTGCAAGCGCACGGGGGCCGAGGTCCTGCTGGTGTGCCCCGAGGTCTTTGGCGGCCTTCCCACGCCGCGCAAGCCATCCGAGATTGTGAACGGCGAGGTCCGTACCTGCGAGGGCGTCTCGATCGATCGCGAGTTTCGCCTGGGCGCAGAGCGCGCACTCGATATGTGCGAGCAGGCGGGCGGCCCGTCCGAAATCGCTGCGTGCATCCTTCAAGATCGTAGTCCCTCGTGCGGCGCGGGTCGCATCTACGACGGAACGTTCAGCGGTACGCTCACTGCGGGCAACGGTGTTTTTGTCGACCTACTGCTGCACCACGGGTATCGTGTGATTCCCGCAAGTGAGTTCGACCCCAGCATACTGGAACATTGTCCATAGCACTCGAACCCAACACTTCCTCACGGGTGACCGTTTTGGCATCATCCGTGAAGTTTATATTGAGTACGACCCGGTCATCAAAGACGTAGACCGAGTTGACAGGCACGTACCCAGGCAGCCCCTCCCCGCGGCTCTCGCGCAGGAACGCGTACACGGCCCTCCCGTCTCTTGCGCCCCTCCCGGAACTGTCCACATCAGTGTAGCCAATCCAGTCCGCCAAGGGCTGCAGCTCGGACAACGCGGCGATGGAGGGCTTCTTCGGCCTGCTCAAGAAGGAGTTCTGGCACGGCAGGGACTGGTCGGACTGGACCCCCGCCCGCTTCATCGAGGAGCTCGGGGGCTGGATCGGCCGATACAATACGGAGAGGTGCAGCGATGCGCTCGGTGGCCGCACGCCGGCCGAGCTCCGCTCCGCGCTGGGAAGGGCCGCGTAACGGTCCAAGAAATCGTCCGCAGTCCCCATTCTTGCCCCTTTGGGACGGCTTCTTGTTGGGGCGTGTCTGCCCCAAACCCTGCTAGGAACGAGTACAGCAAACTGGAATTTTAAATTAGTCTTTGCAAATAACCTTTGAACCTTCACCATCAATTACAATTCCCTGA
>CALEXE010000049.1:0-10023 GCA_937925265.1 uncultured Collinsella sp. | reverse complement strand
ACGGCATCGTGCTCGTCAGTCTGCACGAAGATCCAGATGTCTCGATATGCGTCAAGGTCTGCCGCGCCGGCGGCCTCGTCGCGCTCAATCGAGATGGCGTTGACGGGGCAGGCGTCGACGCACCCACCGCACAGGATACAGCCGTCGGTTACGCGGGCACAGCGATTGGGGCGCTCACCCTCCACCACAATGCCGCCCGAGGCGCAGGCGTGAACGCAGCGACCGCAGCCGATACAGGCTTCGCTATCGATAATCAGCCCGCTCATCTATGCCATCCCCTCGATAATCTTGGCAAGTTTTACCGCCTGCTCGAACGCCGTTCCCTCGACGGCCTCGCACGTTTGGTCACGGTCGGGCACAAACGAGCGCACGACCTGCGTCGGTGATCCGGCAAGGCCGCAACGCGAGGGGTCGGCGTTTACGTCGGCAGCGCTGGCCACGCGCACGTCTGCATCCTCGGCCGCGCGAATACCGGCAATACTCGGCATGCGCAGCTGGCCAATCTCCTTGGCAGTCGTCATCGCACACGGCATCTCCAGGTACACCGTCTCCTCGCCGGCATCGCAGCCGTGAACGAGCGCCAGCGAGCCACACGTCGTAAATCCCGCGCTCTGCACACAGCTCACGTCGGTCACGCAGGGGACCCCAAAGGCGCCGGCCAGCTCGGGGCCGATCTGGGCCGTATCGCCGTCCACCGCCATCTTGCCGCAGATGAGCAGGTCAAAGTCCCCATCGAGTGCCTCGATGCCGCATTTGAGGGCATAGGTGGTGGCTAGGGTATCGGCGCCCGCAAAGGCGCGATCGGTCAGCAGCAGCGCGTCGTCGGCACCGCGGGCGATGCAGTCGCGCAGCAGCGACTCGGTCGCGGGGATGCCCATCGACACCACCGTTACGCGCACGTCCATGCCAAAGCCGATAAAGTCGTCCTTCAGCGCTAGCGCACATTCGAGGGCACTTGCATCGAAGGGATTAATGACCGCCTGCTTGCCATCACGCACGATAGTATTGGTCTTGGGGTCCATCTTGACCTCGGTGCTTCCGGGCACCGCCTTGACGCACACCACCATATGGAAATCGCTCATCTTCACGCGCCCCCTTTCTGGACGAGCTCATCCAAGAGCTTCTCCGCAAACAGGTTGCCGCGACCCAGCTGCCCGTCGGGATCGAGCTGGAGCTTGAGCCGCGCCGACTCGACCATGGCCTCGTGGCCGTACATCGTCTCCAAGAAGCCCGCCTTGATCTTGCCGACGCCGTGCTCGGCAGAAACGGCACCGCCCATGGCCGTGACCTCGGAAGCCCACTGGGCAAAGAGTTCTCCACCACGACGGTAGTCTTGCGCATCGCGCGGCAGGATGTTCACATGCAGATGGTTGTTCCCGATGTGTCCCCAGGCAGCAGACTCAAGCCCGCTTTCGGCCAGCGTGCGGCGATAGAGGGCCATGACATCGGCAAGGCGTGCATTGGGCACCGACATATCCGATCCCAGCTTGGTAATGGTGGGGTCGATGCGGCGACGCTCGTCAATGAGCATATTGACACTCTCGGGGACCGCGTGGCGGAAGAACCGCTGGCACTCGCGATCGACTTCGGTGCGGGCGACCCATGTCGCATCGTCGCGGCCGCCCGCAAGCTCCAGCATCCATCCCAGGTGGCACAGCTCCTCGGTCGCCTGCGCCTCGTCATCGCAGTCGAGCTCCACGTAGACACAGACCTTTGCCTCGTCGTCGAGCGCCGGCAGCGAGGCAAACGCTGTCGACTGCTCGCGCTGGCGACGCAGGATATCCAGGGCGCCAGCATCGAAATACTCAATAGCGGCGGCATGGGACAGCACGGGACGCACGGAATCGGTAAAGGACACGGCCTTGTCTTCGCTATCGAAAAAGCAACTCACACCCCATACGACCGAAGGTGCCGCCTGCAGGGCGATCTCGAGCTCGGTAATGACGCCGAGCGTGCCGCACGCACCGATAAAAAGATCGATGGCGTCCATATCGTCCGCAACGAAATAGCCTGAGGCATTTTTTGTCTCGGGCATGGTATAGCTGGGAAGATCGAGCTCGAGCGTACGGCCCTCTGCCGTCACGAGCGACAGGTGGCGGCCCTGGGCAAAAGCCTCGCCGCGCTGAAGCTCAAGCAAATCGCCATCAGCCAGCGCGACGTGGAGTCTCGTGATATGCGGGCGCATGGGGCCGTAAGCGTAGCTGCGGGCGCCGGAGGCGTTGCATGCCGCCATGCCACCCAGACAGGCAGATGCCTCGGTGGGATCGGTGGGAAAGAACTGCTCGGGGGACTCTTGGAACTCCTCGTAGGCCTCAAGCGATGCCTGGTCCCAACCAGCGGTCGGCAGTACCTTCTTGCTCAGCTGCTTACGCAGCTCCGAGAGCACAACGCCCGGCTCCACGCGCAGCAGAAATTGGCCTTGTTCATCGCGGCGAAGGCCCAAGTAGCGATTCATACGGGAAGTATTGAGGATATGCCCACCGTGGGGCACGGCACCGGCGGCAAGGCCGGTTCGGGCGCCCTGAACCGTTACCGGGACACGCTCGGCATGGAGCGTTTCCAAAATGGCACGGACCTCGTCTTCCGTTGTCGGAAACGAGATGCTCGATGCTTCGCCCGATGCACGAGATTCATCGCGGCCATACTCTTCGAACTCATCGGTGAAGGGTTTAATGGTTGCAGACACGCGAACTCCCCCTTTAGCTAACTACAGTGTTTGCAGGGAGATGTTACCGCATCGTTTCGTCGACGTGTTCGAGACCGTCTCCATAATTGGCGATTTTTACGTTTGTGCAATTCGGCGAACGGCAAGGCTTCCTCGGCAGACGATGCTTTTGACACATATCGCCCCGCCGTCGCCGACCGCTCGATTGTCGCTCGAAAAAAGTTGAAGTAATTTTTTCCACCTTTTACCTGCGGAGATGTCAATCCGTCAAGCATTTGGTCAGAAATTGGTCAAGTAGCGGCTGATACGGTCGGCGTCGACAGCCAAAACCGATAGAAGTTTTGGCCCCAGAAGCAGGGAGGTTCCCATGGCATATTACTGGCCCCAGTACGGCGTCGCCATCGAGGTCGACGACGATCCCTATCTCCTGCCTTTCGACGAAGAGGCGTTCCCCGATACGGCGGTCTACCACGTCACCACCGATGTTATCTGCGACCCCGAGTCGTTCTCGGCGCTCGCCCACCACATCGCGCGTATCCACGACATCGAGCTCCCTCACGACTTTGACGAGCTCATCTACTCGCGCCGCCTGATGCTTCACATGCTCTTTGGAGCGGACCCGTCCACGTTCGCACGTGTCTACACCACCAAGGACGCCGCATGAGTGCGAAGAAGCCGCCCCGCCTCACAGGACTGGGGCGTCGCAAGAAACTCGTCGTTGTCTGCCTGGCTATCGTCTGCGCCCTCATCGCCGTAGGGCTATACGCCTGGCAGTCGCAGCCCGTGCCCGAAGCGGGCGCCTCAGTCACGACGGCAGAGGGTAAATCGCGACAAGAAATCCAAGATGAGCTCGATGCCATCGTCCGCGACAACATGATGACGATTTCGGTCGCGCCGGTCGCTCAGCTACAGGAGGACGGCAAGCTGCGCGTCAACGTGCAAAACGTCCAAGACAATAAATTTCCCCAGCGATTCCGCGTCATCCAAAACGACGAGACCATGTACGAATCCGGTGTGGTCGAGACCGGCAAGACAATCGAGACGTGCCCCGCCGGCGACATCAAAGAAGGCGAGGCATACATCGAGATCCAGGCACTCGATGCCAAGACCCTCGACAGCCACGGCAATCCGACACGTGTCAAGGTACGGGTTGAGCAAGCCGAGAACTAGCTTTTTCGGCCGACGCGGCACCGCACGCAATTCACCAGCATTCGTCCAATCATCGCGGGGACGGCCCGCGGCGAATAGAAAGGAACGACCATGGACATCACCAGGAACATGAACGGAGCCAGAGCGCTCGTCGTGGGCGCAGGGCTCGCGCTCGCAATGGGCGCCGCCCCGACGCCAGCTCTGGCAGCCGGGCGCGTTGGAACCACGAAAGTAATGGTCAGGACCGAGATCGACAACGTAGAATTCAAAGTTCCGACGGTTATTCCCTTCGTCGCCAAGGCCGACGGCACGCTTCAGGGCCCCTCAGAAGACGCGACCACCATCGACAATCATTCGGCCTACGGCATCCATGTCACCAACATGAAGATCGACGCCATGAACACCTGGACCATTGCCGCCGACGCCAAGGCCGGAACCGCGCAGAATTCCATCGACTTTAAGGTCGGCCCCGACGGCGCACTCCAGAACGCCAGCGCCGCAATGCAGGAGACGGGCCTCGATCTTTCCAAGAATGCAGCCTTCGACATGGGCTACCAGGGCATTGCCGGCGGCACGGACAAAATTAAGCTCAAGACAAGCGGAAACGTCGCCCGCGTCACGCGCGACATCTTCCGCGTAACCGGCGAAGGCGATCAGGTTGCAACGATCACCTGGACGGTCGAGCCCGGTGCGCACACGGCATAAGGCCGTCGCCCTGGCCGCCGCCGTCAGTATCCTAGCGTTTGGGCCAGCCATGGCCTTTGCCCAGCAAGAACAGGCGCAGGCCGCCACGCAGGTGACGGTCGACCTCTCGGAGCTCGACCGCGGCAACTGCAAGGAACCGTTGGCACAGACAGACGACAGACGATGGCTCTTGGCAGCAGGCGCCACGGCAGCAGGCGCGGGAACCGCCGGCCTCGGTCTGCACATCAAACGCAGCCAGAAACAAAACACGGACAGGCCGCACTAAATTAGCTAAGGAGACCCCATGGCATCGAAGAACCTTTTGCCCGTCGTCGCACTCTGCGGCGCGCTCGCAACCGGAACGCCTGTCGCCGCTTGGGCGACTCCCGTCATGGCAGACTCCTTACCAGCAGCCCTAAGCTCCGCACCAAATCCGTCGAGCGCCATTGCGTGCAAGCGTTTTTCGTTCGCACAGGCCGCAATCTCAACCTCGGGATGCCTTCGTCGTAATACGGACGGCTCGATAGTCGTGGATATCAATCGTTCGAACAAGGCAAACGGCTCCCAGGCGGGGTGCGCCGTCTGCACGTGGCGCTCGATTGTGCTCGATGCAGATGGCGATCCGTGCGATTTGGGGTTGCGCATCGATATCGCTTCGGTCGATGACTCGGCGAACGGAGCGAAGGTCGCCTTCGACGGTGCGTTTTTCGAGAAAGGAGGCGGTATATGTCTGGGCTGCACCGCCGCGAATGCAGACGATGTGCAGCCCACCCTCTCATTCACGGCATCGCTGCGGCTGACCAAGGCGGGCACCGATGCCATCGCGGCGGGAGAAGCATCCCTGCTGTTCTACGCCGCCAGTACCGAAGACACAGACATTCATTTCGAGAAGCCGGCCGGATCGCTCAGCCTTACGCGCGGGACGGAGGCAGGCCCTATTGCGATCGATACCCACACGCTAGGCAGGCAACGCATTCTTGCCGACCCGGCGCTTCTCGAGATGGAGTGGAACGGATCCGGAGCCGTCGGGATTGTCCCCTCCGCGCTTGACGCCAAGACGCTCCCCTCAAACGACGAACCCATCAACGCAACCATACAAGAAGAGAGCACGGACAAAGAAGCAGGTGCGGGCGACACGCCGTCGCCGACAAACAGCGTCCCAGCTTCTTTCGAAGCACCGAATGAGCCCGCTACCGGTCCAAACGATCCCGAGCTCGCGGACAGTCTGGGGCTTACTGATCCTCAGGAGATCGATGAAGGTAACTGCTGCGTGCTTGCCGCCCTCGACCACACAGAGGTCATCGATGCTGCAAACATCGAAGTTGCCGCCGCCAATCAGCCCGTCCGCAAGTCGGCCATCATCGCATTTCCCGAATCCATCGAAGTCGTCTTTTTGCCATCGGGCGAGGTCGTGGCCCCAACGCTGCTCACCTTGTTGGGCGCCAAGAATACTCGAAACGAAATTAAAAAGGTCACGGTTGTCGACCCTGCAACCACCGCTAAACTGCGTCTATACGCCGTTGCCCCAGACGGAGGCAAGACCTTGGAATTCGATGGCGACACACTTCTAGCCTGGCAACGTCTGGACATTATGCAAGACGTCTCGTATCAGATCGAACTCGAAGGGTTTGATCGTGCCCGCGATGCCAATATCATCGCCGCGGCTATTGAATCCCCGCAGCGGCTTATGACACTGCGCTTTGACTACTACCCCTATGTCCCGACAACCACCTGAGGCTTAAATGCTGCGCATCATTCCTAATACCACTTATATAACGTATTAGATGAGTCGCGATGTGCCTCGCATTTCGTTCTGCTACGATTGCCACGTTGGCATCAATACAGGAGGGCTCATGCCGGGCTTGGGAACAATCATCAACGTTGCGCTTTTAGTTGCGGGCGGTCTTTTGGGATTAGCGGGCGGCCGCTTCATTACACCGCACATCCAAGACACGCTCATGAAAGCATCGGGGCTGTGCGTCCTGTTTATCGGCCTGGGCGGCACCATGCAAAAGATGCTCATCATCGATGGAAAGGCGCTAGCGACCACCGGTACCACCATGCTCATCGTCTCATTTGCGCTCGGTTCGCTCATCGGCGAGGCCATCAACTTGGAGGCCGCCATCGAGAACCTTGGCGAATGGCTCAAGCGCAAGACTGGCAGTGAGGGCGATAACAAGTTCACCAACGCTTTTGTCTCGACTTCACTCACCGTGTGCATCGGCGCCATGGCCATTGTGGGATCGATCCAGGACGGCCTGCTCGGCGACTGGTCAACGCTTGCCCTCAAGGGCGCACTGGACTGCATCATCGTCTGCACCATGACGGCCTCGCTTGGCCGCGGCTGCATCTTCTCCGCCCTGCCCGTCGCCGTGTTCCAGGGGACGATCACGTTGTTTGCCGGCGCGCTCTCCCCCATCATGACCACAGCAGCCCTCAACAGCCTTTCGCTCGTAGGCTCCATGCTCATCTTCTGCGTCGGCGTCAACCTCATCCGTCCTCAGACCTTCCGCACGGCCAATATGCTTCCCTCCGTCGTCATCGCCGTCATATACGCCCTCCTGTTCTAAATCTATCAACGCAGCGGTATCTCGAACATCTGTTTGATGCTGTGCTATGATATGAGGTCACCGTAGCTGCGTTCGAGAGGAGGAGCGGTGGCCGACCAGGACATCAAGATGCTCATCGAGCGCATTATGGCCGAGGCCCGGACCCATCAGTCCGCCCGCTTCTCAAACGAAACCTACGCAGACGAGCCGATTCTCAAAACCGGCCGACAGATGCAGAATTTCCTCCCCGACCAGTACCGTAAAATGCGCGAGATATCGCGCTGGCAGGATGACCCCAAGGGCGGTGCGGGCCGCTGGCTTTCGGAAGCCGAGCTTTTTTACCGCCAGGGCCTGCTGATGGCCGACTTTGAGGACGACTGTCCCTACAACGGCACCTTTAAGTCGTACTTTCCCACCTACAACGCCATGAGCGACCGGCAACTGCGCGGCTACTTTACCTGGCGTGCCCAAGTGCGCCGCGGAACCGTCGAGGAAACGTCTACGTCCTTTGCCTTTCTGTATCTCTATGAGCTGATCTGCGGCATTGGCGTAGATAATCCACTCGATGGTTTTAACAAGATCAAGGCTTTTTGGGATGTCTATCGCGCCTTCGAGCCCGGCATCGACCGGTTTGCGCGCGTGTGGCTGCAAGATTACGCCGTGTTCCACGGGCTCGACCCCAAGCTGCTTCGCGACTCTAAAACCGTCATGTTCGATAACGCCCTTATCGAACTGCGGCGCGCGGCACGAGACCTTGTACCGGCACCGTCCGGCCAGACCCCTAAGCGTCGCAAAACCTCCGAGCCCACGCTCCCCCTTCCGCCCGATGAAGCGCGCGAGGAGCGACTCATGGCCGCCATCAACGCCCTCTCCACGTACAACCTAAGTAACTCGCGGCTCGACCGCAGCCACCGCCGCGATCTGCGCCACGTGGCATGCGCCGTGTATGTCCGCATGGCGCGCTACTATGACACGCACCGAAAGACCGGCATCGTGGCGAGTTTATTTGGGGAGGAGACGGCCATGCCCTACACCATGTTTGCCTCGGCCGTATTCTTTGCGCCCGAGCGCCACGAGGACTGTGAATACCGCCTGGATCCTATCCAAATCTACCGTTGCCAAAACGGCTTTTGGGAATGCATGCGTATCCACGGTAGCAGGCAAAAGAGTAGCAAGCTCGGTGAAATGATGCGCGCCTGCGACCAACGCCTGCGCCTGGCGTTGGACCCCGCCCATCCTCTGAAAGAGGAGAAGGTCCCCAAATATCTGGCCAAGATTATCGATGACGAGATTGTGGCATGGCTTTCGTGGGACGCCGCACACCAGCCCGTCAAGATCGATATCGATCTGAGTCAGCTGGGGCACATTCGGAACGCCGCTGCGCAAACGCGCGAAGCGCTTTTGATCGATGAGGAACGCGAGGACGGCACGCTTGCGGATGCCGAGGTGACAGTTGCCGAACGACGGGAAGCCAAGCCCGTGGCCGGCACGATCGCCGAACCAGTCGCGACGACCATGCAGCAGGACGAGGCTAGCGAGCCGACCATCTCCACCGAGCAGTTTGGCGTCGTGGCCCCGCTCCTCGCACCAGCACCCACGTCCGCTGACACCGCGTCCGCACTCGATCCCGCCGCAGACGCCTATCTTCGAGCACTACTCGAGCAAAACGCAGCGCAGACGGCATCGGCGGTGGCGCAGTCGGGCAAGAGTGAGGACATGCTTGTCGATACCATCAACGAGGCGCTCTTTGACCTGGTGGGGGACACCGTTATCGAATTCGGCGCGGCAGGGCCGCAGATTATCGAGGACTACGAAGCAGACGTGAGAGGATACCTAGACCATGAGTGATACCGCATCCGCAGCACCCCGCGTGCCCAAGCGCGTCGCTGCCGTCATTCTCAACTCGCTCAAGGGCGGCGTGGTCCCGCGCATCGGCCTTCCTTACATCACCGTAGGGCGCGAGGTCGAGATCCGCGCCCTGCTCACCGATCTGAGTCTCATCGCCGACGGTGGCGCGAGCTTCCGCTTTCTGGTCGGTCGTTACGGCGCCGGCAAGAGCTTTTTGCTCCAGACCATCCGCACGCACGCCATGGGCGAGGGATTCGTCGTCGCTGATGCCGACCTGTCGCCCGAGCGCCGCCTGCAGGGCGGTCAGGGACAGGGCCTTGCCACCTACCGCGAGCTCATCCGCAATATATCGACCAAGACGCGCCCCGAGGGCGGTGCGCTCAACCTTATCCTGGATCGCTGGGTCGCCTCGTGTGCCGATGCCGACGAGCCTGCCGTCAATGCCCAACTGGCGCCGCTCGAGGAAATGGTCCACGGCTTTGACTTCACCCGCATGCTCCGCCGCTACCGCGCGGCCGTATCCGAGGGCGACGAAGAAGCTATGAGCCGCGTGACCAAATGGATCCGCGGCGAATACCGCACCAAGAGCGAGGCTCGCGCCGAACTGGGGTCCTCAACCATCATCAGCGACGATGACTGGTACGACTACGTCAAACTCATTGCGCGCTTTTTGGTCTGCAGCGGCTACAAGGGCATGCTGGTGCTCATCGACGAGCTCGTGAATCTGTATAAGATTCCCAACGCCATCACACGCCAATACAACTACGAGAAGATCCTGACCATGTACAACGACACGCTCCAGGGCAAGGCGCAGTACTTGGGCATGATCATGGGCGGCACGCCAACCTCCATCGAAGACCGCCGCCGTGGCGTGTTCTCCTACGAGGCCCTGCGCAGCCGACTCGCTCAAGGCCGCTTTGCACGCGAGGATCTTAAGGACATGCTCGCGCCCATCATCCGCCTGCAGCCACTCACCTACGAAGAGTTGCTGGTGCTGATCGAAAAACTCATGCAGATCCATGCTGGCTACTTTGGCTGGACGCCCACGCTTACCGAGAACGACTTGGTAGACTTCCTCAAGATCGAGTTCGGTCGTGTGGGAGCAGACACGCATCTGACGCCGCGTGA
>CALEXE010000048.1:0-28644 GCA_937925265.1 uncultured Collinsella sp. | reverse complement strand
GCCGCAACGGCAGACACGCTCGCTCTACATCAGCCCGCTCAGGGCAATGTCAACGGCTTCGTTGAGGTCGTCGGTGATGTGCACGAGCTCGGGATCGAGCGGGCTGATCATACCGGCGTCCATCACCGGACCGTTGAGCCAGTCGAACAGGCCCCGCCAGTACTCGGTTCCCACCAAAACGAGTGGCATGCGCTTAACCTTGTGCGTCTGTACCAGCGTGAGCACCTCGAACATCTCGTCGAGCGTGCCAAACCCGCCGGGAAACACAATAGCGCCCGAGCTGTATTTGACGAACATGGTCTTGCGCACAAAGAAGTAGCGGAAGTCCATACCGAGGTTCACATATTTGTTGAGCCCGTGCTCGTGCGGCAGCTCAATGCCCAAACCAACTGACTTGCCGTTGACGCTCGCCGCTCCCTTGTTGGCCGCCTCCATGATGCCGGGGCCGCCACCGGTGATAACCGCCACGCCGCGCTGGGCAATCTTACGGCCGACGGTGCGCGCCGCCTTGTAGACCGGGTCCGTCTTGGGCGTGCGGGCGCTGCCGAAGATGGTCACTGCGGGTCCGAGCTCGGCCAGCGCGCCAAAACCATCGACGAATTCTGCCTGAATACGAAGGACGCGCCACGGGTCGGCATGCAACCAGTCGGTTGAATCCTCGGGCGCCAGCAGGTTGGCATAGGTGTTGTCCTTAGGAATCATGGGGCCGCGCATGACCACGGGACCGCGGCGGTACGTCTCGTCGTAGGCAGGCTCGCCCTCGACATTCTCGTTCTTAATCATGGGTACTCCTATCGAGAAAAAGAAAAACGGGCGGGGTCGACGCTGTGCGCCAAACACCCGCCCGAACATCAACTATTCGGTATGGTACCCACGATGCATCAAGTGCTTGCAAGCTATCGGTCATCGGTCGCGCAAGCGGTGTTAGCAAACGTGATGACCGGCCGGCGCTCGCCCCTTGCCGTTGCCCGCGCTCTGCAAGCGCCCGTGCTGCTCTTAGTAATCCACCGCCGCAGGGCTGTTCATCCAGTCGCTCACGAACGCGCCGTAGCGGCCCTCGATAATGGCCTGGCGGGCACGCTGCATCAGGTTGAGCAGGTAGTAGATATTGTGCATCGAAAGCAAAATGCCGCCGAGCATCTCCTTCTGCGTGACCATGTGGCGAATGAGCGCGCGGCTGTAGCCGCCCGTGCACACCGGGCAGGTGCAGGTGGGGTCGATGGGGCCGTCGTCGTGCGCAAAGCGCGCGTTACGGAAGTTAAGGCGACCTTCACTGGAGAACGCCGTACCCATGCGACCGGTGCGCGTCGGCAGCACACAGTCGAACATGTCGATGCCCACGCCCACGCCGCGTACGAGCGTGGTGGGGTTGCCGACACCCATCAGGTAGCGCGGCTTATGCTTGGGCATGTACTCGCTCACGAGCGGCGCCAGGGTCTCGAACATGGTCTCGTGATCCTCGCCCACCGAATAGCCACCGATACCATAGCCCGGGAAGTCGCCGCACTCCTCCAGATGGCGCAGCGAACGCAGGCGCAGATCCAGGTGCATGCCGCCCTGAACGATGCCAAAGAGCGCCTGGTCATCGCGGGTATGCGCCTTATAGCAGCGCTCGGCCCACATGCTCGACAGCTCAACGGCGCGCTCAACGTAGGCGCGCGTGGCGGGATAGCCCGGGCACTGGTCGAGCTGCATGCAGATATCGGAGCCGAGTTTCATGGCGATTTCCATGTTGTCCTCGGGCGTCCAAAACACGTGGCGGCCGTCGTAATCGTTGACAATAAAGCGCACGCCCTCATCGGTGAGCTTGACGGCATCGTTGTGGCTGAAGACCTGGAAACCGCCCGAGTCGGTGAGGATGGGGCCGTGCCAGTTCATGAACTTGTGCAGGCCGCCCAGCTCGGCGATGGTATCCTCGCCGGGACGCATGGACAGATGATAGGTATTGGCGAGCACGATCTGGGCGCCGAGCTTCTTGACAGTCTCGGTAGGAATGCCCTTGACGTTTGCCTTGGTGCCCACGGGCATAAAGATCGGCGTCTCGATGTCGCCGTGCGGGGTGTGCAGCACGCCGGCGCGCGCGTGCGTCGTCGGATCCTCGGCAATCAGGTCGAATTTAAAAAGGTTCTGGTCCATAAACTGGAACTCCTTGGTTGCGGTTCATACGCAAACCATTATACGGGCAACCCGCAAGAAGCACCGACTCGACAGAAACTGGCGCGAGGAGGATACGGCAGGGACACGGCAAATGAGCGTGAATTTTTGGACGCTTACCGGATGAGCGTGGATAATCTCCCACTTTTGCCCAAAGCACAGCCCAAAAACGGGAGATTATCCACTTTCATTCTGCGGGCACTCATTTAAGTACGTCCCCGATGAGTGGAGCTATTTACCAGCCACGCCAACGCCGATGTTTTGGCAACGCCGATGTTTTGACAACGTCAGCGAGCGGTCACCAGGGCGAACAAATTGGCATGAAAAGAGGGCGGCATTGACCTTCTGGTCATGCCGCCCTCTTTGAATGACAAGTTGTCGCCCTGGTGACCGCGCAGCGTCGACCCGTTACGCGGTTTGGTAAAACCGCGTAACCCTACGGGCGCTGGCCCATGCCACCCTCGAGGGTGACGGTCTCGCCGTTCATATACTTAAAGTCGGGACCGCAGAGCTGAACGACAACGCGGCCGATTTCCTTCTCGACGTCGCCGTAGTGGCCAGCCGGCGGCATGTGGACGTTGGCCTTGAACGCCTCGGGATAGGCATCCTGGAAGTTCTCGAGCGCGGCGGTCCAAGCAAGCGGGCAAACGATATTGACGTTGATGCCGTCCTTGCCCCACTCGTTGGCGGCAACGCGAGTCAGACCACGGATGCCTTCCTTGGCGGCGGCATAGCTGCACTGGCCGTAGTTGCCAAACAGGCCGGCGCCCGAAGCAAAGTTGACCACGGAGCCCTTGGTCTCCTTCAGGTGCGGATAGGCCTTCTGCATGTACAGGTAGGTGGCATACAGGCCAGAGTAAATGGCCAGGTTAAACTGATCCATGGTGTGATCGGCAATGGTCACGCCCGAGGCGCTGGCCTGAGCGTTGTTGACGACGGCGTCGATGCGGCCGAACTCCTCAATAGCCTTGTCGATGACGTTCTGGACGACGGCCTCGTTGTCCTGACCAGCCGAGACATCGGCCTGAACAGGCAGAACCTTGACGCCGTACTCGGCCTCGAGGGATTCCTTGGCAGCCTCGAGCTTGGCAACGTTGCGGCCGGTAATGACGAGGTTCGCGCCCTCCTTGGCAAAAGCGATATCGATACCGTAGCCGATGGAGCCAGCGGAGCCGTCCTTGAGCGTGGCCTTGCCACCGCCGGTGACGATCACGGTCTTACCAGTGAAAAGTCCCATATAAAGTCCTTTCAAATCGCGACGGGCGCACCCGCCGACTGCGCGCATCCAAATAAACGCGACAAAAGCTGAAATGCAACTTTAACGGGTTCAAGTGAAAAGAAAAGGTCTCGGCAGGCGAACGGCATAACGTCTTTCGGCGAAGGGATTGTCAAGTACAAACTGGATAAAGTGGCCGAGTTTTTGCTATCGACGCGAGCCATCGAACACGTTTTGAAACTTTGCTGCAGCGCGCGGGATGTCGGCGCGAGACTTTATCATAGGGTGACAAACAACGATGAGGAGCACATGCCTATGACAGACGAGCTGGACCCCCAGACTCAACAGCATATTGATGATTCCGCAGACGTCACTGCAGATGCTGACGCTGTGACCTGCGATGATATTGGCCTCGACGACCCCATCTTAGACGAAAGCGCTACGGCGGAAACCCCCGGCGCCGAAGATGCAGGCGAGCAAAACGACGATGCGCCCGCTCAGGACGACCACCCCGTACAGGATGCTGCTCCGCAAGCTGCGGGCCCTATCGAGGTTTCTTCGGAAGAAGAGCTCGACGCCGTCATGGACTCCATGATGGATGCCGTCAAAGCGATGAAAGACGCCGTGGCCGACGCTGACGTTGACGCCGAGGAAGAGGAGGCCGCCGAGGCGGCCTCGACCTTTGTACCCGGCGAGACTCCGGTTGCCGACCAGGGCAGCACCATGCCCTCGTTTCTGCAGCTCGAGCATCCCACGATTGGCGCCGATGCGGTCGACCCGCACGCAGCAGGCTTTTCTGTGATCGAGGGCGGTACCGGCAATATCGCCGTGCCGCAGGCTGCCGATGCGGACGCTGCCGACACCGCTCGCCCGACCGCCCCGCACTCCTCCGCCGCGAGCCGCGATCTGGGGACCGCTGTCTCGAACACTGCGAACGCCGTGGGCACCTTTATCGCCCAGGGCGCCTCGGCCATGCGCGAGATGAACGCCGCGAAAAAGGCGCTTGCCGATGCCCGCGCCCACCTGGCCGAACTTGAGCAGCGCGTTGCCGATCAGGCCGAGGAACTCGAGACGCGCCAGGATATCGCAGGCCGCTACGACCAGATCGTCGCCGACCAGCGTCAGGCGATCGCCACAGCGCAAAAGACCGCTGCGGCAGCCGAGATTGACCGTGATGCCCACGCCGCCAAAGCAACAGAGCTCAATGGTCAGCTCGAACAAATGAAGACAGAGGATGACGCGACTGAGCTCCGCCTGAAGGCCGCGCTCGACGCCGTGGAGGCCCGCGAGGCGAGCTCTCGCGAGACCGGCAACCGCCTCGTTCGACGTCTTGAGGATTCCAAGCGCATCCGCGACAAGGTGAAGGCCGAGCGAGACGCCGGCATTGCGGCCGCACAACAAACCGTCGACGCCACGCGCGCCCAGCTCGAGACGCTGCGCCATGAGTATGCCGAGCTGCAACGCAATCCCTCGGCAAATCCCGCCAACTATACGGTGCGCACCAGCGAGCTCTCGATGCAGATTTCCGACACGGCAGATGCCCTGCGTAAAGCCGAAGAAGATGTCCCGCGCATCACCGCCGACCTTGAGCACTCGCTTGCCGCAGCCGAGCAGGCCGTCGAGCAGGCTCAAGCCCCTATCGCCGACGCAAAACGCGCGCACCAAGCCGTGACGACCGAAGCCGATGCCGCGCGCGACGAGCTGCAGACGGCGAAGACAGCCGCCGCGACTCGTCAGCGCGAACTGCGCGAGAAGATCACTGCCGAGGACAAGGCACGCCGCGACCAGGAGCAGAGCATCGCCAACGCCCAAGCAGATGCCGCACATGCGCAGTCGATCATCGAACAGGCGACCGAAGTGCACGACCACCCAGAGATCACTGAGTCGCTTGCAGGATCCTTGGCCCGAGACAAAGCCGAACACGCCGAGACCGAGCGAGAAGTCGCCCAGCTCGAGGCCACCGAGGACGCGGTGCGCGAACGTACCCGCGACTCACGCATCAAATTCACCGGCGCCATCGTCTGCATCGTCGCCGCAATCCTGGTGATCATCCTAGTCTGGCTGTTCGCAAGCAAGTAGTCATTGGGGACGTTCTTAAACGACTAGTCAAACAGGAACGTCCCCAACGACTAGCCCAATGACGAGAGTGGATAATCTCCCACTTTGAGCCCCCAAGCAGGCCAAAAACGGGAGATTATCCACTCTCATTCTGCAGGCACTCATTTAAGTACGTCCCCAATGAGTACCTGCCGATGCTTTGGCGAAGTCAGCGAAAACGCCCCTAAGCGAGCAAGGTGACGTTCAATCGTCGGGCATTGACCTTCTGGTCATGCCCGACGATTGAACGTCAGATTGCCGCTTAGGGGGGTTTGCAGCGTCGGCCGGTTACGGCGTTTGTAAAACGCCGTAACCTACAAAATGAGCATGGCGTCGCCAAAGCTGAAGAAGCGGTAGCGCTCCTGGATGGCGGCAGCGTAGGCATCCATGATCTGGTCGCGAGTGGCAAGTGCGCTCACGAGCATCATGAGCGTAGAGCGCGGCACGTGGAAGTTCGTGATCAGCGCGTCGACCACGTGATAGGTCGAGCCGGGCATGAGGTAGAGCTGCGTCGTCGCGTTCTCGCGCACCACGATGTCACCGCGGCCGAGCGTATCGGCCCCGTCCTCGCGGCCCTCAAAATAGCGCGCCGTCACAGCCGGATCGGACACCGGAGCATCGGCGTCAAACGCGCTCTCGAGCGAGCGCACCGCCGTGGTGCCGACAGCAATCACACGATGGCCCTCGGCCTTCGCCTTATGCACGGCGTCGACAACCTCCTGCGACACGTGGTAGCGCTCGGTGTGCATCACATGCTGCGTGGGATCGTCCTCCTCCACCAGACGGAAGGTATCGATGCCCACCTCGAGTTCGACGGCGGCAAACTTGGCACCCTTGGCCTCGATGGCAGCCATAAGCTCGGGCGTAAAGTGCAGACCCGCCGTGGGAGCGGCAGCCGAGTGCTCTTCCTTCATGGCGTAGACGGTCTGGTACTTCTCGGGGTCGCCCTCGTAATCGGTAATGTAGGGCGGCAGCGGCACGTGGCCGGCGGCGTGAATGGCCTCGTCGAGCGTGCGCGGCTCGCCGGCGGCATTGCAACCGGCTGGCTCGAAGCGCACCAGACGGCCGCCGCGGCTATCGGTGACAAAGTCGACGACCTCGGCCGTCAGCACCACGGGAGCCCCTTCGGGCGCATGGGCGCCACCGGCGCGATACTCAATCTGAGCACCGGGCTTCAGACGCTTGCCTGGCTTGACCAGGCACTCCCAAACATGGCCGAGCGGATCCACGTCCTCGCGGCGCTTGAGCAGCAGCGTCTCGACCACGCCGCCCGAGCCCGTCTTGCGACCGATCAGACGGGCCGGCATCACACGCGTCTGGTTGATGACGAGCACGTCGCCCGGTTCGATATAGTCGATGATGTCACGGAAGATGCGGTGTTCAACGGTACCGCCGTGCTCCAGCGGCGTTCCCGCCTGGGAGCCCTTGCGATCAACCACTAGCAGGCGGCAGGAGTCGCGAGGCTCGGCAGGAGCCTGGGCAATCAGTTCCTCAGGAAGGTTGTAGTCAAAATCATCGGTACGCATCTTTGCCTCTTTCACAAAGCGCGTCAGTCGAAAAAATCGACTGACGCGCGCATCATTCTCCCCTGTATCCTATCAGCTTGTTGAGAGAAATATAGTATGGCAAACAGATTTGCGACTGTTTTCTCAACGCCCCGCTACTTAAGCGTTGCGTACATCACCGCCTTAATCGTATGCATGCGATTCTCCGCTTCTTGGAAAACACGAGACTTATCGGACTCAAAAACCTCGTCCGTGACTTCCATTTCGGTGACTCCAAACTTCTCAGCAATTTCGGCACCAACAGTAGTATTAGTATCGTGAAAGCTCGGAAGGCAGTGGAGGAAAATTGCCTCGGGCTTTGCCATAGACATCACCTCAGCGGTCACACGATACGGCGACATGAGCTTAATGCGGCTTTCCCACAGCTCTGCGGGCTGACCCATGCCAACCCAAACATCCGTGTAAATTACATCGGCATCACGAGCGCCTTCCTCAATATCCTCTGTAATGGTAATCGTCGATCCATGCTCGGCCGCAATACGACTACATTCTGCAAGGAGTTCAGGATCATAGGATGTAGCCCCCTCCGAATTTCCCCCGATTGGGCCGCAAGAACAGTAGTTAATGCCGAGCTTAGCGCAAATGACCATGAGCGAATCGGCGACGTTTCCGGCCGCCTTACCAAAAAATGTAAGTTTCCTGCCCTTAATCTCTCCAAACTCTTCACGCATGGTCAGAATATCGGCAAGCACTTGAGTCGGGTGGAATTCAGTAGTCAGCCCATTCCAAACGGGAACCCCAGCTTTTGCAGCAAGCTCCTCAACCTTCGCCTGTTCAAAGCCGCGGTATTCAATTCCGTCATACATGCGGCCAAGGACGCGAGCCGTGTCCTCAATCGACTCCTTTTTGCCCATCTGGGACGAGCCCGGATCCAAATAAGTTACACCCATGCCAAGGTCAAGTGCACCAACTTCGAAGGCGCAGCGAGTACGCGTGGAAGTCTTCTCAAATAGCAAAACAATATTCTTGCCTTCAAGGTATTTATGCGGAACACCGGCACGCTTCATGCTTTTGAAGTTAGCAGAAAGCTCAAGCAGATACTCAATCTCTTCCGTCGTGTAATCTAGCAGCTTCAGAAAACTGCGACCAGCGATATTAACACCCATATTCGCCATCTCCTATCACAGTGGATTTGCAACTAAATATCTTCGCGCCAGAAGGGCATGCTCATGCAGCGCGGGCCGCCACGACCGCGGGACAGTTCCTCGGAGGGAACGACCAAAAGTTCCAAACCGTTCTTGTAGAGCTCATCATTTGTGACAACATTGCGCTCGTAAACACAGACTTTACCAGGAGCAACGGCAAGAGTGTTCGACCCGTCGTTCCACTGCTCGCGAGACGCCTCAACCATATCGCCGGCACCGCACTCAATAAGCTGCACCTTCTCCACGCCAGTAGCCATTTCAAGAATATGCTCAAGCGTGTCATCAATCTCTTGAACAGCGACCATTCCCTCAGAGTCACCACGAGTCAGACGATAAACACGAAGGGTCTCAAAAATACCGGGATAAACTGTAAACTTATCGAAATCCACCATGGTGCAAACGGTGTCAAGATGCATGTAAGCATAGCCGTTGGGGATTTTAATAGCGTAAACGGTATCGATCTCAGAATTCCCAGATCCCCAGAACAAATTCTTTGCAAGCTCCTCAATCGCAGCCGCCTCAGTTCGCTGGCTAATTCCAATAGCCAAGGTATGAGCGTTAATGTTAAGCACATCACCGCCCTCGATATGCCAGGGATTCTTATGGTCGTACCAAATCGGAGTCCCTGCATAATCGGGATGGTATTTGAAAATCGCTTCATAGAAGGGCACTTCACGATCTCGCTGTTTCCAATACATATGGTGAAGCAGAACGCCTTTGCCCACAGAAGCAAGAGGATCGCGAGAGAAATATGAACTCGGAAGAGGCTTCAACACCAAATCATCGGGCTTCGCATCCTCATTATCCATCATGCTAAGCGTAGTCGAGACGCGAGGCAGCTCAAGGTCACGATAACGATACCCCCCCATAGCCTCAAGTACAAACTGATACGAATCTGAAATAGCGTCGAGCTTTTCACGAACAGCCTGCTCAAGCATAGGATTGACAATTCCGCTCTCAGCCATAAATGTATCGGTAAGCTCAGCGCGAGCCGAGGGGCATGCATCCAGCGCTTCAGCAACGAGTTTCTCCATATAGAGAACTTCAACACCTTCGCTCCTCAGAAGATCCGCAAAGGCATCATGCTCCTTTTGAGCCACATCAAGATAGAAACAGTCGTGAATCCAGACATCCTCGAACTCTTCTGCCTTTACGTTCACAAGGTCACGACCGGGGCGGTGAAGCACAACTTTCTTGAGCTTACCAATCTCGCTGTGTACATTCAGTCCTTTAGGCATTCCTGTTACTCCATTTCAGCCATGAAACCTACAGGGCAATAAGTCCCGAGATTGCTACGAATACGATATTGATGAGCGACACGACCAAGAAGAATTTCCAAACGGTCTTCCACCACTGGCCAAGCTTGATCTTGCACACGCCCAAACCCGCTACAAGAATGGCGCTAGTTGGACAGATCAAAGACATCGTCGCGCTACCCATGGAGAGAGCCCACACGGCAGCCTCGGGATTAAGGCCCATGAGTTCGGTCAAAGGTCCAAAAATGGGAGCGGTCAGTGCTGCAAGGCCAGATGAGCTGGGAACCAGGATCGCCAGGAGGTTCTCAACCGCATAAAGAAGCGTAGTAAAGAGAACCGCCGGGATGCCGCCCAGACCAGTGGCGAGCGCATTGAGGATGGTATCGATGATCATGCCGTCAGAGGCAATGACAAGGATGCCACGCGCAAGTCCAACGACAATTGCCGAGAAAGCAAAGTCAGCGATACCCGCAACAAATTCCTGAGCGATGACGTCCTGACTAAAGCCCGCAATAACACCAGCCAACAAGCCCATGGCCAAAAAGACCGCAGAAATCTCGTTCATATACCAGCCCTGGGTCACAAGTCCCCAGATGATAAGGCACATTCCAGCGATAAATACCGCAAGCACGCCTTTTTGACGACCCGTAAATTCCGCATCAAGGGCAGATTCATCGGCAGCGAACTCGACTTTCTTGGCGATATCATCCTCAAATGTGATCGATGACTCAGGATTCTTCTTTACCCTTCGTGCATAGAGGACAACCCAAGTAATTGCAACGGCGGTCAAAACAACCCAGGCAATCATACGCAGCCACAGCTGGGGGTTGCCCTGAATACCAAGAATACCTTGCGCAATGAGAACATTAAACGGATTAATCGTTGAGGCGATGTAACCCGTGCGCGCTCCAACGAACACGACCATGAACGCCGTCATCGAGTCGAAGCCCATAGCCATCATAATTGGCATGAAGATCGCAAAGAACGGGAGAGTTTCTTCCGCCATGCCAAAGCTCGTTCCGCCCAATGCAAAGAGAACCATCGCAATAGGAATAATTAGAATGTCTTTGTTCTTAAAGCGGCGAACGACACGACCCATTCCGCTCGTGATAGCGCCCGTTTTAGTAATAACCTGAAACGAACCGCCCACAATCAAGATGAATGCAACGACCTCAATTGCCTCTTGTATACCGCGCGTTGGAGCCTGAAGAACATCGAAGACACCTTGTCTGAGATCTACTTCATCCCCGGTTTCCTCGTCAATATATGTCTTTTCACTCTGCTCATACGTACCTGCGACAGTGACTTCACGACCGTTCACCTCCTGACGCTGATAGGACCCAGAGGGAACAATCCACGTGAGAACAGCGAAGATGACCATAAGCGCAAAGATGATCGCATATACGTGCGGGACCTTGAACTGCTTGATGCCTTTCGAACTTTCCGCTGCCATATCTCCTCCTTCATTCCTTTTCCCATCTATCCAGCTGGCACCATAAATGTATGAGGTTGCTCAGCGGTGGTCGGGCAACCATCGCTATCGTGTCGCTTTTCACCTATGAACGGCAGCTAAAGTGACGTTATTAATCAATCTGATATTTTAAATTGATGTTATTTGTCAATTACATACGTCTTTTAACTTTTCCGCAACACAACAAGGAACCTGCCTTAGCCTTATATAAAAACCAGCAGGACAGGAGACAGGCATGCAAGGCATACACATAACAAATGAAATCGGTCATTTAAAAGCCGTACTTGTCCATCGACCAGGAGCTGAAACACAAAACTACCCTGATGCCGACTTCAGCCAAGTTTTCTCCCTGCGAAAATGGAGCGGTCGTTTTGACCTCGACAAAGCAATGTATGAGCACGATTCCATGGTTCAATTGCTTGAGAAGCATGGCGTAGAAACCATTGAAATTAGGGACCTTCTCGAAGACTCACTTGAAACTGAGCCCCAATCACTTAAGTATTTTATTGATGACTACCTCCGTTGCAGCGGGGCAACAGGCAGAGAGTTCCTCGAGGCAATAACCCAGCTGTTTGAGAACGCTAAGAACACCCAGGAATTGGTGAATATAGTACTTAACGGCATTCGCTTTGGAGACACTGAGCTATGTTCAAACCAGTCGGAAACACTACGGGCGCTCGTGCACGAGCAATTTGATCCCGCCTCGCTCTTGGTCAATCCCCTCAACACGCTTTTTTTCACTCGTGATCCTGCTGTGGTAGTCGGAGACGGCATCATCCTAAATCATATGTATTGGCCTGAGCGTGATCGTGAGGTCGCCTTATACCGGCAGATATTCACCCACCACAAGATCATGGGAGAAACTCCAATATGTGATTTGAACAGGAGTAGCTACCATATAGAAGGCGGAGACATTATTGTTATCAGTGCTAAGACAATATTAGTTGGAATCTCTGACCGAACTGAACCCGCCGCCGTCGAGTCACTTGCCAAAGAGCTCCTGACCTCAAATAAATTCCAGACCACCGAGCTAATTGCGATTCGAGTCCCCTCTGACGGGCTGCGTATCCACCTCGATACGTTCATAAGTAGAATTGATCACGACGCGTTCCTCATCGATCGTGAGATATGCAATGCCGTTGATGCATACAGCATTCAACTAAAACGATCCGGAAGGGGCCTTACGATCACTCCTATCGATCGCACGATTCCGGAAATACTCTCTGCAGCCTGTTGCGAACCAATAAAAGTGATTGACTGCGGAGGCGGGAATCAAACCGCCTACGAAAGAGAACGCCGGAACAACGCAACGTCTATCCTTGCGCTCTCGCCAGGAAAACTATGCGTATATGAAGAAAACGTTTGGACCAACGAAGCGCTTGAGAAAGCAGGAATGGAATTATTCCCGCTATCCATTGACGAGCTCACCAAAGGCTATGGTGGCACAAACTGTCTATGCCTCCCTCTGTGGCGAGAGGATCTATAGCCATGGGCTTCGGGGCAAATATTCGTAAACTCCGCACCATGGAGCATCTTGGTCAGGCGCAACTTGCAGAGATGTTGGGGGTATCTAAAGAGACCGTTTGTCGTTGGGAAAAAAGTCGGTATGCCCCCCGTGAGCGCTATATTGAAAAGTTACAAGCGCTCTTCGGTTGCACCCGCGATGAACTTGTTGGCGAGGAAAACGGTTTGGCTGTAAAGCTCGCAAATAAAAGAATCGTCACCGACGAAGACCCTGCTATCCACGAAATGGAGGGCACATTTCCCGTCATCGATATCGAATCGCAAAAGCGCCGCATCACGCACGGCCAACAAAATGCTTGCGCGCCTGTAGACGTAGCCAAACGTCACCCACATAGCGTTTTCGTTAAAATCAAAGGCGACGAAATGTCCCGCATTTACCCTCCCGGCAGCTTACTACTTGTCGATACCACCGCAAAGCCTTGGAACGGCTGTGCTGTATTGGCGCTCGCAGACGGTAAAACACCGGTAATTAGGCGATTTGCAGAAGGAAACGACATGATTGTGCTGTCGTCCCATTCATATGCAACAGCAAGTCCGGATCTGATGTTTAACAAACGGAGGATTAGAATCATAGGAGTCGTCGTTTGGTATCAAGCGAGCCACGATCACACGCTTAATTAAATCGACTTTCCCAAAAACGACCGTACCGCACAGACAGCTCAAAGTCCCAGCCCAAATGAACTACTTTTTGGCGGCTTTGCGCTCGTCGCGGATGCGGGCGCGATCCATGGCCGCCTCGACCGCCGAGAAACGGCAGCCGCAATAGTTCTGCCGATACATGCCCAGCTCGCGCGAGCGGCGCGTAGCCTCGGGGTAGTACGGGCGAAAATCGCGAATCACCGGGGTGAGACCGCGGGCGGCAGCCAAACGCTCAAGCACGTCATTGCAGGCGTCGAACAGCTGATACGGCGAGACGGCGAGCGTCGTACCCACATATTCAAACCTGCGCTCCTGGGCAACGCGGCATGCCTCGGCCAAGCGCAAGGCATAGCACGAGCGACAGCGACGGGGCCGATCGGCACCCAGCGGGGCCACGCCGGCCTCCCAGCGCTCGCGGTCCTCCCCCGCCTCGATGAGCTCGATGTCGCCATCGGCACACCACAGGCGCAGCTCGTCCAGACGCCGCCGCCATTCATCGCGCGGTTGAATATTGGGATTGGTCCAGCAAATCGTGGGCTCAAACCCCTCCTTGCGCAGCAGGCGAACCGGCTCAAGCGAGCATGGTGCACAGCACGCATGCAGCAACAACGACTTCATCGACATCCCCGTCCCAGAAAACTCACCCCGACATCATGGCAGCTAAAATAGCCCCGTCCCAAAAAGACTACTTTGCGAAAAAGCGCACGCCAAAGGACGTGTCCTCGCAGGCGACGATACGGCGGTCGCGCAGAATGGTCCGCACGTAATACCAATCACCCACACAGCCCGACAAGTGCAGACCAGCGGCCAGGTAGCACAGCAGCGGATAGTCCGAGAACGCAAACCCCAGGGCAAATGCTGTCGTCACAACAACCGTCGGCGCCAGGCAAACCGCCATGTACCGCCGGCGCGAATACACAACGCCCTCGGCGCAGGCATAGATCATCGCCGTCTCGCGATTCGCCCCAAAGGTCACCTGCGCGCCCGCAGGCGCCAGCAGCTTAAAAAACACCGCATGCACCAGCTCGTGCACGGCAAACGATGCCATTGAGACCGCAGCCAAGCCGACTATCCAGCCCACGACAGCCATCCAGCCGCCCGCCTCAGCCGCGTCCAAGTCCGCAGGCCCGCCCAACAGCATAAACACCGGCACCAGGCACACGGCAAACACCGCGATCACGGCCATCCCCCACACGAAGCAAGCGTGTAGAAAATCCTCGTCCTCAAACGCATGTATGTTGGAAATCTCATTCATAGCATCTTAGGATAGCGCCCCTGCCACGTACCCGTCCGCATGTGCGATAATGTCGAACGATATGCACGAATTGACCACCGCGCTGCCGAGCCCCGCGCCCGGCCGCGCTCTCACCATATGCGAAGGAGTCCCATGGCATCCAAATACTCCATGAACGACCGTCCCAGCTGGCCGCGCCGCGCCATCGTTACCGCCGGCGAGCCCTACGGCAACAAGGGCCTTCACTTTGGCCACGTTGGCGGCGTCTTTGTCCCGGCCGACTTCTTCGCCCGTTTCCTGCGCGACCGCCTGGGCCGCGAGAACGTCATCTTCACCTCGGGCACCGACTGCTACGGCTCGCCCATCATGGAGAGCTACCGCAAGCTCAAGGAGAACGAGGGCTACGACAAGTCCATTAGCGAGTATGTCGAGTCCAACCACTCCCGCCAGGCCGCGACCCTCAACAACTACAACATCAGCTGCGATATCTACGGCGGCTCGGGCCTTGAGCCGGCTGCGCAGATTCACAACGAGGTGACCGCCGAGATTATCAAGCGCCTGCACGAGCAGGGCACCATCTCCAAGCGCTCCACGCTGCAGTTCTACGACGCCAAGGCCGGCACGTTCCTCAACGGCCGTCAGGTGATCGGCCGCTGCCCCATCCAGGGCTGCAAGTCCGAGAAGGCGTACGCCGACGAGTGCGACCTGGGTCACCAGTTTGAGCCCGAGGAGCTCATCGCGCCCAAGAGCCAGCTCACCGGCGAGGTGCCCGAGCTGCGCCCAGTCGACAATCTCTACTTTGATCTGCCGGCCTACCTCGACTTTATGAAGACCTATACCGCCAAGCTCGCCCAGAACCCTCAGGTTCGCTCCGTGGTCTCCAAGACCATGGAGGAGTGGCTGCTGCCAGCTCAGCTCTACATCCAGAACAAGTTCCGCGAGGCCTTCGATGCCGTCGAGGACCAGCTCCCCGAGCACACCGTGCTGGAGCCCGAGGGCAACAAGAGCAGCTTTACCGTCACCTTCCCCAGCTGGAAGGAGCGCGACGATGCCCACGCGGTGCTCGCCAACGGCGGCGTGCGCTTCCGCAGCGGCAAGGCGCTCGTGCCCTTCCGCATCACCGGCAACATCGACTGGGGCGTTCCGGTGCCCGAGGTCGACGGCGTGATCGACGTCACCTGCTGGTGCTGGCCCGAGAGCCTGTGGGCGCCCATCAGCTATACGCGTACCGTGCTCGCGCGCGATGCCAAGGCAGCCGGCGTGACCGAGGGCGTCGCCGCCCAGGATGCCGCCCTCATGGGCGAGCCCGCTGCCGACTCCACGCAGGTCCCCGCGCCCACCTACCAGCACAGCTCGCTCGACTGGCGCGACTGGTGGTGCTCGGACGACGCGCAGATCTACCAGTTTATCGGTCAGGACAACATCTACTTCTACTGCATCGCGCAGACCGCCATGTGGGAGGCCCTGGGCTGGGACCTCACGCAGAGCACCGTCAGCGCCTGCTACCACTTGCTCTACATGGGCAAAAAGGCCAGCTCGTCCTCGCAGACGCCTCCCCCGCCGGCAGACGACCTGCTCAACCACTACACCTGCGAGCAGATGCGTGCGCACTGGCTGTCGCTCGGCCTGTCCGAGAAGCCGGTAAGCTTTAGCCCCAAGGCATACGACACGCGTGTGACCGGCAAGGACAAGGACGGCAACGAGGTACGCGCCTGCGACGACAAGCGCGTTATCGACCCGGCCCTTAAGGAGAGCGCCCTTTTGACCGGCGTGTTCAACCGTCTGGCCCGCAGCTGCTTCTACGGCGTCGCCGTCAAGGAAGGCGACGAGAGCCCCTACCGCAACGGCTGCATCCCCGCCGGCGCAGCTTCTGACACCGTGGTCGAGGCCGCCGAGCAGGCAGCCCTCGCCTTTGAGCAGGACATGTACAAGTTCGAGACGCACCGCGCGCTTGCCGTGTGCGACGACTACCTGCGCGCCGCCAACAAGCGCTGGAGCGATGCCTCCAAGGCCGCCAACAAGCTTGAGGGCGAGCCAGCCAATGCCGCGATGGCGCAGGCTCTCGTCGACGCCTTTACCGAGCTGCGCGTGGCAACCATCCTGATGCACGGCATCGTCCCGGCCGGCTGCGAGCTCATCTGCGAGTACTTCGACGTTGACCCGGTCGCTTTCTTTAGCTGGGACAACATCTTTGCCTCCACGGACGAATTTGTGGAGAGTCTGGGCGAGAAGCCCGGCGAGCACCGCGTGAAGCCGCTGCCCCCGCGCTTCGACTTCTTTAGCAAGCACGAGAGCCAGTACTAAACACTCGACATGTAATGGAATGGGAAGGGAAGACGGATGTCCAAGCCGCGTCGTCGTAAGCAGAAAAAGCAGGTCAAGGCCGAGCTCAAGCTCAGGCAGTTTGCTGCCACCGAGCTTTCCGACCAGCTTGCCGCCCTTCCCTGCGCCACCGACCTGCCGCGCTTTATGGTCGACACGGTCGCCGGTGCCTATGCCCCCACCGATGCTCAGCTCATGACCGAGGGCTTTGGCGCCGCGGCGACACGCCCAGTCACACTGCGCGCCAACCCCCTCAAGGCGACCGCCGAAGACATCGCCGCCGCACTCGACGAGGCCGGTATCGCGCACCGCGCCGTCGCATGGTACCAGGATGCCTTCATCCTGCCCGAGGCCCAGGTTTCCGATCTGTGGGATCTCGGCATCTACCGCGACGGCAAGATCTACCTGCAGAGCCTGTCGTCCATGATGCCGCCGCTGGTCCTGGGCGCTCAGGCAGGCGAGGACATCCTGGACATGTGCGCAGCCCCTGGCGGCAAGACGACGCAGATCGCCGCCCTCACGCAGGGGCAGGCGCACCTTACCGCCTGCGAGATGAGCATTCCCCGCGCCGAGAAGCTCGAAGCCAACCTCCACCGCCAAGGCGCAAAAAACGTGCCCGTCATGCGCACCGACGCACGCGAGCTCGACGAGTTCTTCCGCTTTGACCGCATCCTGCTCGACGCTCCCTGCACCGGCACGGGCACCGTCATCAGCGGCAACGAGAAAAGCCTGCGCGGCCTGACCGAGCAGTTGCTCGGCAAGTGCGCCCGCTCGCAGCGTGCGCTTCTGGACCGCGCCATGGGAGCCCTCAAACCGGGCGGCACGCTCGTCTATTCGACTTGTTCGATCTTGCCGCAGGAAAACGAGGACGCCCTGCAAGAGGCCCTCGACAAGCACATGGACTGCGAGCTCATCCCCCTCGACGGCACGCCAAGCGAAAGTGAGGCACGCCGCGCCCAGGAAGCTGGCGAGGAGCCGCGCATCGAGTCCAACGCCCTGACCGAGGCAATCGCCGCGGGTCAGGTATCGGCCATCACCAACGGCATTCCCGGCACGCTCACCATTCCGCCCAGCCGCGAATTTGAGGGCTTCTACATTGCCCTGATCCGAAAACGCAGCTAGCGCACGGATCCAAAACTCAACAAGCTATCTCCGTGCGCGTTTGCCCTGCTGGTCGCGATGCTGTTTAAGCATCGCGCGCTCCTTGCGTTCGGCCCTTTTGCCCTTAATGGCCGTGACCACAAAGTAGATGACCGCGGCGGCAACGATTGCGCCTACACACAGGCCAATCGAGCCAAACATTGCTGTCAATTCCATACCGCGTCACCTCTCTTTTAAACGGGACTTTCAAGATAGCACCTCGATCCCCGCCACCACAGCTCCTTCACGTTCGCCGGTCCTTCGGTCTAACGGATGGCGCGGCGGGGAAAAATCAACTCGTCAAACGATTTAGCATTCGCAATTCCGGCTGCATCGCGCCGGCCGTCATCACATAGAATCGAGCTTCCATGGATACCCTCAACGATCTAAATGAGCGCGTCGACGCCTTCGTCGGCACCAGCTCCTTCGACACGCCTGCCGCGGCAAACGACCAAGCTCCCATCGATGTGCCCGCCGAGGTTCACGAAGACATCGTCGCCTCGGTCGATTTCTCCGAGGTCGAGCTCGCAGACGAGTTCACCGAGCCCCAGGTAGCCGTCACGCCCAACGGCCTGCTCCCTATGGAGCCCCTGCCCATCGACGGGCGTTTGCGCAAGGCGGCCCTTCGCATGCCTGACGAGATTGAGGAGGCCAGCGGCTTCACGATCTTTGGCCGCCGCATCAAGTCGCTCATTTACACCACCGATGTCGCGGTTATCCGCAACTCCAACGCCGATGCCGTCTTTGCGGTCTACCCTTTCACGCCGCAGCCCGCCATTACGCAAGCGCTGCTGACCGTCGCCGAGTGCCCGGTCTTTGTAGGTGTGGGCGGTGGCACCACCACTGGTAAGCGCTCCGTGCAGATGGCAGCCGTCTCCGAGATGCAGGGCGCGGCGGGATGCGTGGTCAACTCCCCCGCCACCGCCGAGATGGTCGAGCACATCACCAACATCGCCGACATCCCCGTCATCGCTACGGTCGTTCGCTGCGACGACGATGCCCACGCCAAGGTGCGCGCTGGAGCCAAGATTCTCAACATCGCCGCCGGCAAGAACACGCCCCAGGTCCTACGCGAGCTGCGCAAGCACTATCCCAACCTGCCGCTCATCGCGCCGGGCGGCAAGACGCCAGAGAGCATCCGTGAAACCATCGCCGCCGGCGCCAACGCCATCATCTGGACGCCGCCTTCGGCCCAGCAGCTACAGACCGACATGATGCAGCGTTATCGCAAGATGAAGGAAGACGCCACACCTGTCATCTCGCACGACGATGTGCCCATTATCGACCAGGTCGCCGCCGCCGAGGTCAGCCAGGTCGAGAACATGAATCCCGACGTGCCGATTCCCGACGAAGTCATCGAGCGCGTCGCTTCGATCCACGAGCGCGTCGAGGAGCATCGCGCCAACCGCGGCCTCAAGCCGTCACTGCACGGCTTCTTCTTCCGCGGAAAGAAACGCTAACCCCCAACAGCAAGGCCCGCCCCACAAACGTGAGGCGGGCCGTTTTCGTTTGAGCAATCATGCAGCGATGTGATGGGGCAAACTAATCCACGCGCTTGTCGCCCATAAAGAAGAGCGCCACCGTACCAGGTCCGGTATGCGAGCCAATCAGAGTACCGATGTTATTGATCTCAATCTTGCCTTTAAGCTGCGGAATCTGTTCCTCAATCAGCGCCGCAACTGCTTCGGCATCCTCGCGGCACGCCGAGTGCGACATGATGCACTTACCCGAATAATCCGCACCGTCCTGCACGTGTGCCATCATGGTCTTAGCCATCTCGGAAATCGCGCGCTTCTTAGTGCGAATCTTCTCACGTGGCGACAGCCCACCTTCGCAATCGACCGTCATAAGCGGGCAAATCTTAAGCGCCGTGCCGATGATCGCGCTCGCTGCCGAAATGCGACCGCCGCGCAGGTAGCTCGACAGATCGGTCGAGAAGAACCAGTGGTGCAGGTTGAGCTTGTGCTCCTCGATCCAGGCAGCCGTCTCGTCGAGTGAAGCCCCGCTATCGCGCACGTCGGCGGCACATTCCGCCAGCAGGCCAAAGCCCGAAGACGCCGCCAGCGAATCGATGACGCGCACCTTGCCGCCCTGGGGATAGCGATCCGCAAGCATCTGTGCCGCAACGCAGGCCGATCCATACGTGCCCGAAATACCCGACGACAACGTCAGGTGCAGCACGTCTTTACCCTCGGCAACAAACGGCTCCCAAAACTCCTCGTACTCACCCACGCTCACCTGAGACGTCTTGGGCATGGCGCCTGCGGCAATCTGGGCAAAAAACTCGTCCGGCGTAATCGACTGATACAGATCGTCCGTATAGACAACATCGTCGATCTCGTAATGAAAACACACGACAGGGATATTGCGCGATTCAAAGAACTCCCGAGTTCGATCGGCGGCGGATTCACAGGTCAGGACAAAATCACTCATATGAGGCTCCTTACTCATTGCTGCGCAAATTATCGCACAGTGAGCCTACATACGGTACATATGTCCACTATTTACCAAATCGAACCAAAAATAGCGAACATCTTTACCACCATCGTTTCCACCGACCCCACGCATAAATATCTGAGAAAACACCCTCTATCGTCTCCACTCAACCGCCATATCTACCTCAACTAAATCGATTTACCAAACCGTTCAGCCGACAATTCAGCCGCCGGCGCAAAATCGAAACAAAGCCGGCGCATACTGGTAAACGCTTGACGCTGTTTTATCAGTTTTACCAACCATATCGGAAGGTGTTTCATGGTCGCATTCGATCGCAATCCGCAAGACTTCAAGTATCTGCGCCTGCTGTCGAGACAGTTCCCCACCGAGCAATCCGCGTTTACCGAGATCATCAATCTCTCGGCCATCCTCAACCTGCCCAAGGGCACCGAGCACTTTATGAGCGACCTGCATGGCGAATACGAAGCCTTCATGCACATCCTCAACAACTGCTCGGGCGTCGTACGCGAACATGTCGACGAGATCTTTGGCGACACGCTCACCTTTGACGAGAAGGGCGAGCTGTGCACGCTCATCTACTACCCGCGCGAGAAGATCGAGCTGGTCTGCAGCCGGCACGAGGACTCGCCCACCTGGTACAAGATCATGCTCGACCAACTCATTGTGGTTGCCCGCTCGCTTTCGAGCCGCTATACCCGCTCCAAGGTGCGTAAGGCCATCCCGCGCGATTACGCCTACATCATCGACGAGTTGCTGCACACGCATCCGGATGAGAACAACTACCGCGTGCGTTATCACGAGCGCATTATCGAATCCATCTTGGAGACCGCAAGCGCCGACGACTTTATCGAGTCGCTCGCCTCGCTCATCAAGCGCCTGGCCGTCGACCACCTGCACCTGGTGGGCGACATCTTCGACCGCGGCGGCGGCGCGGCCAAGATTATGGACCGCCTGCTCACCTACCATTCGCTCGACATCCAGTGGGGCAATCACGACCTGCTGTGGATGGGCGCCGCTGCCGGCGAGCCCGCCTGCATCGCCACGGTGCTGCGCAACAACCTGCGCTACGACAACTACGAGATTCTCGAAAACGACTATGGCATCTCGCTGCGCGAGCTTGTCGCCTTCGCCGACGCCACCTATATCGCCTGCGAGCCCATCAGCCCGCTGATCAAAGCCATCAACGTCCTGCTCTTTAAGCTCGAGGGCCAGATTATCCAGCGTCACCCGGAGTTCGACATGGCCGACCGCCTGCTGCTCGACAAGGTCGATCACGACGCCGGCACGGTCACCCTCGCCGACGGCAGCGTATGGCCGCTCACGACCAACGACTTCCCCACCGTCGATCCGACGGACCCCTACACGCTCACACCCCAGGAGCAGCACATCATCGACAAGCTCGTGTCCGAGTTTGTCACCGCCGATCACCTACATCGCCACATCGATTTCCTCTATACCCACGGCTCCATGTATAAGGTCGCCAACGGCAATCTACTCTTCCACGGCTGCGTGCCGCTCAACGAAGACGGCACCTTTAGCAGCATGAACTGCCTGGGTACCTGGCACGCCGGTCGCGATTATTTTGATTTTTGCGACCATATCGCCCGCCGCGCCTGGCGCGTCGGCGACCGCGATGCCCTCGACTGGATGTGGTACCTGTGGATCGGCTTTAACTCACCCGCCAGCGGACGCGTGGTGCGCACCTTCGAGCGCGCCTACATTGCCGACAAGAGCACGTGGGTCGAGCCGATGGACCCGTACTTTACGCTTACCAAGTCGCCCTCGGTCTGCGACGACATCATGCGCGAGTTTGGCGTCACCCCCATGGCGTGCTCGCCGACGGGGCACATCATCAACGGCCACACCCCGGTCAAGACCACCAAGGGCGAGCAGCCCATCCGCGCCAATGGTAAGCTGCTGGTCATCGACGGCGGTTTCTGTCGCGCCTACCACCCCAAAACGGGCATCGCCGGCTACACGCTCATCTCGAGCTCGCGAGGATGCCGCCTCAAGTCGCACCAGGCCTTTACCACCGTTGCCGAGGCGCTCACCCGCAACATCGATATCGAAAGCGAGACCAACCGCTTTGACGAGGCCGACCGCCGCCGCATGGTGAGCGACACCGATACCGGCGCCAAGATCCGCAGCCAGATCCAGGACCTACGCCAACTGCTCGATGCATATAGAAACGGTGCTATCGAGGAGCGCGCCTAGCCCCGCCTGCGGGGATTGGCTAAACTTGCTGAGTTCGTCATCCCCGCGGCGCTCCGGCGCCACCCTAAGGCAGGTACCATGCAAAAGCTCCTTGCGCAGATCATGAAGTTTGGCGTCGTCGGCGTCGTCGCCACGGTCATCGACTTTGGCATCATGAATCTGCTCCACTACGGTCTGGGCTTCAACATCCTGATCGCCAACACTAGCGGCTTTATCGTCTCGCTCATCTTTAACTACCTCGCAAGCATGAAGTACGTGTTTGCGCACAAGGAGGGCATGAGTCGCCGCCGCGAGTTCATCATCTTTGTCGTGCTGTCCGTTATTGGCTTGGCACTCAACGACGGCATCGTGCTGGCCCTCAACGCCGGTCTGGGCCTCGAGGCCAATATCGCCAAGATTTGCGCTACCGCGCTGGTCATGGTCTACAACTTTGTGACCCGAAAGATCTTCCTGGAGGGCGAGGAGACCAAGTAGCTCGGCCTCCTCGTTGCACTACGGGACCCACGGATGACGCTCGTCGAGTGCAGCGTTGTTCGTGGGTCTCGCTCGTTTACGGGCAAATTTACAACGCTTGCGGATTAGCTCTTGAATATTTGGCGAGTTCGTATAGTTCTTGCCAAAGACCTTACGTTTCCCATGCAAAAGCTCTAAAGTATCTCGTTGCTCGATTCATCAACGCATTGGATGTGATTACGTGCGCAAGGCACTGGCACAACCTCATACCAAGCAGTTCCTCAAGTTCGCTGTCGTAGGTCTTATCTCCTTTGGCATCGACTGGGGCATGCTCATTGCGCTCGTCGAGCTGTTCCACCTCGACTTTTTGTTGAGCACCACGCTCTCGTTTATCACGTCCGTCGTGGTCAACTACTGGCTCAGCATGAAGTACGTGTTCGACCACCGCGAGGGCATGAGCCGCAAGCGCGAGTTCACGATCTTCACCATCCTGTCGGTGATTGGTCTGGGTCTCAACGACCTGTACATGTTTGTGGGCGTCACGTTTTTGAGCATCGGATACCAGGCCATGAAGGCAATCGCAACGTTCCTGGTCACCTGGTACAACTACTTTAGCCGTCGCCTCTTCCTCGAGGGCGCACAGTCGTAGACGCGTAGACGGCCCAACATAATCTCGCTTCGCAGCCGGCTGGAATCCACGTTCCAACCGGCTTTTTGTTTGCAGAGCCTGCCGAGGAAGGCGCACGAGGTGGGCTACAGCGTCGGAATGGGACGCAGTTTCCCCGGGGGCGCCGCTCCGGAAACTGCGACCCAGATTGCGCCCTCAGAGTGGGACACAGTTTCCGAAACGCCGTCCTAGCGGAAACTGTGTCCCGGAATTCGCCTTCAGAGTGGGATGCAATTTCCGATTGAGCCTCGATTGGGAAACGGCATCCCATTCGCATAAAGACGGGCGGCTCGGATGTTTGTCCGAACCGCCCGCTTGGCGTGCTATGTCGAGGTATTTAGCCCGTTACGTAATACCAGACAACACTGTCGCCGTTGTGTAGGACGTAGTTGCTGCACGCCGTGTTGGGCGCCACACCGTTGACGGAATACATCCAGCCGCTCGTGCCACCATGCTCCTTCTCGGCCAAACCGCCAATGGCGGCGACATACGTGCCGAACGATGAGCCATGCGCATTCACGGAAAGGCCCAGAGCGCACAGGGCATCGTAGACCGTTGCACCCTCGTTAAAGGTGAAGGTGCCACTAGAAGACACAGGATTGCCCACAGCGCTCGATGTGACCGAAACCGTCACCGTAACGTAGCCGGACTCCTGCGAGCCGCCCTGATTGCCCGCAGAGGCGCCGCCACTGTTGGATGCAGATCCACCGCCAGACACCGAGCCACCGCCCGAAGAAGAGCTCGATCCACCGGCGGATTCGGAGCCCTGTCCGGCAGACGTGTTGCTGGACTTCTTGCCGCCCTTGCCTTCGGACTTCTTCTCCTTCGAATCCTTATTTGAGTCCTTATCCGAAGATTTAGAATCGTCGTTGGAGTCCGATTCATCCGAACTCTTGGACTCGGAGCCCACAGCATCAGAAGACGAGGAACCCGCTGCCCCTGCCTTGCCGGAGGTGGTGGAACCAGAGTCGGCAACGCTCTTTCCCGCCACGGCCTGAGCAATCCAATCGATAGACCAAGCGCCGCTGGTGGAAGGCTGGACAAAGCCCAGCGAAACAACGATCAAAACGATGCAGGCAGCTGCAAGAACACCAGCAAGCGCCTTGCGCCGAGGGGCGGACGCCGCCGAAGCGGCGCCCTTTTGCTTTGTATCGTCAAGCTGGATGAACGACGAGTCGGGCTGCTTGGACTCGGCGTCCTGAGGCTTATTGGACACAGCCCTCACCTACCGACGCTTGGTGAATACGAACACGCCGATGACGGCAAGACCGATCACGCCTGCCGCAACGCCGACGATGGCAAGCGGATTGAAGCCAGACTGCTGCGCGGGAGCCGCAGTGGACTTCTTAGCAGCGGTCGTAGCAGACGAGCCCGTATCGGACTTGGAGCCGGACTTGCTGGACTTCTTATCAGACTTCTTGCTGTCCTTCTTGTCGGACTTGTCGGAATCCTTCTTGGAATCCTTGCCGTCCTTGGTCTCGGTCGTGGTCGTGGTCGACGACACCGGCTTCTGCCCAGGCGAAACAGCGCCGCCGCTCTGCTGGCCGTTAGTACCATTGCCGGAACCGGCGCCGGCACCGGCATTACCCGAGCCGCCGTTGGAGCCAGAGCCGCCGTTACCACCAGGGTTAACAGCATTCTTGACCCACTTGGCATACAGCGTCATATCCGCCGTCACCGCAACGCTAAAGTCATACGCCTCCGTACAAGCCTCGTCGGTATACCAACCAGCGAAGGTATAGCCCTCGCGCGTCGGATCGGCAGGCTTGGCCACAGAGCCGTTGGCGGCCGTAGTCTGAAAATCGACCTTGGACCCCTTGCCAGCACTAAACGAAACCTTAACGCCAGCATTCAGCTTGAACAGCGTGCCAGAATCGTTGATGTAGTACAAGTTGCCCTGGGCATCACAAGCGATTGGCGAGTCACAGTAGTTGTTGTGGCCCGTTGCGCTAAACACACCAGAAGCCTCGGTGTCACCCAACTTGTAACGATATACGCCACCGCCCGTGGTGTAGTTAACGAAATCAGGGCTCTCGCCGTAGTTAACCGTGAAGTAGACATACGCGTCTTTGCCCTGGGCACTCACGAGCGGAGCGCCCTTGATGCCACCAAGTCCGGCCGGCAGCTGAGAGCCGTCCGCCGTCGTGACCAGCGTCCTGGCAAAGTCCTTGGCCGGGTCAATAATCGCCAGCGCAGAGCCGCCAGCAACCTCGCCGCCAACAATTAGCTTGCCATCATACATCGTAGGCGCACACGCACAGCCGGTAAGGCCAAGGTCAACTACGCGCTCCTCGGTAATACGCGAAGCGGCATCCGCATCGCGTGAGTCGCCATCAGAAATCGCCAATACGTGCAGCTTGCCGTCGCGCGAGATGAGATAGGCATGGCTACCGTCGTCAGAAAACACGCAGGTGGAGTTGACAATCGCCCCAACCGAGACGCTGCCGAGCACATCGCCCGTCGACTTGCTCAGCATCTCGACGGTACCGGAACTGGTGGGAACCAAGACAAAGTCATCGCCCACCGTAGCGCCTGTCCAGTAATAGCCCTCGTTCGGATTGACATGCTGCCAAGAAACCGCTCCGGTCAGGATATTGATGCGCGTCAGATGGCCGTTGTCATACGTGCCCTTTCCATAGTCGACATCAACGGTGCCGACATAGAGGTAATTGCCATCAACCGTCAGCTGAGAATTCGACTGAGCAGTCCCGCTCACGAAGTCAGTGACCCAAACCGTTGTGAGCGTGTCAGCCGTCAGAGCCTGGACCGCACCGCGGTCGAGCGGAACGATAACCAAACCGTTCGCGTAAATCGGGCGCGAGGTGTAACCGACCGCAGTCTTAAGCTTCGACTCGGCAAGGACCTTGCCCGACTCGGCGTTAATCTTTAGTAAACGCTTGTTGACGGCGAGGTATACGTAGCCGTTAACAACGATAGGCTCACTTGCGTTGGGATTCGTGGCACCCGAGTACGCCTTCCAATCGAACGTCCAGGAGCTCGCTAGCGCACCCGTAGGCGTCGAAACGTTCTCGACCGCTGCATTGGACTTGCCGTCCCAATCGGACTTCCAATCGGTCGGACGTGGGGCGCTCGGATTGACTACGACCTCGTCGGGATTAGGCACCGTATCGCCGGCAGCATAGGCCCAGACGATCTCGTCACGCGACTTGAGCACGTAGTCACTGTCGAGTTGAGATCCGGGAACACCGTTAACAAAGTACGACCAAGCGCCGGCCAACTTAGTGCCGTCAAGCGGAGAGACGAGGCTGTGAACGCCCCAGAAGCCCAGCTGATCGTACATCTCGGACTTGATGCCCAAAGCATCGAAGTAGGCGGCAGTGGCGTCCTTGATCGTCGTGCCCCCAACAAACACCTGCTTCGAAGGATCGGTCCAGCGCTGTGCCTTATCGTCCTTCTTGCCGATGATCTCCATCGAGACAGAGACCTGACCGGGCATGGTGCCATCGGAACCATAGACCCAGGTAATCTCATCGCCGGCCTTGAGCGTGTAGTTGCCGGCGCCGACATTGGCCATCTTGCCGTTAACGAAGAACTGCCAGGACTTCCAGGTGCTTTCGTTTACCCGTACGGTCGAAAGCTTCACGCTCTTATTGAACGGAGAAGTCAGCGAATTGAGGAACCAACCATACGAACCGGTTTGGACGTCGGCGCCAATACCGGCCCGCTTAAAGACCTGCTCGGAAAGATCGGCGGCAGTTGCGCCCTCTTCCACCAGTGCAGTCGTAGGCTGCGCCCACGTCTGCTGAGCACCCGAAGCGTCCTGACCGATAACGGTGCAGCTTACCGAAAGCTGGTCGGTGGGTGCAGCGTCGCCGTACTTCGAATAGCACCAGACAACAGAGTCGCCCGCATCGAGGGGGTAACTGCCAGCGCCAACCGACGCCGCAACACCATTGATAAACAGCTGCCAATAGGCACCCGTAGCGGAATCACACGCAAGAGTACGATCAGCGTCGAAAGGCGACGTAATGGAGTTGAGCACCCAGCCCCAAGAACCATTGGGGTCGTAGTCGACCTTGAGACCGGCCTGCTTAAAGAGCTCTTCGGAAAGATCGGCGGCCGTCGAGCCATTCTTGAGCGTGTACTGCGTCGCGGCAGCCCACGTTTGCTGTTTACCCTTGGCATCGATGCCAATGACGGAGCACGTCGCCGTAACCTCGGGATCGTTTTGACCGCTCGTGCCCAGAACCGTGATCTTTGCCGACACGTCCTGGTTGGCAAGCTTGGCGTACGTAGCGTTGTCGGGGTAACGCTCAGCGTAGCGAGCGTACTTCTCGCTCGTCAGACGCGAGGAAACGACAACCTTCGTGTTGTACTGCGGCTGTGTGACCTTGAGATTCTCTGCGGAAACAATAGAGCTGTTGCTCGACTTAAACAGACGCCAATCCTGCCCGGACATCGCGTCATAGCCAGGCAGATCGACCGGAACAATACCGGGGGACGTCGAATCGGTCGTTGCCTTGTTGTAGCTCCAGGCAAGGTTGCCGTCGGCATCGAGATATGCCTTCTGGAACGCGTGCATGTCGGTCGAAACGGCACTAGCGTCCTGGCCATTCAAGATGGCAGCGGCGTAGCCGGCCTTAGCCTGCTCCATAAGAGAAAGCTCGGCATCGAGCTCGCCCTGGTCCTGCGGAGCAATCGCAAAATCGAGGGTCTTACTAGCCGTGACCTCGGAGTTCGACTTGTCGGTCACCGTAAGGGTGATCTTGGTGTTTGCGGCCTTGGCTCCGGGCAGCGGCTGATAGACCGTGCCCTTGTAACCGTTGAACGTGATGTCATCGGTGCTGGCAGAGTACTTGACCTCGTAATACTTGCCGTCGAGATTGAGCGTGCTCGTGCGTGGCATCTGCAGGTCGGCGGTCAAGCCGTCCTTGTTGGCGACCACGTCGGTGCCGGAGTACTTGATATTATCGTAGGTAAAGGCCGCATTGACCTTCTCCTGCAGTGCCTTCTTGTCGGCGTTGACTTTCTCGGGATCGCCCTTGACCGTCACGACGAAGTCATGCGAGCCGGCAAGCTTCTGGCGTGATGATCAAACCCAAAACTCACCACCGCCATACATTCGGTCT
>CALEXE010000047.1:0-4399 GCA_937925265.1 uncultured Collinsella sp. | reverse complement strand
TATCTAAAGAATCTACCAACGAGTGGCATGCTAGCACCATCGTTTTTATTAAGGCCTTTTAAAAGAACCATGATAATTACGTACAATAGTAATCCTTCAATACCAGTGAGTATAAAGTTAGCCCACATAGGTAGGATGTCTATTAAGTAATGGTAACTCGTGAAAATAAGTATACCCATAACACCGGCACTGACCACGTTTTTCCAAAGAAGGGAAATATCAAGGAAGTAGCCTGTGTATTTTTTGATATAAATTAAGTTGAGTAATGCGGCAAAGCCTATGTCAGCAACGGTTGCCCAAGCGGCACCACCGATGCCCAGCCAAGGAATAGCAGTCAGTGTCCAGTTAAGGATAACTTTGATTATGAGGGAAATCCCCATATTTATGACTGGAATACGTGGTCTGTTGAGACCTTGTAGAATACCTGTTGTTACTTGATGTACACCTAGGAAGAATATAGAGAACGCCGTGATTTGCGTTGCTAGTTCTGCCTTAGGCGCATTGTAAATCAGTGTAACAGTGGGGGCAGCAAGTACATACAATAGCACTGTAAATGGTACGGTTGCCATAAATGTTAAGCGCATAGAACCAGCAGTGCGTTCGTAAATACCTTGATGATCGCGTTTTGCAAAGGCATGAGAGATAGCTGGTACAATGCTTGTCGCAAGGGCTGCGGTAATGATGGTAGCCAAGTTGATGAGTGGCACCGCCATCCCAGTAAGGTAACCGAAGAGCTCTGTTACTTCGTTCATCGGGAACCCAGCATCTAATAAGCGACGTGGTACGATAAGTAAATCGAGATTCGCCGTCAACGGTAACATGATACTTGCTAAGGAAATTGGTATGGACAATGTTAAGAGTCGTGACAAAATTTCTTTAGCTGATTCACGAGGACCATCATAGCTTTCACCAGTACTACTTGCCTTAGGTAATTTGTAGTAGTAATACAACAGCACCAGGAAGGCTCCAAAAGCACCTACACCAGCACCCAAGCTAGCGCCACCTGCCGCGGCTGGTAAACCGTAAGGTAATAAAATAGCAGCAGCACCGAGCATAACGATAACTCGTAGTAATTGTTCTACAATTTGGCTAATCGCCGTGGGCGTCATCATTTCATAGCCTTGAATATACCCGCGGAAACAGGAAATCCATGTTACAAAGAATACTGCCGGAGCGAGCGCGATGATAGAGTAGTAGGCACGGCTTTCAGCAATGAGACCACTAGAGATTAACCAATCTGCACCAAAGTACATGGCAAGACTGGCGATAAAACCTGTTATAGTCAACATTGTAAAAGAAATATTGAATACTCTCTTAGCACCACCAAAGTCGTGTAAGGCTAATCGTTCTGCCGTCAAAATAGAGATGGCAATCGGCACACCTGCGCTCGAAATTTGTAATAGTAACAAATAGATAGGAAAGGCCATCTGGTAGATACCGATGCCTTCACCACCCAAGATACGGGATAGAAGAATCCAGTTGATACTACCGATGGCTTTCACTACGAAACCGGCAATTGTTAAAATTAAGGTTCCTTTTAAAAATCCACTAGCCATTGATTATAGTTTGTTAGAAGAACCTAATACATTTTTGATTTTGTGAGCTACCATGCCTTTAATAGCATCACGAGCAGGTCCTAAATATTTACGTGGGTCAAACTCAGAAGGGTTTTGAGCCAAGTATTCACGTACAGATGCAGTCATAGCAAGGCGAAGGTCTGTATCAATATTGATTTTGCAAACCGCCATTTGAGCTGCTTTACGAAGCATTTCTTCAGGTACGCCTTGTGCACCAGGGATGTTGCCACCAAATTCATTACATTTTGCTACGAATTCAGGCAATACGGAGGATGCCCCATGCAATACGATTGGGAAGTTAGGCAATAATTCGCCCACTTTTTTCAAACGATCAAAATCGAGGTAAGGGTTGCCTTTGAATTTGTATGCACCGTGGCTAGTACCAATAGCGATTGCTAAGGAGTCTACACCTGTGAGATGGACAAACTCAGCAGCTTGTTCAGGATCAGTGAAGCGAGCATCTGCATCAGATACATTTACATCATCTTCAACGCCTGCTAAACGGCCCAATTCTGCTTCTACTACAACGCCGTGAGCGTGAGCGTACTCTACGACCTTCTTGGTCTCCTCGACGTTCTCGTCGAACGGACGTTCGCTGGCATCGATCATCACCGAGTCGAATCCTGCATCGAGACACCGCTCGACCAGTTCGACCGATCCGCCGTGGTCGAGATGAATCCACCCTTCGACGCCGTAGTCGGCGATCGCCCTGCGGCCCATTCCGACGGCCTGTTCGAGCCCCATATAGTTGATCGAGCTGCGCGTGAGCTGCAACAGCACGGGAGCCTGCATTCGCTGCGCAGCCTGCATGACGGCCGTGAGGGTCTCGAAGTTATAGAAATTGGTCGCCAGCACGGCCGTCCGGTCGCGCTGGCATTTTTTCAACAGTTCTTTTACGTTCATTACAGCAGGTTGTTAAGGTCGACCAGATTGAATGCGTAGAAATACTTGTCCATATCGTGTTCGATGCGGCCGAGTACCACCTCTTCGGGGTCCATTCCCACACGGCGCAGGTTGTCGTAGAGCCGTTGGCGCGCTACGAGCGCTTCGGGTTCCTGCCAGATGTAGCGGCAGCCGGTCTTGACGAGCCACGTGCGGCGCTCGGCGCTCAGTGCGCCGAATGCCGATCCTTCTTCGGCGGGCAGCAGCCACTTCTTCCAGCGGCCCGACGCTTCGACCAGTCGTTCGAGTGTCTCGGTGATGCGCGAACGCATGGCGATACGTCCTTCGGCCAGGAGCTTCTGTTCGGTACGTTCCAGTTCGGCCAATCCGTCGTATTCGCTCATCGTGAACTCCGGGCCGACGTTGGCGGCGCCCATGCCGCACAGCGGGTAGTCCTGCGGGTTGCTTACGCCGTCGGTGTAGTGTCCCTTGATGTAGCTGCCCAGCGGACGGACTTTCGCCGTGAGGCTGCGGGCTACCTCCGTGTCGAAGAGGGTCGTGTGGAGGTCGGTTCCCACCTTGCCCACGATGAAACAGGGCCATACGTCGGAGAGCCCTTCGCGCGCCAGTCCTGCTTTGAGTTCGGCGATGAAGGTGTCGAACGTCCGTTCGTCGGCCAGGCCGCCGTGCACCTCCTCGGTTCCCACCTCGTAGGAGATTTCGGGCAGCCCCTTCGCACGGCGGAAGGTTTCGCAGTGCCGGATCAGCTCCACCGTGCGGGCGGCCACGAGACGGATGTCGATCGTCTGGCCGGCCGGTACGTTGATGTCCACCGTCGGATCGACGTGGATCAGATCGTACCCCGCCAGCAGCGCCGCTTCGAACGAGCGCTTCACCCCGTCCATCGCGGCCTCGGTCGACCACTTCTCGGTGCGCTGCTTGTCTTTGAGCCACGGACCGCCGTGGTCGATGGCCACGATATAGATTCCTTCGAAGTTGACGGCGGCGGCCTCCATGCGCACGAGCTTCACGAACTCGTCGGGCCGCATCCCCGTGTACCCGCCGTCGCAATCGATCTGATTGAGTGTCGCGGCGAAATAGATCGGCGCGTTGTTGCGCTTGGCGGCACGGAAGGCGGCCTTGATGACCGCCGTCGAATTGGGACAGGCGGCGAAGAGGGTGCGACGGATGCCGGTTTCGCGTTCCAGCTCCGCGATGCGTTGCAACAGTTTTTCGGTTTTTGCCATAATCGTTGGGTGTTGATGGTGCCGGGTTTCGTCAGACGGGGGCGGCCGGAGACCGCTTCCTGCGGAAGTGTTGTCCGCCTCCTGCGGTCGGAAAGGGGGCTGCGACCTCCCTGCCGGTGATACTATCGGTTGATGAACATTACTTTGTTGAAGAACTCCTTGCGCTCACGCATGACGCCGAACGCCTTGTCGGCCTCCGAGAGCGGGAAGCGGTGCGAGATGAGCGGACGCACGTCGATGCGGTGCGACGCGATGGCCGCGAGCGCCGTGCGCCATTCGTTGCGGACGTCGTTGTAGCTGCTGTTCCACGTCCCTTTCAGCGTGAGCTGCTTGCGCAGAATCTCCCAGTAGCCTTTCTGGGTGAGGGTCATGTCGCCGGCGGGATTGCCCATCGAGACGACCGTACCGAAACTTTTGACCGCTTTGAGGGCCTGCTCCCACGTTTGCGCCACGCCGGCTCCTTCGATGCAGGCGTCGGCGCCCCGGCCGCCGGTCTGCGTGCGGATATACTCCACCGGATCGGTCTCGCGCGAGTTCACGGCGTCGAATCCCTGTTTGCGCGCGAATTCGACTTTGGTCGGATCGATGTCGCACAGGATGACGCGGAACGCGCCGGCGGTTCGAGCCCACAGTCCCAGCATGATGCCGATCGGGCCTGCCCCGGAAACCAGCACATCTTCACCGACCAGATCG
>CALEXE010000046.1:0-3225 GCA_937925265.1 uncultured Collinsella sp. | reverse complement strand
ATTTAACCAGCCAAAAATAGGGGGCGTCAACCTGCGCCGATGCCCCCCATGCGAACACGCTATTTGCCACATGAGCCAGATCTCATACGCCAGCAGCACACCCCCTACTGCCCCTGTGCGCGGTAGCGCGCCTCGGTGGCCTCCTTGGCCGGGCGCCACCAGGACTCGTTGGCGACGTACCAGTCGATCGTCTGCTTGAGCCCCTCGGCGAAGTCGGTGTGGACCGGCCTCCAGCCCAGCTCGCGCTGGAGCTTGGTCGAGTCGATGGCGTAGCGGCGGTCGTGGCCGGGGCGGTCGGCGACCCAGTCGAAGTCCTCGGGGTCGCGGCCCATCGCCTCGAGGATCATGCGCAGGACCGTGATGTTGTTCTTCTCGCCGTCGGCGCCGATGAGGTAGGTCTCCCCCATGCGGCCCTTCGTGAGGATGTCCCAGACGGCCGAGGAGTGGTCCTCGGTGTGGATCCAGTCGCGGACGTTCTCGCCGCGGCCGTAGAGCTTGGGGCGCACGCCGTCGATGATGTTCGTGATCTGGCGCGGGATGAACTTCTCCACGTGCTGGTAGGGTCCGTAGTTGTTGGAGCAGTTGGAGATGGTCGTGCGCAGGCCGTAGGTGCGGGTCCAGGCGCGGACCAGCATGTCGGAGGACGCCTTGGTGCTCGAGTACGGGCTGCTCGGGTGATACGGCGTCTCCTCGGTGAACTTCGCCGGGTCGTCGAGCGCAAGGTCGCCGTAGACCTCGTCGGTGGAGACGTGGTGGTAGCGGACGCCGTATTTGCGGACGGCCTCCAGCAGGCGGAAGGTTCCCTCGACGTTGGTGCGCAGGAACGGCTCCGGGTCGGCGATGGAGTTGTCGTTGTGGCTCTCGGCGGCGTAGTGCACGATCGCGTCGTGGCCGGGGACGATCCTATCGAGCAGCTCCGCGTCGCAGATATCGCCCACGACGAGCTCCACGCGGTCGGAGGGCAGCCCCGCGATGTTCTCGGGGTTGCCGGCGTAGGTCAGCTTGTCCAGGACGGTGACGTGTACGCCCGGGTGGTTGTCCACCACGTAGTGCACGAAGTTGCTGCCGATGAAGCCGCAGCCGCCCGTGACGATGATGTTTTTAGGTTCAAAAATCTCAGACATGGAACTCCTCATTACATGTTTACGCAGCAAATTGCTTTTCCAGCTTAGCGATTAACTCATCTTCAGAGTCAACAAACTCATAAGGCTCATATTCACCGTATGCAGAGGGACGACTAATTGTAACCAGCTGAAGATCGGAGGAACCGAACCGGCTCTCAACCTTATCAATGAAATCAATCAGGTCTTGCCCAGGCTTTGCGCTCAGCGCAAGCGACCCTTCTTTCGAAAACCACTTAGCAACCAGATAACGCATCAGCCAACTCGCCTCCCCAGTACGAAAGGGATGAGAGAAGGTCGACTGAAAGGCCATCACGCTCAAGAATGTCGTTCATCTCTCATCCCCTTCCACCAGGCAATTAGTACTCGCGCGGGCTGTTGACGATCTCGCCGGCGGCGACCTTCTTCAGGTGCTGGCCGTAGACCGACTTGCCGTAGGCCTTCGCGGCCTCCTCCAGCTCGGCGGTCGTGATCCAGCCGTTCTCCCAGGCGATCTCCTCGGGCACGGACACGGGCAGGTCCTGGGAGTGCTCCACGGCGCGGACGAACTCCGCGGCCTCGTGCAGGCTCTCCATGGTGCCGGTGTCCAGCCACGCGTAGCCGCGGCCGAGGGTGACGACGGACAGCGTCCCCTCCTCCAGGTACATCTGGTTGAGCGTGGTGATCTCGAGCTCGCCGCGGGCGGAGGGCTCCACCCCATGCGCCTTGGCGGCGACGTCGCCCGGGTAGAAGTACAGGCCGGTGACGGCATAGGAGCTCTTGGGCTCGGCGGGCTTCTCCTCGATGGAGACGGCACGGCCCTCGCCGTCGAACTCCACGACGCCGAAGCGCTCGGGGTCGTCCACGTGGTAGCCGAAGACCGTGGCGCGGCCCGACTCGGCGTTCTGGACGGCGCGCGTCAGGTGGCGCGACAGGCCGTTGCCGTAGAAGATGTTGTCGCCGAGCACGAGGGCGCACGGCTCGCCGGCGATGAACTCCTCGCCGATGGTAAAGGCCTGGGCCAGGCCGTCCGGCGAGGGCTGCTCGGCGTAGGAGAGGTTCACGCCGTAGCGCGAGCCGTCCCCGAGCAGGCGCTCGAAGTTGGGCAGGTCGGTCGGCGTGGAGATGACCAGGATGTCCCGGATGCCCGCCAGCATGAGGGTGGACAGCGGGTAGTAGATCATGGGCTTGTCGTAGACCGGCAGCAGCTGCTTTGAGGTCACGAGCGTGAGCGGGTACAGGCGCGTGCCGGACCCGCCGGCGAGGATGATGCCTTTCATGTAGTCCTCCGTGTCATATAACTCATTTTGTTACGACTTATATAATAAACTCTATCGGTCATATCAATTAAAAATATATGAGCGATACCCATTGAACAGGGCATCTAATTGCCTCGGCACGGAAAGAGCGTCAGGAACAGTGAAGATTTACATCGCAGCCCATAAGCACTTTGACATTGATGCACAGGCGCCTTACCAGCCGCTCTTCGTCGGGGCAAGCTCCATTCCAACGAAAAATCGACAAGCTGGATGGCTGTACGACGATCAAGGCGATAATATTTCCCAGAAAAACAAGCACTACTGTGAGCTTACCGGCCTCTATTGGATATGGAAGAATTCTCCTGAGTCGATAGTTGGGCTCACGCATTATCGAAGGGCATTTGAGTCCCCCAACGACTCGAAGCAGATGCTCAGAGACTATGAAATTGAGAACATTCTTACCAAGCATGACTGCATTGTTGCAGCCAAAGAACCCTGCACAAGCTCAATCGGGTGCAACTTAATCACTGTTGCTGAGCAGTATAGAATGATCCACTCTTCGACAGATCTGCTACAGGCAAGGGAAATCATCAGGACGAAATGCCCTAGCTACTTGGATGCTTTTGATGAAGCAATTTGTGAGGAGTGCTCTTTTTCGCCATGCAATATGTTTATTTGTAAAAAGGAACTGATGGACAGATATTGTAAGTGGCTTTTCAAAATTGAAAAACAACTTGATAAGCGAATTGACTATATAAGTGGTCGCGATAGCTATCAACAAAGGATGCCTGGCTTTATCTCAGAACGACTATTCAATGTCTTCCTTAAAAAGGAAGACATAAGATGCTATGAATGCCGCATCTTTA
>CALEXE010000045.1:0-2201 GCA_937925265.1 uncultured Collinsella sp. | reverse complement strand
GGGGTCAAAGTCGGAGCCGCCCTTGCCGCCGCCCATGGGAAGGGTGGTCAGGCTGTTCTTGAGGATCTGCTCCAGGCCCAGGAACTTGAGCATGCCCAGGGTGACCGTCGGGTTAAAGCGCAGGCCGCCCTTGTAGGGTCCAATGGCAGAGTTGAACTCGACACGATAGCCGCGGTTGACCTGAACCTTGCCCTGGTCATCGACCCAGGGGACACGGAACATAACGATGCGCTCGGGCTCGACGAGGCGCTCAAGCAGGGCGGCCTCCTCGTACTCGGGATGGGCGTCGAGCGCCGGCTGGATGGTGCCGAGGATCTCGGTCGCGGCCTGGATGAACTCAGGCTGCTCGGGATAGCGGGCCTTGAGCTCGTCGAGAACTTTCTGCGTGTAGCTCATGCTTCCTCCAATGATAGGAAACGAAAAGTGTCGGTCGCGGCACCCTGTGCGCCGCGAACTTTATCGTGTATGGATAATATCGCACTGTTGCGGGAAAGTTTCGCATAAGCAGACGAGCAGATGTTTCGTTTTGATTACGATGCAGGTAGAGGCGTTTTTGAGTGCCTGACGTGCAAAACCCGTGTTTCAAACCTGTTTCGTCCACGTGTTCCAAACCACCACAAAGGTGGCTGGTGTTGGTGGTTAAAGGACGAGCTGATGGTAGTCGGCGGGAGTTATGCGGCCTTCGGTGGCGGCACGAAATACGGCGAGCGCATCGCCCGAGAACGGCATGGCCCAGCACAGGCCGCAGCCGGCGGTAATGGAGCCTGGCAATGGCATAATGCGCCCAGGCACACCGGCATCCAGGCACAGCTGCTCGCATTCCATCACATCGAAGGTGCTGTCAAACGACACGATAATCTTGCGCTCATGGTCGAGGGCATCACCGGACGGGCCGCCGCGGTGTGCCTCACGATACGCCGCGGCGGCCGCTTCCTCTTCCGCGGTATGCCCGCAGCCTCCGCAGCCGCAGGTACAGAGTTCGGACCCGTCGCAAGTGCAAGGCTCTCCCGTGTCGGGGCAAATATCGTGAGACATGGCATCTCCCATCGTCTAGGCGAGCAACTCGGCCGCCGCAAACTCTTCGGGTGTATTGACGTTTTCGAAGCAGAGCGTGGAGCCCGCGGCCTTAACGATCTGCGACTCATCCATATAACCGGCCTGAACGCGATTGATCAGGCAGCGAATGCGCTGGCGGTCGCAGGCGAGCAGCTCTTGGGCAACCGGCGCACACGCGTCACGGCGCCAGACGGCGCAAAGCGGCTCAATCCCCCGCTCCTCGCGCGGCACGCACACGTCGAGCGCCTCGGCCTCAACACGATCGGCGAGCGCGCCGATGAGTTCCGGCGAGACAAACGGCATATCGCAGGCGACGATCGCCACGAGCGGCAATCGGGCCGCGGCCAATGAGCTCGCGATGCCGCGCATGGCACCCGCCGGCCCTTCAAGGTCCGCCACCACATGCGGCACCAGGCCGCCAAACGCGTGCTCCTCAAGATAGGCAAGCTCGCTGGGACGCGAAGTCGTCACGACCAACTCGCCGGCAATTGGCGCCAGCCGACCCAGCACGCGCTCGATGAGAGGCTCGCCGCAAAACGCCATGCGCGCCTTATCGCAGCCCATGCGCGAGGACAGCCCGCCCGCCTGGACGACACAAGAAAGATCGGCCCGTCTTACGGTAGTCATACGGCAAAACACCCCCATCGGCATGCTCAAAACCCGGCACGCGAAGCCAAATACCGTCGCCGATAAAGCGGACGGCACGGCAAACCCGTGCAAAAACAAAACAGCGCCTTTGCGGCACGCAGCAAGACCGCGAGCACAAAAGCGCTGGTAGCGTATGGCGGGAACGTATGTGAATCGAACACATCCAAGACGTTTTGCACGCCTCGCAACGGTTTTGAGGACCGCGGAGCCCACCGGAGCCCATCCGTTCCCAAACGTGGCGGTATTTTACCAAACGCGCAGTGTCGCGCCACGAAAACGGCCCATCTACTACGTTTAACCAGCAAGGGTTAGCCATACCCACTTTTTCGTAACATCGGCAAGTCATCTACCTGCGGTTTTGTTTTTGCGGTTTTTGAAATGGTCGAGGGTAGTCACTTAAACGTAGTAGATAGGCCGGTTTTGTGGCGAGCGGCGATTCGGAGCCCTAGCGCAGGGATCTGAGACCGCCGGCCTCCTTGTTGAGCGTCGTAAAACGC
>CALEXE010000044.1:0-5547 GCA_937925265.1 uncultured Collinsella sp. | reverse complement strand
ACTGATGCCCACGCCCGTGCCACAGATAAGAACGCCCAGATCGCACTCCCCTGCCGCCACGGCGCAGCCGACCTTGTAGCCGCTGATGGGATAGTCAAAACGCTCGGTGGAGTTGGTGCCAAAGTCCACGACCTCGTAGCCGCGCTCCTCCAGGTGCTCCTTGATGATGTTCTTGAGCTCGACGGCCACGTGGTCGTTACCGATTGCGATCTTCATTTACAGGTTCCTTTCGATCGAGCCACATGGCTCTTTGCTATTAACTGACATCCTCTGGCCTGCCGCGGTTAGTACTCCTCTCCCTGACGCAGCTTCTCAAGCGCTTCCGCATAGGTCATGTCCTTGCCAAACAATGCGCTCGTGCCCAAGATGAAGCCGTCGGCACCGATGGCCGAGAGTTCCTTGACGCGCGCGGGCGAGCAGGCGCCGTCGATCATGATCTTGAAGCCGTACTCATCCTTGAGAGCCGCAAGCTGTTCAATCTTCTTTTTAGTGAATTCGATAAACGCCTGCCCGGCAAAACCGGGATTGACCGTCATGACCATCACGTAGTCGCAGAGGTTGAGAATCTCCTCGAGCAGGGTCACCGCGGTATCAGGGTTGACGGCGATGCCCGCAGCGCAACCGAGCGCTTTGATGGCGGCGAGCGTCTTGACCACATAGCGCTCGGACTCGGGATGAATGTAGATGATATCAGCGCCAGCATCGGCAAAGAGGTCGATCTTGGCCGCCGGGTTCTCGATCATCAGATGCACGTCGACGAGCTTTTGCGTGGCAGCGCGCACGGCCTTGATGTCCTCGAGGCCCATCGCAAAGTTAGGTACAAAGCTACCGTCCATCACATCGCAGTGAAAGACATCGGCACCCGCGGAGTCGAGCTCGCGCACCGTGTTGGCAAGCTCGCCGTAATCGGCGCACATCATACTGGGGCAGAGAAGCATAGATGATCCCTCACAAATTCGTCCAAGAGCGTCATTTGGTTAATCGTATAACCAGCTGCGAATCTACCAAATTCCAGTGTATGAATCGGTAAGCGGTAGTTATTCACTCCGTGAACGGTACCTAATTCATGGTTAATCGTATAATCAAGTGTTAACCAAATAGGACGTTATAATTGTTAACCAGCAGGCGTTAACCAAGCTGGAGGTCCCATGGCGCAAAAACAGCTCTCAATGAAAGAAATCGCCCAACTTGCCGGGGTCTCCGTAGCCACCGTGAGCCATGTGGTCAACAACGTTGGCCGTTTCTCCGAGGACACGCGCAAACGCGTGCAGGATGTTATCGACCAGTACGGTTACGTTACCAACCAGTCCGCCAAGACGCTTCGCCAAGCGCAGTCGCGCTCCATAGGCATGATCGTGCCCGATATATCCAACGACTTCTTTTCCAAGATCGCCTACCACGTAGAGCGCACGCTTGCGGCGCAGGGGTACTCTGTCTTTGTCTGCAACAGCGGCAACGATCCGCAGCGCGAGCGCGATTACTTCCATAGCCTTGCCAGCAAGCAGGCCGACGGCATCATATGCATCTCGGGCCTGCGTGAGCTCACGGACGACATCGTCACGCGCGGTATCCCCGTGGTCTGCATCGACCGCATGCCGCAGTCGGACCTCGCCATCCCCCACGTGGGGACCGATGACGAACGCGGCGCCTACCTGGCAACGAGCGCACTCATTGACCGCGACTGCAAAAACATCCTCACCATCTCGAGCTTTACCGCAGACTACGACCGCAACGACCGCCTCACGGGCTATATGCATGCGCTCGCCGATCATGGCCTGCCGCTTCGCCGCGAGTACATGGCCTACGTCACCGGCCAGCGTCCTAGCATGGACGAGGCTCACGATATCGTTGCCGGAATGATCGATGCGGGCATGCCGCTCGACGGCATCTTTGCCACAAGCGACCATTCGGCCGCAGGAGCGCTGCGCGCCGTGCAGGCAGCAGGTCTCAACGTGCCCGGAGACATCAAGATCGTGGGCTACGATGACTCCATCTACTCCAAGCTCACCACGCCGCAGATCACCACGGTTCAGCGCCACCCCGAGCTCATGGCACAAGAGGGTTGCAAGGCGCTCCTCGACCTCATCGCAGGCCGCACCCCCGCCATGGAGACCGTGGCCCCCGTAGAGCTCGTGCGCCGCAGGAGCTGCTAACCGCACAGAAAGACGCCGCGGGACGCATCCAAGCCTGAAAACGTTCCGCGGCGTCGGCATTGGCGACCTGCGACCATCGGGCGGCCAGAAGCGTCGCACCCATGGTCATCGCCCGCAAGCTCGTCGCTCGCTACTTGGCGTCGGCCCAGGTTATGCCGGTGCTGGCTTCGGCGATTAGGGGGACGCGGAGGTCTACTACGTGTTCCATGACGTCGCGGACCATGGCGGTGAGGCGCTCGACTTCGTCGACGGGGCACTCAAAGTCCAGTTCGTCGTGTACCTGCAGAATCATGTGGGCAGCAAAGCCCTCTTCTTCCAGGCGGCGGCTTACGCGGGCCATGGCGATCTTGATGATGTCGGCGGCGGTGCCCTGCATGGGGTGGTTCATGGCCGTGCGCTCACCAAAGCCGCGGAGCTGCGGGTTTTTGGCCTTGAGCTCAGGAATATGGCGACGGCGGCCGTACATGGTCTCGGCGTAGCCCGTCTGCTTGGCACGTGCCACCACGCTGTCGAGGAACGTACGCACACCCGGGTAGGCCTCGTAGTAGCGGTCGATCATGTCGCGCGCCTCGGCCATCGAGATGTGCAACGACTGCGACAGACCGTAGGCCTGCTGACCGTACACGATGCCAAAGTTCACGGCCTTAGCGCGGCTGCGCAGGTCGGGTGTCACCTCGGACACCGGCACGCCAAATACGCGCGCGGCCGTCTCGGCATGGAAGTCCTCGCCCTCGTTGAAGGCGCGCACCAGGTGCTCGTCACCCGAAAGATGCGCGAGCAGGCGCAGCTCGATCTGCGAGTAGTCCACCGCCAAAAAGACGCTGCCCTCGCCCGCCGAGAACGCCGTCTTGACGGTACGACCCAGCTCAGAGCGCGTCGGAATGTTCTGCAGGTTCGGGTCGCTCGAGGACAGACGTCCCGTTGCGGTAATGGTCTGGTTGTACGTGGTGTGCACGCGACCGTCACCACGGCGCAGCGGGCCCAGCGTGTCCAGATAGGTCGACTTAATCTTGGACTTCTCGCGCCAGTCCAAAATCAGGCGCACGATCTCGTGGTCGCGGGCAAGGTCGCTCAACACCTTGGCGTTGGTCGAATAGTAGCCGCGCTTGGTCTTTTTGAGGCCCTTGGTCGGAAGCCCCATAACATCAAACAGCACGTGCGAGAGCTGCATGGGGCTGCCGATGTTAAAGGTCTCGTCGCCAGCCAGGTCGCGAATGCTGCGCTCAACCTCGGAAATCTGGGTCGCCAGGCCCTCGGACAGACTGTGCAGGCGGTCGGGGTCCACGAGCATGCCCGCGCGCTCCATCTTGGCAAGCACCGGCACGAGCGGCATCTCGATGCCATCGAACACGTTGGCGGCATTCTCACGGGCCATGCACTCGCGCAACGGTGCCACGAGCGCCAGCGTCAAGGCCGCAGTACGGGCGGCAGGCGCAGGAGCGTCCTCGCCGGCACCCTCTGCGCCGCGCGCCGCAGGCAGCGCCATCTGCAGATAGGTATCGGCCAGATACGCCTCATCGAACTCGGAGCGATCGGAATCCAGCAGATAGGCAGCGACCACGGTATCGAAGATACGCGTGGAATCAGCGGACAGCGGGTCCATGAGCTCGGGCTCAGAAGAGTCGACGGGCGAAAGCTCATGCAGCAGCGCCTTCGTATCCGGGCTCGCCACACGGCCTTCCATAAACAGACGCGCGAGCACGCCGGCAATCACGCCGTGGGCGAAGTTGAAGCCCTCAACCTCAGCCGCCGCACCGCTGTCGCCCTCCTCGAGCGCAAACAGGCCCTTGGACGTCGCCAACCACAGCGTGCGCGTCAGCCCAAAGAGCGCGCCCTCTTCCTTGTCATCGTCCACCACGGCGGCGACCCACTCGCCGACATCAATCGCGCGGGAGACCTCATCTGCAACGGCACCAAGCGCGTCAGTATCGCCGGCGGCTGCGCGCAAAACGGCGGGCATCTCAAACGTGCTGACAGTGGCAGCAGCGCCACCCTCGCCGCCGATCAGCGCCAAGAAACGGTTCTGCATGGCGGTGATGCCGAGCGTGCCCAGTGCCGCGGAAACCTCATCGGCGGAAAACGCCGGGAAGGACGTCGCCTCAAAATCGAGCTCAACGGGTGCATCGGTGCGGATGGTTGCGACCTTGCGGCTCAGCAGCGCATCATCGATGTGCGCGCGCAGGTTTTCTCCCATCTTGCCCTTGACCTCGTCGGCGTGTGCGATGACCTCGTCCAGGCTACCGTACTGCGCAATGAGCGCGCTCGCCTTTTTGGGGCCGATGCCCGGCACGCCGGGGATGTTGTCGGACGTGTCGCCCTTCAGACCATAAAAATCGGGCACGAGCGCCGGTGTAATGCCGTGATACAGATCGTCCACGCTCTCGGGCGTCATGATCGCCACGTCGGACAGGCCCTTGCGGGTCGAGACCACGTTAACGTGCTCGGTCACGAGCTGATACATATCGCGATCACCGGTCACCAGCAACATATCACAGCCGGCCTGCTCGCCCAGGCGCGCCATAGTGCCCAAGATGTCATCGCCTTCCCAGCCCTCGGACTGCAAAATCGGCACGTTGAGTGCGGCGAGCAGCTCCTTAATCATGGGAAACTGTGCGTGCAGATCGGGGTCCATGGGCGGGCGCTGAGCCTTGTACTGCGGCAGCATCTCCATGCGCACGCGCGGCTTGCCCTTGTCAAACGCCACGACAACGCCGTCGGGATTAAAGGCGTCAATCATCTTGAGGAACATATTCAAAAAGCCAAAGATCGCGTTGGTGGGACGACCGTCCGGCGCGTTCATGGTGGGCGGCACGGCGTGGAAGGCGCGGTGCATGAGCGAGTTGCCGTCGATGACGGCAAAGGTACGGCGCTTGTCAGACATATTGAATACCTCGCTTTGGGCTGGGCACGGCTTGCTCACACCAGTTTACACGCTCCCCGCCCCACAGCCACAGCACATCAAGCTTCCCCGCCGCCGCGGGCCCGCGCGTGATACGATGGCTCACGGTACATCAACCAGCACGATCGATCCGAAAGGAGCCTGCGTCATGGAGCGTCCCTGCGCATGGAAAAAGTACACGCCACAGCAGATCGAGGAGCTCGAGGAGCTTTGCCGCGGCTATAAGCAGTTTTTGAGCGAGAACAAGACCGAGCGCTTGTGCGTCAAGACCGGCATCAAGATGGCCGAGGAGGCGGGCTACGTCGACCTGGAGACTGTGATCGCCGAGGGCCGCGAGCTCAAGGCCGGCGACAAGGTGTTCGCCGCCAACCACGGCAAGGACCTGATGCTCGTCAACCTGGGAACCGCCCCGCTCGAGCAGGGCTTTAACATCCTGGGCGCCCACGTGGACTCGCCGCGCCTGGACCTCAAGCAGAACCCCGCCTTCGAGGCTGG
>CALEXE010000043.1:0-7165 GCA_937925265.1 uncultured Collinsella sp. | reverse complement strand
CAGCTGGTGGGCGACGACCTGTTCGTCACCAACACCGAGCGCCTCAAGAAGGGCATCGAGCTGGGCGCCGCCAACGCGATCCTGGTCAAGGTCAACCAGATTGGCACGCTCACCGAGTCGCTCGAGGCCATCGAGACCGCCAAGGAGGCCGGCTATGCTTGCATCGTGAGCCACCGCTCCGGCGAGACCGAGGATTCCACGATCGCCGACCTGGTCGTGGGCGTCAATGCCGGCCAGATCAAGTCGGGCGCCCCGTGCCGCAGCGACCGTATCGCCAAGTACAATCAGCTCATCCGCATCGAGGACGAGCTCGAGGGCAGCGCGCGCTACGCCGGTAAGACCGCGTTCTACAACATTCGCTAAACGGGCGAATTTGGCGAGGGGGAGGCTGGCTCGGTTCCGTCCCGCCTTGACTGGATGCTGCAAAGCGCCATGGGCGCTGGGCCATACGGCTCAGCGCCTTTTTTATGTCGAGCAAAGGCTGGCGAAGGCGGTGCAGGCGCTCGTGCTATAACTAAAGGACTTAGCGCAAACAAACCTCAACCGCACAAGGCGCACATGGATCAGATTTACGACAACAGGTACTATTCCGCCGGTTCGCGCGAGCCGTCGCCTCGCCGTGCGCGCACGGTGCAGCTCGGTGGGTCCGCTTATGCCGGCGCCGACCGCTCCACGCAGCGCCCGACAAGTACCTCGCGCCCCAATGCTCAATCAAATACCTTGGCAGATGGACCGGTGCGCCCGGCACGTTCGTCGCATGCGTCGCGTCCCTCGGCCCAGACGCACGACAAATCGAGCAGACCTTCGAGCCGTCTTTCGGGCTCGGACTTTATGCGCTACGCCAACGACAATGCGGTGGTCAAGGCGATCTATGACTTTACGCATGGCTCTCTGCGTCCGCTGTTTATCGGCATCGTTGTGGCGCTGGCGCTCGTGAGCCTGTATTTCCCCGTGCGCGATCTGTACGTGGCAAAACGCTCGAGCGACATCTTGGCCAAGCAGGTCGAGATTCGCCAGCAATACAACGACGAGATGAAAAAAGACACTGACAAGTGGTTTTCGGAAGAGGGCATTAAGGATTCGGCACGGGACCTGGGCATGGTGATGCCCGGCGAGAAGAGGATTGAAGTGCAGGGTCTGGACGAGGATTCGGATTCGTCGTCGAGCAAAAAGTCCTCAAACGCCAAGAATGCCAGCGAAGTGGCCAAGGAGATCGAAGAGGTCGGCAAGGACGCACCGTGGTACATCCAGGCGCTCGACATGCTGTTTGGGTTTAACGGCGTCGAGGGTCAGACGGTCGTGTCCAACGGCAAATAGCGCCCGGAGGGGAGCCCGCAATGACGAATTGCAAACGATATAAGGTGGCGGCGATTGACTTGGGAACGGTGTCGTCGCGACTGGTGTTGGCCCAGGTCGAGGGCGGGACGATCGTGGACTCGTCCAAGCATACCGAGATTACCGACTTGGGCGAGGGCGTGGACGCGACGGGGCGCTTTTGCGAGGCGGCCGTTGAGCGCGTGCTCGCTGCGTGTCGCATGTTTGTGGACGAGGCCCGTGCCTTTGGGGCCGCGTGCACCTGCACCACGTGCACGAGCGCCGCGCGCGATGCCTCCAATGCCGCGCTGCTGCTGGACGGCCTGCGCGATCTGGGGCTTGAGCCTCAGGTGATTCCGGGCGAGGTCGAGGCACGCCTGACGTTTTTTGGCGTGGCGCACGACTTTGCCGGCGAGCGCATCATCGTTGCCGATTCGGGCGGCGGATCCACGGAGCTCGCGACGGGCGTCTATGCACCGGAGCGCGGCATCTTTGCTCTGAAGGGAACGCGCTCGCTGGACATCGGTTGCCGTCGCGTGACCGAGCGGTTTTTCTCGGCGCTGCCGCCGGCGGACGGCGAGCTTGCTGCCGCTGCCAACTGGGCGGGCGAGCAGTTTGCGGGCTATTTTGAGAGCCTGCCTGTCGACTTTGAGCGCGCCGAGCGCCTGGTCGCGGTGGGTGGTACCGTCACTACGCTCGTGGCACTCGTTCACGAGCTGGAGCCGTATGATTCGAGCTTTGTGCACCTGCGCGAGCTTTCGCTGGAGCAGGTTTCGGCCGCTATCGAGCGCATGTCCGCGCTGGATGTTGCGGGCATCGCCGCGTTGCCGGGCGTGCAACCCAAGCGCGCGGGCGTGATCTTGGCAGGCGCTGTGGTGATTCGCGAGCTCATGCGAGTCGGCGGCTACGACACGCTCACCGTAAGCGAGAACAGCTTGCTCGCCGGCATGGCCGCCACCATCAACGAGGTTCTCGACGGTGAGCTACCCACCATCGGCTGGACCCCCAGCCTCAGCGCCCTTTAACCATCCCCTCATAAGTTGCGGTGAAATAGTTCCTAAATGGGCTGATAAACTGCCAAAACAGGAACTATTCCATCGCAACTTAGAGGCTTAACGGCATCCAGAAGAAACGAGCCCGCATCCCCAGGGGGCACGGGCCCGTAAAAGCCAAATGGTAGGGGCGGTGGGACTCGAACCCACAATCCTTGCGGCGAGAGATTTTAAGTCTCCTGCGTATGCCAATTCCGCCACGCCCCCGTGAGACTAGAAGTCTAGCACAAGCCGTCCGTTACGCGTTGACGGTCATCGAGTGCTGGCCTGACTTTTCCAAGTACTCGGCAAACTTGGCTTCGTCGCCCTTGTTCTGGTACTGCAGGGCCAGCAGGTACTCCAAGCGGCAGCGCTTGACCGGGTCGTCGCCGACATCCTCGAGCATGCGCTCCAGCTCGGGAATGTCGTTGTGACGCTTGAGGATCATCGTGTCGTACATCAGCTGGCATTCGTGTGCGACCGCCTCGGCCTGACCGCCCTCAAAGCCCTTGATCTCGTGCAGAAGCTCCTTGGACTTTTTGCGGTCCTCCTGGCCAACGTAGTAGTTAAAGGCTTTGATCACCAGGTCGACGCGCTGCATCTTGGGCAGGTTGAGTCCCAGCAACAGGTCGAACATCTCGTTGGCGTGTTCGTGGTCCTCGCGCAACAGATAGGAGTTCAGGCGCAGGTAGTCGCGGTTGTAGCGCGGGTACAGCATGCTGGTGAGTTTGGCGTCGAGCAAACGATCAAACTCGTCCCACTGCTTGGCGGCCATAAGCTGCTGCAGGCGTTTGAACGTGGTGCGTTTTTTGACGCTAAAGAACACCGACACGGCGATGCAGATGATAACGACGGCGGTCCAGAGTGTGCGGGAATCGGGCATATTAGGGTCCTTAGTCGCTCATAAAGCGAGCGGTATGACAACACGTACTGGATGTATTATACGCAGCGCGCAAGCAAACTGGCATAAAAGCTCATCGAGGCCGAGTGCTATCGCTCGCTGCGGTACACTTACCTAAAGTAAACCATGAAGGGAGACATTACCTATGAAGAAGATCGTTTTGGCTTGCGGTGCTGGCGCTGCTACTTCCACGCTCGTTGCCCAGAAGGTCGCCACCTTGCTCGACGCCAACGGTTACGCCGGCAAGTACGAGATCGTGCAGTGCGCCATCTCCGAGGCCAAGGACTACTGCGACGAGGGCGCCGACCTGCTGATCGCCACCACCGTTGCCCCCGAGGGCCTCACCTGCCCGTACGTGAGTGGCGTGCCCTTCATGACCGGCATGAACCGCGTCGCTGCCGAGAAGGCCGTCCTCGACGTTATGGCTCAGTAGGCGCTGACTGTATGAGTGAGCAGAACGCCAACCCGGTAGAGCTCTTTGGCATGCGCGTTGCCCATGTGGGCATTAACGCCACTGACCCGGCAGACGCCCTGGAGATCGCGGAGCTGTTCTCGACGATGATGGGCCTGCCCGTTATCGAGACCCCGGTTTCGTACTTTAACGATTCGCTGGTCGAGATCATGAAGCAGAACGGTCGTGGCGCCAAGGGCCACATTGGCTTTGCTGTCAACGACATCGATGCGGCCGAGAAGTGGTTTGCCGAGCGCGGGCTCGAGGTCAACGAGGAGTCGCGCGTGCTGCTGCCCGACGGCGGCACCAAGCTCGTGTACTTTAAGCGCGAGTTCGCCGGCTTCGCCGTGCATCTGTGCCGCGAGTAGCGCACAGGCTGCTATAGCTAGCAAAAAGGGATAGAGCCGCCTGGCCCTATCCCTTTTTTATGCCGAGGGGCTTCCTACCGCGGCAGGCGAATCGTAAAGCGGCTGCCGACGCCCTCGACTGAGGTCACGCCAATGACACCGCCATGGCTGTCGACGATCCACTTGGCAATGGCGAGCCCCAGACCCGAGCCCTGCGCGCCGGCATCGCGTGCGTTGTCGGCGCGGTAGAACCGTTCAAAAGCGTGAGCTGCGGATTCCTGGTTCATGCCGATACCCTCGTCCTCAACACTTATGTCGATCGTGCCCGCGCCCGCATCCGGCACTACGCCAAATCTGATGGACGTGCCCGCGTCCGAATACTTGGCGGCGTTTTGCACGATCACGCGCAGAGCCTGCTTCACGAGCGCCACGTCGACAGATGCGTCGCAGCGCGGGTCGCTGACAAGCGCAGCGTCGTACGCCAGTCGATACGTGTGCGCGGTATCGATCATCTGTGACTCCTCGCATACCTCGCCGACCAGCGCGGCCAGGTTGGTATTCGCACGCCGCAGGACCGTGCGTCCGGCGTCGCCGCGTGCCAAAAACAGCAGCTGTTCCACGAGCTCTTGCATGTGCTCGCTTTCGGCCTTGAGGGACGCGATGGATTCTGCCAGCACGTCCGGGTCGTCTTTGCCCCAGCGGTCGAGCATGTTCACGTAGCCCTGAATCACCGCGATGGGCGTGCGCAGCTCGTGGCTCGCGTCGTTGACAAAGCGCATCTGCTGCAGCTTGGCCTCTTGCATCTGGCGCAGCAGGCGGTTGAGCGCGACCTCGATGCTTGCCAGGTCGGCGTCGCCGGTGGTGACGCTCGGCGAGTCGACGCTTGCGCGCTCGATGGCCTGCTCGAGCGTTTCCATCTTGCCGCCGGAGAGCTGCATGCGGCCGAGTTCGTCCACGCGCAGGGCCAGATCGTTGAGCGGCGCCATGGTGCGGCGCACGCGGCGGGCGCCGCCGAGCATGTTGAGCACGCTGATGACCTGCCAACCCACAACTACAAGGTAGAGAGGCCATAGCGTGACGAGGTCCTGCGCGAGGGGGAAGGTCTTGGTGGTGCGCGCAAGCTCGACGGTATAGGTGAGCGTGGCGGGGTCCCAGCCGTGCGCGGGCGTCAGCGACATGCCGCGAACGGTGGCGCTGGGGATCCATCCTGCGGTAAACGCGCCGTTGGGCAGCGTCTGGTTGTATCCATAGACGAGGATCGCCACCGCAATAACCAACAGCAACAGATCGAGCCAGACGTAGCTCATCAGGCGGCGCCACATATAGCTCCAGTTGATGGCGCGGGCGATGGAGGTGACGCGCTTGGCCTCGGCATTACGCGCGGCAGACATAGCCCACCCCGCGCACGGTCTGGATGATGCGGGCACCGCCGGCGTCTTCGATCTTGGCGCGCAGGTGCGCGATGTGCACGTCGACGTTGTTGGTGTCGCCTACGTATTCGTAGCCCAGCGCCTCGTGCGCGATGCGCTCGCGCGTGAGCACGGTTTCGGCATGCGTCATAAGCAGGGCGAGGACGTCGAACTCGCGGGCCGTGAGCGCGATGGGCGAGCCGCCGACCGTGACTTCGCGGCGGTCGGGATCGAGCGCGACCGAACCCACGGCGAGTGCGGCGGGGGAGGGCGCGGCAGCGGTCTGGGCCGTGTCGGTTGCCGGGGACATTGTGGCGATACCGGCGGCCGTGCCGCTCGCTACGCCAGCCCCGGCGCTGGCGCCGCCAACGCCCGAAGCCGCTCGCACGGCTTCCGAGCGCTTCAGTGCCACGCGGATCCGTGCGAACAGCTCCTCAATCGCAAATGGCTTGGTCAGGTAATCGTCGGCGCCGGCGTCGAGCCCGGCAACCTTGTCCATCACGGCATCGCGCGCGGTGACCATGATCACTGGCGCATCCTTGTGCTTGCGTATGCGCCGCAGCACCTCCATGCCGTTGAGCTGCGGCAACAGTACATCGAGCAGAATCAGATCGTAGTCGCGCTCCAACGCCAGGTCAACGGCGGTGCGTCCGTCGGCGGCGTGCTCCACCTGGTAGCCCTCGTGCTCCAGCTCGAGCGTCACAAAGCGGGCGATTTTCTCCTCGTCCTCTACGATCAGGATCCGTGCCATGCGTGCCCCCGTCTGCGATTACTTGTCGTCGTTGAGATTTTGCTTGATGTCGTCCGCGGCGTTAGCAGCGCTATCCATAAGGTTGTTGATGCTGCCGGGCACGTCGCCGTCGCTGTCGATGCGGTAGCGCATGCCAAAGAACAGGCCAATCAGCATCAGCCATATCGTGGCGCCCCAGGCAAACAGCGCGACGATGGGAATCAGGATGGGGATGTTGAGGATGATCGCATCGCGGCGCGTGGCGATAAACTTGGTGTCCAGACTCAGGCGGAAGAGCTTTTTGAGGTACTCCCACACGCTGTCCATCTTCTTGGAGAAGTCGGTTTTTTCACTCGACTTTTCGTAGGCTGCCTGCGCGGCGACCATCTCGGCCGAGGGCTCATCGACTGGCGCGGACTCGGTGGCGGCATGCGCCGACGTGGTCTGGGTCTTGCCCTGCGACTCGAGCCAAATGATGGCATCCAAAACGTTGCCGTCGGCAGCGTCGAGCGCCGCCTTGGCATCGGTGTAACTCACGTTGCACTTGGTGCGGATGGTTTCAACTTTTTCGAGGTCGTCCATGACCTGTCCTTTCGTTCGATGGGCGCGACGCCGGGCAATTTGCTCGGGCGCGAGCGTTGCGTTCGGCGGTCTGCGCTGCGCCGCCCCGCCCTTGGTCGAACTCTATAGTGCAGGTTATAGATTAAGCGATTCTTGAGCCAAGATTAATGTTGGATGAGTTTTTGGATGTGTATTAGGAGGGATAGGGGGTCATTCTTTATGGACGGTGGTGAAGTCTAATACTTTTCCCGAGAAGTGAACGAGCAAAATCGGACCCCCGAAGCATAGACACTTCGAGGGCGCCGTTTCCTGCGATTTTGATGCTGGAATCCTGCGATTTCGCCATCGAAAAATGCGGATGCTTCAGGGGTCCAAAAACAGACGTTCACTTCGCGGAAAAGTATTAGACCTCGATAGCGGG